>DATFXI010000264.1:0-6403 GCA_035316085.1 Candidatus Angelobacter sp.
TGCGCTTTGATAAAAATGTGAGTTGCTAGATTTGCGACAAGCATGAGTTTAAGTTTTCCTCCTCAGGAACTTTGAGAACTTTTTGCCGGGAGCGCCAGCAGCAACTCCGGCTTGGAACAGAGAACCTTCTGTAGAAGCGGCTGGATTCTCCTGACTTTGCATTTCAGGGCGGGTTGCAAAGCGTTCCGCCCTTCGCTTGCAAGAGTATCGGGGCTACATGTGGAACTGGACCTTGATTGTGGTCTCCACTTCTACCGGCTCCCCGTTGAGCTCGTAGGGTTTGTATTTCCACTGGCGCACCGCATCCAGAGCAGCTTGAATGAGAATTGGATGCCCCTGTACTGCACGCAGGTTTTCAATGGCGCCGGCCTTGCTGATGGTGGCCTGCAGGATCACGTCGCCCGTGATGTGCGCGATCTTGGCCATCTGCGGGTACACCGGCTCAATACGGCGAACCAAGTTGCCTTCCATCACGCCCTGTGAAACCCTGAGCTTCTGCGGCGTTGCCACCTTGGGCGGCGGAGCGGTGCCTATAATGCCGCCGATCACACCCGAACTGGAGCCTCCTGGCACGCCTCCCACGACGCCACCCATAACACCCGTGTTCGGGGGCGTTTCTTCTTCCTTGATCATCTCAATCTTCTTGGGAATCTTGCTGGGAGCCCGCAATTGCCCGTCCACGATTTCGCTGACCTTCTGCACCTTCACGGTCGGGGTGGGCGGTGGCGGCGGAGGTGGCGGAGGCGGAGGCGGAGGCGCCACCAGAAAAGCATTGATGGCATGCAGCGGGAGCGCTTCTGTCACCAGCAAGGGGATCAAGATCAGGATCCCGATTACCGAGACGACCAGCGTGGTGGAGAGCGCGGTGTACCTTCCCTGCTTAGTCTTAATTCTATGGCCGGATTCCATTAAGCTGTCTTCAAACATCCTGATTCTCCAATCCTAGGGAGACCCCTCTCATATTTGGACACCGGAGGCGTTCTTTTTGCTCCCAGCCTGCGCCAAAAACCCGGGCCCTAGGCCTTCGCCCGGACTTTGCCTTTGCTCGTCGTCGCCGAAACCGTAATCTGGCCCCGGCGCCGGGCACGCCATTCCTGGTAGGCCACCAACATGGGGGCCGCCACGGCAATGGAGGAGTACGTCCCTATTAGAATTCCGATCACCAACGCGAACGAAAATCCATTGAGCACTTCACCGCCGAACAAATATAGCGAGAGCACCGTCAAGAACGTAAGTCCGGAAGTTAAGATTGTCCGGCTCAGGGTCTGATTGATGCTCCGGTTTACGATTTCTGCCAGGCTCTCCCGCCGCATCAGTTTGATGTTTTCACGAATGCGGTCGAACACCACGATGGTGTCGTTCATGGAGTAACCGACCAGGGTAAGAATCGCGGCGATAACAGTAAGCGTTATCTCTTTGTTCGTCAAGGAGAAAGCTCCGACCGTGATTAACGTATCGTGAAAAACCGCAACCACTGCGGCCACACCGTAAATTAGCTCAAAGCGGAACCAGAGGTACACCAGCATGCCCACCAGCGAAAACCCGACGGCCAGTTTTGCCTGGGTCTTCAACTGCTCACCCACCTGTGGACCGACGACGTCGGAGCTGCGAACGCCAAACTTATCGGCATAGAAGTCCTGCCTGAGCGCATCCACCACTGCGTCGGGGACAATTCCCTTCAAGTCGTCCAGGGTCCTGATCACACCGCCGTGTTCCTTATCGCGAAAATCAAGTATCCGGCGCGCCAACCGGTCATATTCCGCAGGGCCAGCGTGAAGAGGATCTCGGGTCGCCAAGCTGTCGCGTACCGCGGTAAAACCTATTCTGTCGCTGTTGTTGATGTTCTGCTTGCCTTGCGGATTCGTTTCCAGCGCGCTGATGATCCGAGTCTTGCCCTGCGCCTGATCGGCGCTTCCGCCAGTCTCTTTCTCGTCCAACCCGATCACCACTTCGTTTGAGGTGACGCCAGAAGCAACCTGGATGCGGGCGTTGCGAAGATTCGCCTTGTCGAGCGCAGCGCGGATCTGCTTGGTGTCCGGGGTGTCGGCAAACTTCACGTAAACGTCAGTGCCGCCACGAAAATCAATGCCCAGCGGGACGCCGTGCCAGAACAGCATGGAAAGGATTCCGGCCAAGCTGAAAATCAGCGAGAAGCCGAGGAAATACCACTTCTTGCCGAGAAAATCTATGTTGGTGCTGCGAAAGAATTCCACGTAATCAACCTTTAGAACTAGATGCTCAGGGCTTCGCCGCGCTGTTTGCGGCTCAGAATGGCATCAAAAATCACCCGCGAAACAAATACCGCGGTAAACAAGTTGGCAAGCAGGCCGAAAGCCAGAGTGAGACCGAACCCGCTGACCGGCCCGCTGCCCACAAAAATCAAAATGACGGCGGAAACAATGGTGGTGACGTGAGTGTCCACAATGGTGACCCAGGCGCGGCTGAACCCCTGGTCCACAGCCGCAGCCGGTGCCTTGTTGTTGCGCAGTTCTTCACGGATGCGCTCAAAGATCAGCACGTTGGAATCCACTCCCATGCCCACCGTCAGAATCACCCCAGCGATCCCGGGCAAGGTTAGTGTCGCGCCAAAATAACCCATGAAACCCAGCAGGATTATCAGGTTGAAAATCAGCGCTACATCGGCATTGATTCCTGCTGCCCGGTAGTAGATCAACATGAAGACCATCACCGCGACCATGCCCCAGATGGCGGCGCGCACGCCGGAACGGATGGAATCCGCACCCAGTGACGGGCCCACAGTGCGTTCCGTCTCATACTTCAGGCTGGCAGGAAGCGCTCCGGACTGCAGCAGCCTGGCCAGGTCGCGGGCGTACTCAGCCGAGAAGTCGCCTTCAATGTAGCCGGAGTCAAAGATCTGGCTCTCGATGCTGGGAGCGGAGAACACCTTGTTATCGAGAACAATAGCCAGGTTGGCGGGATCGGGGCCGTCTTTCCGGTGGCGATCGGTAAACTCACCGAACTTCTTGGCCGCGGACGCCGTCAAGTAGAAATTAACAATAGGCTTGTTGGGGTTCTTCGGATTTTGCCCTTCGCGAGCATCGCGAATGTCAGTGCCGCTGACTACTGGTATGCGGCTGACCAGATAGACAACGTCGGAATTGCGGTCACCGCTCCGGTCCGACCTTCCGTGCAGCAGCACCATGTTCGCCGGGATAGTTCCCTTATTAGCCGCATAAGCTTCCTGCTCGCTCGAGTAAACTCCGCGGCTTTCCCTCAGCTCCAGCCGCGCGGTGGATTGAATGATCTCTTTCACGCGTCCTGGATCATCCACGCCCGGCAACTGCACCAAAATCTGGTCGTTGCCCATGCCGTTTCTCTGGATGACCGGCTCGGTCACACCGAGGGCGTCCACGCGACGGCGGATGGCCTCGATGGACTTGTCCACGGTGCGCGTTTTCAGGTCCTGGACTTGGGTGGGCTTCATGGTGAGCGTCCAGGTACCGCCGGCCCCACCCACCAGGTCGTATTCCTGCTGCAGTCGGTCCTGCCAGATACCGCGTAACTTGCCCGAATCGTCGTTCGAGACACCCTGGATCACAATGCGCTCAGGATGGTTCTCCGAGTCCGGCTTGCTGACGTCGGTGTAGCCGACCCGAGCCTTGCCCATCTCTTCTTTCAGGAGCTCGATGGTGTGATCTGACTGGCTGCTGATCGCCTCATTGACCTTAACCGTCAGGATCAGGTGTGTCCCGCCTTTCAGGTCCAGTCCGAGGTGGACGCGGTCAAGCGCCGCCTGTTTGAGCCCAGCCCAGGTCCAACTGGAGGGAATGCCGAAAATGCCTCCCAGGAAAATGAGCAACACGGCGATGATGATTACGGTCTTGAATAACAGATTTTTCTGCATTTTCTAGAAATCACTTGTCGGTTTTCTTGGGTTCGTCGTCGCGAACCACGGCACCGATTGCCGATTTGGCCACTTCCAGGCGCAGATTGTCGGGGGGTACTCGCAAATGCACCGCGTCATCCTTGATGGCCACGATGCTGCCGCGTATGCCGCCTTGGGTGGTCACGCGGTCGCCCGTTTTCAGGTCGTTGATCATCTGCTGCCAGCGTTTTTGCCGCCTTTGCTGAGGAAGAATCAGGAGGAGGTAGAAAATCGCGAAGATCGGCAGCATCAGGAGTATACCGTTCAGACCGCCACCTCCCTGGCTGCCTCCGCCTTGCAACAGAAATACGCTGATCGCGTTCTCAATCATGGTTGATCGTTCTTACCGTCAAACACACAGGCGCTCCCGAAGGGAGCATCAACCCATTTTGTACCGCTGAAAATACCGCCCGGGTCTCCCAGCACCTGGCCATCTTGTGCCGGAGTAATTCGGAGGTTCTCTGGCGCCTGAATTCGGGGAACTCAGGTTAACGACAGCTTACCTGACAGCGTTCCTGTGTGGTCCCCAAGCTCTATAGCATGACGTACCGAGCGCATAGTGTCAAGGTAGAACCAGAGATTGTGCACCGTATTCAGGGCAGCAGCTAAGGGTTCGCCTGAGACAAACAAATGACGAAGATAAGCGCGACTGTAACGTGCGCACACCTTGCATCCGCACTTGGGATCGAGCGCATTCTGGTCCTGGGCGAAGCGCAAGTTCTTGATGTTCATGCGGCCTTGCGACGTGAACAGGAGACCGTGACGCGCGGCACGCGTAGGCAGAACGCAATCCATCATGTCCACGCCCATGGCGGCGTATTGTGCGATCTCGTCGGGATAGCCCACGCCCATCACGTAACGGGGTTTGTCTTTGGGAAGGACTTCGAGAGAGCGCACGATCATCTCTTCCGTCTGCGCCCGCGGCTCGCCTACGCTTAGCCCGCCAATGGCGTAGCCGGCGAAGTCCATCTCCACCGTGCGCTCGGCTGATTCGCGCCGCAGGTCAGCATACATGCCGCCTTGCACGATTCCGAACAGCATTTGCGTCTGGCTTTCCGAGGCCCAGGGTACTTCGTGCTTGTGGCTTTGAAAATAATCCTGGCTGCGCTTGGCCCAGCGCAAGGTCATCTCCATGGACTCGCGCGCCCGGCTGCGTTCGGCGGGATGCTCGGTGCATTCGTCGAAAGCCATGATGATGTCGGCGCCCAGCGCGATCTGGATTTCGATCGAGCGCTCAGGAGTGAACAGGTGCGAGGTGCCGTCCAAATGCGACCGGAAATTCACCCCTTCTTCGGTAACTTTTCTCAACTCGCTTAGGCTGAAGACCTGAAAGCCCCCGGAATCGGTGAGCAGCGCACGCTCCCAGCTCATAAACTTGTGCAACCCGCCCAGTCCGCGGATGAGTTCGTGTCCCGGCCGCAGGTAAAGGTGATAGGTGTTGGCCAGAACGATCTGCGCGCCTAGCTCCTCCAGAACGTCCTGAGGTATAGCCTTCACCGACCCCGCCGTGCCGCAGGGCATAAACGCAGGCGTCTCGACCGAGCCGTGTGGGGTCGCGATCCGTCCCAGGCGCGCCGGGCCGGATTGGGCTTGGATGGTGAAAAGAGGGGACACAGAGAATATGGTACAGGCTAGCCCTGAAATTCCGAGCGTACCTCCGAAGTCCCGAGCGAAAGCGAGGGATCCCTATAACTATGACCCCCTTTGGGGCAGTCCTTCGCCTCTAGATCTTCGTAGCAATAGCGATCTCACTTCGTTCGGGATGTAGAACTCTTCGCGTACCTCTCCGCAACTTTGGCGGGATTCACGAACGTCCGCGTCACGGTGCCCCGCCCAATCTCTTCCACGCCGTTGTGCGCCGTCACGCGGAAGACAAAGAAACGTCCGTCAGAGGATTCCAGGACAGCTTCGGTGGTCACGCGTGCGCCCACCGTCGTCGGCGCGCGATGCTCGATGTTGATGGCCGTGCCCACGCTGATCTCGCCTCCTTCGCAAAACGGCAAAAGAGCATTGGCCGCGGCCCATTCCATCAGGCCGATCATGTGTGGGGTGGAAAAAAGCGGGGGCAGTTCTTTGTGGTGATAGTTGAGCGTGTGCTCGTGCTTGACTGTGGACGCCGCTTCGCCACGCACTCCGATGGGAACCTGTTTGGCCATGACCGCAATTTATCAAATCCTCCACAAGCGCTCAATTCCGCTGCAAGAGAGATTGTCCCCGGCGTTCTCGCTATGATGATGTCCTTTGGCGGAAACCATGAAGCCGTTCTTGTTGGTGACGACACTTCTTCTTCTGACCGGTTTTGAACTGAATTGAGGGCGGTTCTAGCGCCGATCGTGATCACGATAGTAGTGGCGGCAGCGCTCACGGGCCTCATACAATTCGCGCCGCCTGTGTTCCGCTTGCCGGCTGCGCTCGCCATGCTTGCGGATGGCTTTCTCCAGGTTCACTTCCGCCTGGCGGATGCGACGCTCACACTTGCTGTGCCGATCCATGGCCTGGGCCGGCACCCCACTGCCC
>DATFXI010000265.1:0-12052 GCA_035316085.1 Candidatus Angelobacter sp.
AAGCCGGGATGGCGGAACTGGCAGACGCAGCGGACTCAAAATCCGCCGAGGTTCACCCCTCGTGGGGGTTCAACTCCCCCTCCCGGCACCATTATTCCTGTCGCTCCGCTCCAAACCGCTAATGAGCCTGGATCCTGTCAGCATCCTTCTGCACCTGCCGCAGCGGGCTCGGCGCGCAAGTCGGCCTCGCCCTTCAACTCTTGAGCAAAGGTCGGTCAGGCGCAAACCGCCTCGCGCCATTTAAGATCGCAAGAACATATGAAGGGGCAGGCAACGCGCGTAGCAGCCATCGTGCTGGCAGCCGGCATGTCACGGCGCATGGGGAGGCCCAAGCAGCTTCTGCGTTTAGGCGGCAAGAGCCTGCTCCAGCGCACGTTGGACACCATTCGCGGCTCCGAAGTGAATGAGATCGTTCTTGTTTTGGGCGCGGCCGCGGAAGAGGTCCAAACGCAGTTGACCTTCGACGGGGTACACGTAGTTATCAACTCTGACTTTCAGAAAGGCATGGGAACATCCCTGCGCACGGGCCTTGCCGCGGTCAGTCCGTCCATGCAAGGAGCCTTGATCGTTCTGGCGGACCAGCCGTTTGTCCGCTCTTCCACTTTGGACCAGATGATCGCCTACCGGCAGAAGCACGCTCCGCAAATTTTGATTCCCGTTTATCGCGGTTTTCGCGGCAATCCCGTTCTCCTTGACCGCTCAGTCTTCCCGGAGTTGATGAACCTCAGCGGCGATATCGGATGCCGCGCGATCTTTGGTTCTCATACCGAATCCATTCACAAAGTGCCGGTGGATGATGCCGGAATCCTTATGGACGTTGACAGCGCTGAGGACTGGGAGCGGCTTAATTGCCTAGGCGACCCGCTGGCCTATTTCCAAAGCTTGACTGAACTTGAAAGCCAGACGGAGACGGCATCGAATCGTCCTGAGCTTGTTATCGTTGGCCGCGATGCGGTGGCGCGCGCGCTGGCTAAGCTGGCTCACATCCTGGAGTTCGAGGTTACCGTTGTCGACCCGTTTGTGTCCCTCAACGAGTTCCCGGAAGCCGATCGCGTGCTACACGTGCTGGATTTCTCCCGCCTGGGAGAAGCTGAGCGGTATGTAGTCGTCGCCAGCCGTGGCCAGTTCGACGAAGAAGGCGTGGAACAGGCTATCCGCGCAAATGCGAATTACACTGCGTTGATGGCGAACCGGCAAAGGGCGGAGGAGATCTTCCGGAGTCTGGAGTTTAGAGGCCTGCCGGAGAAAAAATTAGCAGCAGTCCGCGCCCCGGCAGGAATGGACATCAGCGCCGAGGGACCCACAGAAATCGCGCTCAGCATCATGGCAGAGATTGTTCTGGCGCGGCGCCGCAAACCATCTGCCGGGAAAAGCTAGCCGTCCAATGTATCGCACCGGCGAATGACCTTGTCCGTCTCGGCTGGAGCGCCGCCGTCGTCCTCAGCCGCAAGATGCGCGACTTTCTGCTTGAGTGAGCCCGGCAGTGCGCCTCGTCTTACCGCCACAATCTGCGACATGATACTGAGAGCAATCTCTTCTGGAGTGGCAGCGCCAAGATCAAGACCGGCCGGCGCCCAGACCCTCTTGATTTTCTCCTCCGGCATGCCCTCGGCTAGAAGGTAGTCGAGTACCAACTGCGAACGATGAGCGCTGGCGATAAGCGCCACGTAAGCCGCCTGGCCTTCGAGCGCGCGCTGCAGCCAGATGTGGTCGTTCTTGTGCTGCGTGGCGATCACCACGAAGGTCCGCGGTCCAAAGGCAATCTCCTGCACTTCAAAATCGCGATTGACGATCCGGCGGGCTTGGGGAAACTTCTCATGCTCGGCTGAGGGATCGTGCACCGTCACGGAAAAGTTCATCATGTGGCCAAGGCCGGCCAGGGTCTCGGCAATTCGTCCGTGCCCGGCGATCACCAGTTCAGGTTTTGGTATCACCGGCTCGATGTAGACGTCCATCATTCCACCGCAGGGCATGCCCACGCCCAGCACTTCGTCCTGCATGTCCAATGTGATGAGCTGAGGTTTTTCAGCGGCGATGGCTTTCAGGGCCTCCGCTCGAACTGCGCTCTCGGCACAGCCTCCGCCGACCCAGCCTGTGACCACCTTGCCGTGCGCGTCTATAATTGCTTTCGCGCCGTTTCGTGCAGATGAGGAGCCCTGCACGCGCACCACAGTTGCAATCGCAAACGGCTCTTGCGCAGCGGCGAGCTCCCCGGCCTTGGCGTAGACGTCAACAGACATTTCGTCTAAGAAATATCATAGTCCCGCACTATGGGCGGTTCAATGCACTCAAACGATGCTTTGACGTAAAATCAAGTTTGACCATCGGACTTGGTCCAGGTTCCAGGCTAGGCTCGATGGAATGATCAGGGGCACCCTTTCTCCAGCGCGTAGTTCTCACGCTGCGGCCAGGCAGTTCAAAAGTCGAAAGGTGGATTCATGATTCCCCCAGCCTTTGAGTACCTCCGCCCGAAAAGCATTCCCGAAGCCATAACCCTCTTGCAACAACATGGAGACGAAGCCAAGCTGCTAAGCGGCGGCCAAAGCCTCATCCCCATGATGAAGCTGCGCCTGGCGCGCCCGGGCTTTTTGATCGACATCAACTCGATTGCCGGGCTTTCCTACATCAAAGAGGAAGGCGGCTTCCTGAAAATCGGCGGGCTGACGCGCGAAGCCGAGCTCGAAGCATCGCCTTTGGTGCGATCGAAATACCCGCTGCTGATGGATACGGCGGCGGTGATAGCCGATCCGCAAGTTCGCAACCTGGCTACCGTGGGTGGGAACCTGGCGCACGGCGATCCGGCAAACGATCATCCCGCCACGATGATTGCGTTCGGCGCGCAGATTGTGGCTACGGGCGCCAAGGGTGAGCGCGTGATTCCGGTCGAAGATTTTTTCGTCAGCCTGTTCACCACGGCGCTCAAACACGACGAGATCTTGACTGAGATTCGCATTCCGTCGCCGCCCGCGAAGAGCGGAGGGGCGTATTTCAAGGTCGAACGCAAAGTGGGAGATTTCGCCACAGCCGCCGCGGCAGTTCAGCTCACCCTCGATGGTGGAGGAGTCGTGCAAAGAGTGGGCATCGGGCTGACCAACGTTGGTCCAACCCCGATCAAGGCGCGCAAGGCAGAAGACTTTCTCAAAGGCAAGAAACCTGACGCCGCAACACTGGCGCAGGCTGCGCAAGTCGCGTCTGAGCAGGCCCAGCCCGGTTCAGACCTTCGCGGTCCGGCAGAATACAAGAGGGGGCTGGTCAAAGAACTCACCAAACGCGCGTTGTCCCGCGCCGTGGAACGCGCCGGCAAGTAGCGGCTGCAAAGACCGCAGAAAGGATCTTCCCGCATGGCAAATAAACAGCAAGTCAAGATCACGATCAACGGTCGGCCGAGCGAAGCCTTGATCGAGCCACGGACGCTTCTGGTCCACTTCATCCGCGAATCGGCCGGACTCACCGGAACCCACGTGGGTTGCGATACCTCGAACTGCGGCGCATGCACTGTGATACTGAACGGCAAGACCGTGAAGTCATGCACGATGTTTGCGGTCCAGGCCAACGGTGGGGAGATCACCACGGTGGAAGGACTGATGAAGGATGGGCAACTTCATCCGCTGCAGGAAGGATTCAAACAGGAGCACGGCCTGCAGTGCGGGTTCTGTACGCCGGGCATGCTGATGTCGTCGCTCGCGCTGCTCGAAAAAAAGCCGAATCCCACGGAGGAAGACATCCGCTGGGGCATCTCCGGCAATTTGTGTCGCTGCACCGGCTACCAGAACATCGTGAAGGCGGTGCAATACGCAGCCGGGAAGATGAATGCGGCGCAGGGAGGGACAAAGTGATGCATAAGACATCGCCCGAAGTCGGCGGCATGGGCCACGCCATCAAGCGCAAAGAAGATCTGCGATTCATCCAGGGCCGGGGCAATTATGTTGACGACATTTCTCTTCCCCGCATGGTTTACGGGCAGCTAGTGCGCAGTCCTTACGCGCATGCGCGGATCAGAAACATCAACCTGGCAAAAGCCAAGGCCGTGCCTGGAGTGCTGGCCATCGTTACCGGAGAGGATCTTGCGAAGGCCAATTTGGCCTGGATGCCCACTCTTTCCGGCGACAAGCAGATGGTGCTGGCGACGGGCAAAGTTTTGTTCCAATCGCAGGAAGTCGCATTCGTGATTGCGGAAGACCGGTACGCGGCGGCTGACGCGGCGGAGTTGGTAGAAGTCGAGTATGACGAGTTGCCGGTTCTGGTGGACCCGAAGAAGTCGCTCGATCCGGGAGCGCCGATTCTGCGCGACGATCGCGAGCAAAAGAACAATCACATCTTCCACTGGGAGGTCGGCGACAAGTCGGGCACGGAAAATCTGTTCAAGAGCGCGCCGGTGAAAGCCAAGGTTGACGCTTTCTTCCAGCGGTGCCACCCGGCTCCTCTCGAGACCTGCGGCTGCGTGGCGGATTTCAATAGCGCCACCGGACGCCTCACCATGTATATGACGTCGCAGGCGCCGCACGCCCATCGCACGCTGTTTGCACTGGTGGGCGGCATTCCGGAGAACAACATCCGCGTGGTGTCGCCGGACATCGGCGGCGGCTTCGGCAACAAGGTGCCCATCTATCCGGGATACGTGTGCGCCATTGTGGGCTCGCTCACGCTGGGCCGTCCGGTGAAATGGATTGAGACGCGCTCCGAGAACCTGATGTCCACCGGCTTTGCCCGCGATTACCACATGACGGCAGAAATTGCTGCCGACAAAGACGGCAAGATGAAAGCCCTGCGCGTGAAGACATTGGCTGATCACGGCGCCTTCAACGCCGCCGCCCAGCCGACCAAGTTTCCCGCGGGATTGTTCAGCATCTGCACCGGCAACTACGACCTGCAGAACGCGTTTTGCGAAGTGGATGGCGTCTACACCAACAAGGCCCCGGGCGGGATCGCCTACCGCTGCTCGTTCCGTGTGACCGAGGCCGCGTACCTGATTGAACGCGCGGTGGATGTGCTGGCGCAGGAACTGAAGATGGATCCGGTGGAATTGCGGCGCAAGAATTTCATTGCCAATAACAAGTTCCCCTACAAATCACCTCTGGGCTGGACTTACGACAGTGGCGACTATGAAGCCAATTTGACGAAGGCGCTGGACATCGCCGGTTATGCCGCGCTCAGAAAAGAGCAGGAAGAAAAACGCAAGAAAGGCGAACTGATGGGCATCGGCATCTCGACGTTTGTGGAGATCGTGGGCGCGGGCCCAGCGCACACCTTCGACATCGCCGGAATCAAGATGTTTGACAGCGCCGAGATCCGCATCCATCCCACGGGTAAAGCCATTTGCCGCATGGGAACCAAGAGCCAGGGCCAGGGACACGAAACCACCTATGCGCAGATCGTGGCCCAGGAGTTGGGCATTCCCGCGGCAGACGTAACGGTGGAGGAAGGCGACACCGATACAGCTCCCTACGGGCTCGGAACTTACGCCAGCCGCAGCACGCCGACCTCAGGCGCAGCGACTGCGGTAGCCGCGCGGAAGATTCGCGACAAGGCGAAGAAGATTGCCGCGTTCCTGCTGGAGGCGAGCGAGGCCGATCTGGAGTGGGAGCCGGGCAAGTTCTATGTGAAAGGCTCGCCCAGCAAGGCGAAGACGATCCAGGAGATCGCTTTTGCCGCGTACACCAACGTTCCGCCGGGATTGGAAGCCGGTCTGGAGGCAGTCGATTACTACGATCCGCCGAACCTTACTTTTCCATTCGGTACCTACATCGCCGTGGTGGATATCGACAAGGGCACGGGCGAAGTCAAAGTCCGCCGGTTTATCGCAGTGGACGATTGCGGCAACATCATTAATCCCATGATCGTGGAAGGGCAGATTCACGGCGGGCTCACCGAAGGGCTGGCCATCGCGTTCATGCAACAGATCGATTACGACGAGAGCGGCAACGTTCAGGGCGGGACCTTCATGGATTATCTGCTCCCCACGGCGGTGGAAACGCCGAACTGGGAGACCGACAAGACAACCACGCCTTCGCCGCATCATCCGTTCGGGGCCAAGGGCATCGGCGAGTCGCCGAATGTGGGTTCACCGGCCGCGTTTGTAAACGCGGTGGTCGATGCGTTGGCGCACCTGGGCGTGAAGCACATTGATATGCCGATCACACCCTGGAAAGTCTGGAATATCCTGAAGGAGAAGGGAGTCACGGGCTGATTCATGGCAGTAAAAGTTGAAAAGACATTCCAGGTTCAGGAACCGGTGGAGAAGGTCTGGGCGTTCTTGAGCGACCCTCGGCAAGTGGTCACGTGCGTTCCCGGTGCGCAGATCACCGAGCAGGTGGACGAGCGCAACTACAAGGGCGCCATCAGCGTGAAAGTGGGCCCCAGCGTCACCGATTACAAAGGGTCAGTGGAGATCGTTCGTTTTGATCCGGCCGCCCATGAGATTGAAATCCTCGGAAAGGGCCAGGACGTACGCGGGAAAGGCAGCGCCTCGATGAAGATGACCGGGAAGCTGCGAGCTTTGGAAAACGGCACCGAGGTCGTGAGCGTTTCCGAGTTGAATGTGGTCGGCATACTGGCGCAGATGGGGGCGCGTGTGATTAACGAAGTCTCCAACATCTTGTTTGAACAATTTACCGATTGCTTCCGCCGGAAGCTGCAGGGAATTGAAGGCGAGACGGCGGTACCCAAGCCAATCAGCGGTGTGGGCCTGGCCTTCTCCGCTTTGAAGGCGACACTCACCGGTAGCGGGAAGCCGGCCGCAGAATCCGGAGAGCCCGAGAAGGAAAAAGGCTGACAACCAAGCCATGCCACCAACTCTTCCGCCAGGGAAGCAGATCAACGATCCAAGCGACATAGTTCGCGGGCTGGAGCAACAGGGTTACATCACAGATTCTGCTCTCGCCACCACCCTTTTTCTCGGAGCTAAGCTGGGCAAACCCGCGTTGTTGGAAGGCCACGCCGGCCTGGGCAAGACTGAAGTCGCAAAGGTGCTGGCCAGTTTCCTCGGTACAAGATTGATCCGGCTGCAGTGCTACGAAGGTCTGGACGTGAACTCAGCAGTCTACGAATGGAACTACCAGAAGCAGTTGCTGGCGATCAAGATCGAAGAACAGACCAGCCAGTCTGTCGAGGAAAAAGAAAAGCACATCTTCAGCCGTGAGTTCCTGCTGGAGCGCCCTCTGCTTCAGGCGATTCAGGCGCAGGACTTTTCTCCCGTCCTGCTGGTGGACGAAGTCGATCGTGCAGACGAGCCCTTCGAGGCGTTCCTGCTGGAACTGCTGTCTGACTTCCAGATCAGCATTCCTGAGCTGGGAACCGTCCGGGCGCGTCATGTGCCACACGTCATCCTGACGTCAAATCGCAGCCGCGAACTGGGTGACGCCTTGAAGCGCCGTTGCCTTTACCACTGGATCGAGTATCCGAGCTTGGAAAAGGAACTCAGGATCGTGAGCGCGCGCTTGCCCGGCATCGCCGGCGAGTTGAGCAATCAGGTTGTTCGTTTTGTCCAGTCCGTACGCCAGCTGCAGCTGAGCAAGCCGCCGGGAATCGCGGAGACACTGGACTGGGCGCAAGCGCTGATGTCACTTGATCGTCGCACTCTCGATCCTGCTGCCGTGGAAGCAACACTCGGCTGCCTGGCCAAGTCCATAGAAGACGGAAGCAAAATTACCGAGGCGGGCGTGGCCAATCTGATCTCGCAGGCAGGATAGGATGACTTCGCAGCAAGAAACTCTCGCTTCCCACATCGTGGAATTCTGCCGGTTTTGCCGGGCGAGCGGCCTGTCCGCCGGAGTCAAAGAGAGTGTGGGTGCGCTGGATGCCGCACGCGCCGTGGGAGTGAACGACCGCGAAATTCTGAAGTCCGCGCTGCGATCTGTGCTCTGCTCCGACCGAGACGAGTGGGAACAATTTGATGAACTCTTTCTGACCTTCTGGAGTTCAGAACCGGCGGGCCCTGCGGCCACACCACGGCGCGCGCGCTCAGATGACCGTTTGCCGCACGGAACTATCAGCGCCCTGATGGGGGGCGCGAAGACTCGCGAAACGAAAGACGACGGCGGCAAAGCTGTGCTCGGCGCGACCGCGCGCGAGCGCTTGAAGCGAACCGATTTCTCGCAGGCTTCACAAAGCGACCTGCCGGAGCTGGAGAGGATCGCACAGCGGCTGTTGCAACATATGAGTCTGCGACTTTCGCGACGCCGCAAGAGCAAGAGGCAGCGCGGCCAAGTGGACTTGCGGCGGACCATCCGCCGCAACATCAGCCGTGGCGGTGACCTGATCGATCTCAGTTACAAGACGAGAAAAATCCAGCAGGATCGTTTAGTCGTGCTTCTGGATATCAGCGGGTCCATGAACGCTTACAGCTTTTTCTTCCTTCGCTTTGCCTATGCTTTGCAGCGCCACTTCAAGCGCGTGGATACGTTTCTTTTCAGCACGCAGCTCACCGAGATCACTGCGGCGCTGCGCGGGCGAAGGCTGACACAATCCCTGCAGTCGCTGGCCCAGCAGGCAGCAGGATGGTCCGGGGGAACGAAGATCGGCGAGTCGCTGAAGGAATTCGTCACGTATCACGGCGCGCGTGTGCTCACCCGCGACACTGTATTCATCGTGCTCAGCGATGGATGGGAGACAGGCCGGCCGGAGGTCCTGGCTGAGCAGCTGCGGTTGATCAAGCGCCGCGTCCGCACCGTCATATGGTTGAATCCATTGCTGGGTCTGCGCGAGTATGAACCGGTGACACAAGGCATGAGCGCGGCATTGCCGCACATTGACGTGTTTGCTCCGGCACACAACCTGGAGAGCCTGCTGGCACTGGAGAGGCACCTAGCGCGAGATTAGAAGGCGGGTACGAAGATGTTCGACGATTTCCTCAAGAAGTCGGCGGAACTGGTGGCTGCGGGCGAGAGCTTCGCTACGGCGACTGTGGTGCGTTGCCAGGCGCCGACGTCGGGCAAGCCGGGCGACAAGGCCATTGTCCTTCCTGACGGCAGGCTATGGGGATGGATTGGCGGCGGTTGCGCCCAGCCCGTCGTCATTAAAGAGGCGCTAAAGTGCCTGGCCGACGGACGCCCGCGCCTCGTGCGGATCACTCCATCCACGAAGGAAGAGGAAGAAGGAGTCGTGGATTACACCATGACGTGCCACAGCGGCGGCGCGCTCGATATCTATATCGAGCCGGTGCTGCCCAAACCACACATTGTGATTCTGGGGCGTTCGCCGATTGCTCAGGCGCTGGCGCGACTGGGAAGAGTGATCGGGTATTCCGTCTCAGTCGTCGCCGAAGAATTCAGCGCAGGGGATTTCGGCGATGCTGCTCTTTCGGCGCGAAAGAATTTCAGCCTTGACGGCATCGGGCCTTCAACACCTTCGTATGTTGTGGTCTCAACCCAGGGCGAAGGCGATGAGGAAGCTTTGGAAGAGGCACTCGCGAGCAACGCCAGTTACGTGGCCTTTGTCGCCAGCAAAACAAAGACCCAGAAAGTCATCGAATACCTCCGGCAACGAGGCGTAGCCGGCGAAAGGCTCAAGCAGGTTCGCGCTCCCGCCGGTCTAAACATTGGCGCGGTTTCGCCTCAAGAGATCGCCGTCAGCGTTCTTGCTGAGATCATCCAGGTACGCGGAGCGAGCGAGCTCCAACATCTTGCTCAGCCCAAGTCAGCACCGCAGCGGGCTGTTACCAGAGAAACCAGGGATCCTATCTGCGGCATGACCGTGGATCCCGCTAAAGCCAAATACAAATCGGAATACCAGGACAAGTCTTTTTACTTCTGCTGCGCCGGATGCAAGCAGACCTTCGACAAAGCGCCAGAAAAGTACGCGGTACCACATGCATGACCTACTCACGGCCTACCGGCGCCTGTATACACGCTCCCCGCTCCAGTCGGACCGCGACGTTGCAGCCTTTTCTGAAAACCGGAATTTTCGCCTACCTGGTGTCGTCCAATGCGACCCTGAGTTAGCTTGCACGCGCCTCACGGCGTCGGGAAGGTGCTATGTCTAATAGGAAGTTTCAAGCCCAGCGTGACCTGCTGAAGCTGAAGCGTTCGGCGCTACTCTCGCAATACCGCAAGGCTGTTGACGATCTGGCTGACGAGAAGAAGAAATTTCCGCGATTGAGCGCTTTTCTTCCCCAAAATTCGCGGCCTTGGATTAAGAGTTATTTGGAGTATGCCTTCAAACGGAAACATAAATTTCTTTCGTACCCCGATGGAGGAGACCGGGGAGTCTATAAGATGGCGCCAACGGGAAGCAGCCAAACTGTGAAACTCTCCATCGCCGGGGACTGGGGCACAGGCACGGAAGAAGCCTGGAAAGTAGCTTGTGAGATCTCCAAGTTCAATCCAGATTATACAGTTCATCTCGGAGATGTTTACTACGTCGGCGACCATTCTGAAATGGACGAAAACTGCCTGGGGCTATCCGCCGGCGGATATCAAGGGGTCACATGGCCAAGAGGGTCTAGAGGAAGCTTTGCACTCAGCGGCAACCACGAGATGTATGCCAACGGCAACGCGTATTTCGACAAGTTCCTTCCCACTCTTGGCGTTCCGTCCTCCCGAGACAAAACGCAACTGGCAAGCTTTTTCTGCCTCGAGGATGATACTTGGCGCATTCTAGGTCTCGATACCGGGTACAACTCTGTCGGTCTGCCGATCCTTGGCCAGATCTCCCTCATTAACAAGATTCCCGGTGTGGGTGCGGACTGCAAGTTGGAGGACGCGCTGATCAATTGGCTCCGCACAACTGTCAGGCCGACCGAGCGTCCACGCGCTACGATTCTCCTGACGCATCATCAGTATTTCAGCGCCTTTGAGGGTGGCTACACCAGGCCGGCGAAGCAATTGATGGAGTTCTTTCCAAATCAGGACTTGATTTGGATTTGGGGACACGAGCATCGCTGTGCCGTGTACGGGAAGTACTCTGATGGAGCAATGAACGCTTACGGCAGATGTCAGGGCCACGGAGGCATGCCGGTCGACGTGAAAGAACCGAATCAACGGGCACGGAGCGCATTGCAGTATTACGACAACCGCACGTATCAAAGGTTCGACAAGTTGATGGTGGGATTTAACGGTTTTGTCAATCTCGAGATTGACGGAGCGACTGCAACTTTTGACTATCGCGATTTAGAAAACAAAAAGCTGCTGGTCGAACGCTTTACCGTCACGGCGGGCAAACTTGCCCAGACGTTCGTTTTCGTTGACCCGGAGATGGCAAAGGGCCCAGCTGCGCCCACATCACAGCCTGAGGGAAAAGCAGTAGGTGTCTGAACGGTCGCTCAGGATTTCGCCTGCGGGCTCAGACGCCCGCAAAACCGCTCAACACCAGATCCTTCGACTTCGCGCCCGGCGGCGCTCCGCTCAGGGTTTCGGCAGCGGACTCCCGCTCGGCTGATGCCTCGCTCACGCCCGCTAACGCCGCAACTTTACAAAACTTTGGCTTTCTTTTTCGCGGGCTGGAACGTCCTTTGAGATGATATTCTGCAACTCTGCTCGGTTTCTCGCGGTGGAGCTTGCGAAGCGGGCGGCAACAGGTTGGTTTGACAACCGGCAACTCCTGCTCAACTTAGTCTTGATCCCATTGGCTGCGCGACAGCCTGCTGGGGAGTTGTGACACTTGAGGGTAGGCAAGCAACCATGACTGGTAGAAAAAGGTTTTCGGCCTGGGCCGCCATCGCTGTTTTTTGCGTGACAGGGATGGGGACGCTCGGTTTGCCGGCGCAGGCGCAAGATGCGCCCCCTGCTAGCGCCGCGGTGCGCAAAGTGGGCACCGTGAAATCGATCACCGGAAAAACTCTAGTGGTTAAGCCGGACTCAGGTCCAGAGGTAAACGTGGTCGTCCAGGATTCCACCAGCATCGTGCGCCTGGCGCCGGGACAAACCGATCTTAAATCCGCAACGCCCATGCCGCTCGGCGAATTGCAAGTCGGCGACCGTATGCTAGTGCGCGGCGCTGCGGGCAGCGCGCCGGATTCCATTGTGGCCTCGGCCATCGTGGTGATGAAGGCCACTGACGTTTCGCAAAAACAGCAACAACAGCTGCAAGACTGGCAGCGGCGTGGCGCCGGCGGCAT
>DATFXI010000266.1:0-8813 GCA_035316085.1 Candidatus Angelobacter sp.
ACGGCCTTCGAGTTCAACCGCCAATTGCAGAAAATCGGCAAGCCGCTGAACCGCAAAGAGTGGCTGATGACCCCGCCGACCATTGACGCGTACTACGACCCGCAGACCAACACCATCAATTTTCCCGCGGGCATTCTGCATCCGCCGCTGTTTGACCCCGACCAGTCTGACGCCGCTAATTACGGCTCGGAGGGCGCGGTGATCGGCCATGAGATCACCCACGGCTTTGACGACCAGGGTCGCAAGTTCGATGGCAACGGCAATCTGCACGATTGGTGGACACCGGCCGACGCCAAGGCCTACGAAGAGCGTGGCAAGTGCATTTCCGATGAATATACCCAGGAGGTCCCGGAAGCCGGCGTGAAGCAGAACGGACTTCTGACGCAAGGGGAAGACACCGCCGACAATGGCGGGCTTCACCTGGCGCTGATCGCGCTTACGAACACGCTGAAGGCGCAAGGCAAGAGCCTGGAAGACAAAGGCGCCGACGGCCTCACCGAAGTGCAGCGTTTCTTCCTGTCATACGGTTATACCTGGTGCACGCAGTTCCGTCCGGAGGTCATGCGGACCCAGGTGATCAGCAATCCGCACTCGCTTCCCAAGTACCGGGTGAACAACGTGGTGGCCAACATGCCAGAGTTTGCCAAGGCCTTCGGCTGCAAGAAGGGCCAGCCACTGGTACATGAGAACGCGTGCCGTGTGTGGTAGCCAACCGCGATGAACGCGAAAACGCGCCAAATGAAAACTGGGCGACTCGAGCGCAAGCCAAAAACCGCGTTTATTCGCTTTGTTTTGGCGCCGGACTCAGCAGCGATTCCACCACTGTGTAAGCCTCGTTGAGCGCGGCATCGAGTTGGGCAGGTTCCTTGCCGCCGGCTTCGGCCATATCAGGACGTCCGCCACCGGAGCCGCCGACCTTTTCGGCCACGGGCTTGATGATTTTTCCCGCCGGGACCTTTTCGGTGAGATCGGGAGTGACGCCGACGATCAGCGCTACTTTGCCGTCCTGCACCGAGCCCAGCACCACCACGCCGGAACCTATCTTGGCGCGGAAGTTGTCCACCAGCGTCCGCATCTGCCCGCGGTCCAGGTTGTCGGCGCGGTGCGTCACCACTTTCACACCACTGACCTCGCGAACTTTTTCATCGATGGAAGCCACACTGGACGCAGCCGACTTCATGCGCAGCTGCTCCACTTCTCTCTGCAGCTTCTTGATCTCCGAGTCTCGCTTTTCGAGTTCGGCGCGCAGAGCCTCGGCCGGCGAATCGGCCAGCTGCGCTCGCGGCACAAAGCTCGAGACCACTGCCTCCAGCTGATGGTCCTTGCGGAAATGCAACAGCGATCCTTCTCCGGTAATGGCCTCCACGCGGCGCACGCCGGAGGACACGGAGCCTTCATTCATGATCTTGATCAGTCCGATCTCGCCGGTCGCACCGGTGTGGGTGCCACCGCAGAGCTCGATGGAAAAATCGCCGACCTTGATCACGCGGACCCGGTCGCCATATTTTTCGCCGAACAGAGCCATGGCCTTGTATTCGTTGATCGCCACATCGATCGGCACGTCCTCAATCGTTTCCACTTTGGTATTGCGCAGGACTTCCTTGTTGATCAGATCCTCGACGTCCTGAAGTTCTTCATCTGCTACCCCGCTGAAATGGGAAAAATCGAAACGCAAGCGGCGGGGGTCGACCAGCGATCCGGCCTGCTTCACATGTTTCCCCAGGACTTCTCTCAGCCCGGCGTGCAACAGGTGCGTGGCGGTGTGGTTACGCTTGGTGGCTTCACGTACTTCCGCATGCACCACCGGGTCTACTCTCATTCCGATCCGCAACTCCGTGCGCGCCTTGACCTGGTGGGCTCGCACACCTGGCACCGGCATGATGCATCCGTTGACGTCAGCCATCACGGCGGTGCGTCCCGCGTTGTAGAAGACGCCGATATCGCCCACCTGGCCGCCGGAATCGGCGTAGAACGGCGTGCGGTCGAGTACCACGTCGCCTTCTTCCCCAGGCATAAGCTTCTGCACGGCTTGCGGCGCTGAGCCTTCGCCCTGGCGCAGCATCTTGCTGATGGCCAGCACTGTGGAGCCGCTGGACTCGGTCTGGCGGTAGCCGTCAAAGATCGTTTTGTCGAGACCTCGATACGCAGCGGCGACGGTCTGTTTGGCGCCGCCCCTCCACGACGCGCGAGCACGCTCGCGCTGCGCTTCCATGGCGCGCTCGAAGCCCTCCACGTCCAGGCTCACGCCGGCGTCGCGGCAAGCGTCCATGATGAAATCGAAGGGCAGGCCGAACGTATCGTAGAGCTTGAAGGCGTAGTCGCCGCGGTAGCGCATGCCGTTGGCCACCTGATACTGGTGCTGCGCCAGCTCTGCCGGCGAAATCGTGAATTCCGACAGCGGATCGCGGGAAGATACGATGCGTTGCGAGTCCGCCAGCTTCTTGCGCAGGTCCTGCAGGTCGGCATCCAGACGTGAGAGTCCGGCATCTAGCGTGTGCGCGAAGCGCCGCTCTTCTTCCTGCACCACCTTGGAGACGCGCTGGGCGGACTCGACCAGTTCCGGATAAGCATCTTTCATCAGGTCGCGGACAGCGAAGACCATCTCAAACATGAACGGCTTTTGTGCCCCGAGCAGGCGTCCGTGGCGTATGCCGCGGCGCAGGATTTTGCGCAGCACGTAGCCCCGTCCTTCGTTGGCTGGCAGCACGCCGTCAGAAATCAGAAACGTGGTAGCGCGAGCGTGGTCTGCGATCACACGCAGCGACGCCGCGGATGAACGCGATTTGCTCTCGGTGGCCAGTTCCTTCTTGAGGTCAACGCCGGTGACCCGCGCCGCAGCTTGGATCAACGGCGTGAACAGGTCCGTGTCGTAGTTGGAGAGCTTGCCTTGGAGCACCGCGGCGGTGCGCTCCAAACCCATGCCGGTGTCAATGGAGGGTTTGGGCAGGGGATTGAGCGTGCCCTGTGCGTCGCGGTCAAACTGCATGAACACCAGGTTCCAGATCTCCACGTAACGGCCGCACTCACACGGGAACTTGCAATCGGCGTGGCCTTCGTCGGAAGCCTCAGGGCCCATGTCGTAGTGCATTTCACTGCAGGGGCCGCAGGGACCGGTTTCGCCCATTTGCCAGAAGTTGTCTTTCATACCCAGCGCAAAAATCCTGTCTTTGGGCACGCCGGCTTCAATCCAGAATTTTTCCGCATCGTCATCGCGCGGGACAGCTTCTTCGCCCTTGAAGATGGTGCAGTAGAGCTTATCTTTGTCTACACCGAACCATTCCTTCGACGTCACCAGTTCCCAGGCGTAAGCGATCGCCTCGCGCTTGAAGTAGTTGCCAAAGCTGAAGTTGCCCAGCATTTCAAAGAATGTGTGATGGCGCCGGGTGAAGCCGACGTTCTCCAAGTCATTATGCTTGCCGCCGGCACGCACGCACTTCTGCGACGACACGGCGCGCACGTAATCACGCCGCTCCGAGCCCAGAAAAACGTCTTTGAACTGGTTCATACCGGCGTTGGTGAACAGCAACGTGGGGTCGTTGGCGGGCACCAGCGACGAGGAATGGACGCGCCGGTGCTCTTTGCTCTCAAAGAAGCGCAGAAACTGTTCGCGGATTTCCGGGCCAGTGGGCATGATTGTCTATATTTAAACACATAGGGCGAAGAGGAACGATTGAGTAACTTGCGTCCTCTTAGACGACGCGGGCGAGCTGTCCGATCCGCCAGTGATGTCCTTGTCGAAAACGGAGGAGCCTAGTCGTCCGGCGAAGTTGGAATGTCCGGCGTTCCATCCGATCTTTTCGCGCCGTAGTGGTCCGCAAGGTCGCTGGCGTCGAAGCCGTGGGTATAGCTCTCCTTGACCTCCGGCAGCATCGTGGCGTTCCACTCGTACCACTCACGAACCATGCGACGATAGACGTCTTTTTGGCGCTCCTTCAGGTTGGCGCGCTCCAACGGATCTTCCACAACGTTGAAGAGGAACGTATTATCGAGGATCTTCAGGAATTTATAGTCACCATCGCGCATGGCTCGCTGCGCGTTGGACTTATAACGCCAGAATAGTTTGCGCGGAACCGTGGCGCCGTTCGGAGCCAGGGCAGGCAGGAGATTGATTCCGTCCAGCGGATACGCGCCGTCGGCTTCCGCACCTGCGGCTGCGAGCAACGTCGCCGACCAGTCCATGCTGATGGAGACCTGATCAGTGGTTCGGCCTCGCGGAAGGCGGGCCGGCCAGGAAATTAACGCCGGGATCCGCAGCCCGCCTTCCAATAGCTCGGTCTTCTTGCCCGTGAAAGGCCAGGTATCGGCAAAACGCTCGCCTCCGTTGTCGCTGGTGAAAATGACGATGGTGTTCTCCGTCAGCCCGTTCGCTTGCAGCGCTTCCAGCACACGGCCAATCTGGCGATCCATGGCTTCGATCATGCGCTGATAGGTCTTCTGCGATCCGCCATCGAAGTCAGCCAGACCCCTGCTCCCCGGTTGCCGTAAACGCTCTGACTCCGCTTCGTCACCGGGACCTTCCCAGGGCCAGTGCGGCGCGCTGAAGTGAAGGCTAATCAAGAAGGGCTGTTGCGTCTTGGCATAGCCCTGGATGACCTCCACGGCGTGACTTCCCAGCAAGTCGGTCAGGTAGCCCGTGCGATGGAGCGGAACGTCCTCGTCCCAGAAGTCTTCCCGGCTTCCATTAGCATGCGAAAAATAGTCCAACGCGCCGCCGCGGAATCCATAGAAATGATCGTAGCCGCTCTTCAGAGGGCCAAACCTGGGGAGAGCGCCCAGATGCCACTTGCCGATCAAAGTCGTGCCGTAACCGGCTTTCTTCAAGAGCGAAGGCAGGGTGGGATGTTCGGGCGGCAGACCAACCTCAGGATTTCCCGCCAGAGGCTCTTCCAGGCCCAGGCGCAGCCGATATTGGTAACGGCCCGTGATCAGTGCCACGCGCGTGGCGCTGCACACGGCTGAGTTCGCATAAGCCTGAAGAAAACGTACCCCCTGAGCCGCAATCTGGTCGATATTCGGTGTGCGCAGATCGGGGCGTCCGTAGCAGGAAACGTCGGCATACCCAAGGTCGTCGGCGAGAATGAAGACAATGTTGGGAGCCTTAGAGGGCCGTTTCGCTGTTTTGAAGCTGCTTCCTACAGCCAGCGCCACCATTCCAGTGGCAGCGCCGCGAATCAGGTCGCGTCGAGTCATAAGACCCTTCTTTGCAATCGACATCGGGCCTCCCTTTCTTCCGTCACCAATCTCCAGCAATGGTTAAGCGAACCCGGCACCAACTTTCGTGAGCGGGCCAATATACATCAGCTTCAATTTGGAAATTGAGTATTTACCACTGCCCATTTCCGTGTGGCCGGCGGTGCATCATGGTGGAGAAAAAAAACGGGCGGCATTTCTGCCGCCCAACCTCTGGAGGGAGGATTGAAGGAGAATCACTGATTAGGAGTTGCTTGTGTTTGCGGTAAAGACTGTTTCTTGCCGCGTTGCTGCCGGCGTTGCTGTCTTTCCTGCATCAACTGCAGGGCCTTGGCGCGCTGGTCGGGCGTGAGTACGGCGTAAATTTGCGATTTGGTTCGCGCCCTTTCGACCATCAGATCGCTCATGAGCTGGGCCTGCTGGTTCGCCTGGGCGCGCACCTTGCCTTCATCGAACTCACCGGTGATGTTGTCGCTTGCCGCCAGCCGGTTGTCGTGCAGTTGCTTCATGAGCGGCTGGATCTTGGTTTTTTCAGCTTGCAAAATGCCTTTGATTTGCGTCTGCTGGGCTTCCGTGAGGTTAAGCTCCCTGGTCATGCGGTGGAGCATCCAATCTTGATGACGGCCAAATCGGCCGTGGTGCCCTGGGACAATCGCAGAAGCAGTGAGGCCGGCTGCCACGGCCAAAATGATTGCGGTTACGATGAAAAGTCCTTTCTTCATTCCAGAAACTCCTCTTAAAATGCGAACGGCAGCATTTTTGTTCCCCGCAATAACGTCCCGCACGCAACCGTGGGAGCAATCAACTGCCACTAGCTTTAACCCTCTTCAAGACGAAGGGAAGTTATGAGTTGTTAAGTCATTGCCGGGGTAGGCTTGACACTTCTTAACTGATGCCGCAGGCAGGCAGGGTTTAAGGTGGAACGTGAATGGTTTCAGTTCTTTTGATTGACGATGACGTTGAGCTGAGCAAACTGCTGGAAGAATATCTGCAGAGCGAGCAGTTCAGCCTGGATGCCGCGCACGATGGTCCGAGCGGTCTGGAGAGAGCTCTTTCTGACCGTTATGCCGTCATAGTCCTCGACGTGATGTTGCCCGGCATGAGCGGGCTGGATGTGCTCAAGCAGCTGCGGCAAAAGACTTCGGTGCCGGTGCTGATGCTTACCGCGCGCGGCAGTGAACTGGACCGCATACTTGGACTGGAGCTGGGCGCCGACGATTATCTTCCCAAGCCCTTCAATCCACGCGAGCTGGTAGCGCGGCTGCGCGCCATCTTGCGCCGCACCGTGGGGACGGGCGCGGCGACCGCGCACCCGGTCCACCTGGCCGACATCGAGCTTCATCCTGAATCGCGCAGCGTGAGCCGGAGCGGCAAGTCTGTAACGCTGACCGGGGCCGAGTTCGATCTGCTGTATGCGTTTCTGCGCAGTCCGGGAAAAATCATTAGCCGGGAAGATCTGACGCAGGCAGCCCTGGGCCGGCCGATGTCGCCCATGGATCGCAGCATTGACGTGCATGTGAGCAACCTGCGCCGCAAGCTGGGAACGTATGACGGCGCACAAGAGAGAATCAAGGCCATCCGCGGCAGCGGCTATGTCTATTTGCTCCCGGGAGAGCAACTGTGATCATCCGGACACTTTTCTTGAAGATCTTCATCGCCTTCTGGTTGACGATGGCGCTGACCATCGCTGTTTTCTATCTGATGTTCCGCATCTCTAACGCTGAGAGCCTGCCGGAGCGCGCCACCCGTGGCGCTTTCGGCGAGACGCTCACTCTCTATGCGGAATCCATGGTGCGGATCTACGAGCGCGAAGGCCCGCAGGCCCTGGAACAATACGTGCACCGCGCCTTCAAAGAGTCGAGCACAGAAACGTTTCTGTTCGATGGCGAAGGAAGGGCCATCACCACGGAAAACGCCGACAGCGTAGCCGGCGTGGCCCGCGACATTGTGGCAGGAGGGCCGCCTCCGCGGACATTTCCCCTGTTCAACCTGGGAGTCACCAGAGCGACCTGGGGACGGCCGGTGATTTCGCCCAGCGGCCGGCGTTATATTTTCGTCGTTCGCTTCCGCCAGCCGACTGGGCCTCCCGGATTCCTTACTCCGGTGCGGATCGGCGTCAGCATTCTTATTGCTGGATTAGTTTGCTATCTGCTGGGGCTATACCTGACTTTGCCGCTCAAGAAATTGCAATCCACGGTGAAAGCATTCGCGGGAGGCAACCTGGACGTCCGTGTGGGGCCGGAGATAGGCCATCGCCACGACGAGCTGGCGGACCTGGGCCGCGAATTTGACGAGATGGCGGAACGCATCGCCGCGCTCATTTCGTCGCAGAAGCGGTTGCTCGCCGACATTTCGCATGAGCTGCGCTCACCGCTGGCGCGCTTGACCGTGGCCTTGGAGTTGGCCCGCAAGAACACCAACGGCAAAGGTTTTGTCGCGCTGGACCGCATCGAGCAGGAGTCCGAGCGTGTGAACAAGCTGGTGGGTCAGCTGCTAGCGCTCACTCGTTTGGAGAGCGGCGCTGAACGAGTTCCGCCTGAAACCGTGGTGTTCGAAGAGTTGGTGCAGCAGGTAGTGGACGATGCCTCGTTTGAAGCCCGGCCGCTGCACAAGGAAGTGAGAGCGATCGGGCTGGAGCAATGCCGGGTGCGCGGATCGGCGGAGTTGTTGCGCAGCGCGGTCGAGAACGTAGTCCGCAACGGCATCCGCTATACCGCGGAAGGCACGGCAGTTGAAGTGACGCTGCGCTGGCACATGGAGACCGCGGTCCTGACCGTGCGCGACCGCGGGCCGGGCGTCCCCGAGGCGGAGCTTCAGCATATCTTTGAGCCGTTTTACCGGGTGAGCGAAGCCCGCGAGCGCACCAGCGGCGGCGTAGGCCTGGGACTTTCGATTGCCGAGCGCACGGTGAAGCTGCACGGAGGAACCATTCGCGCTGAGAATGTGCTTGGCGGCCTGCTGGTTACGATCGAGCTGCCGCTGGCGCCGGTACCGGCCGAAACCCGGCAGTCTCTCGAGAATCTTCCAGTCACCTAGCGGCTGGTTTCGCCACCGCGGCGCAGCGCGCTCCTCGCGTTCCCTGCTGAGCTCGGGCAGAATCCTAAGCACTACTTTGAGACCTGAGGGCCGGCGGTAGTCGCACGTTCCACGTTTGCCTAAAGGCACGCGATCCGCAAGCGGCTCGCTAAACGCTGATACCCGCTGTTCTGTCGCTTTCGCGACAAACCACCGCATCGATGGCTCCACCCGCAAGAATCGCCAGGCCGGTGATGTACAGCCATAACAGCAGCACCATCACCGCGCCCAGCGATCCATACGACCGGCTATACGAGGTGAAGTAATGGACGTAAACCCGGAACGCCAAGGAAGCCGCCACCCACGCCAGCACCGCGACCAGAGAGCCAAGGGTTGTCCAGCGCCAGGGCCGGCGGAGGTTCGGACCCAGGTTGTAAATGAGCGCCAGCGCGAACAACACGAAGAAAAGCGCAATCGGCCATTCGGCGTACTGCCAGAGGGAGATCGTGGCATGACTCCATCCCGTGTGCTCGCCCACGATGCGCGCCACATCTCCTCCCGTCAGAAAGACAGCCAGGGCAGCGACGGTCAGCGCGGAAATCCCAGCG
>DATFXI010000267.1:0-20902 GCA_035316085.1 Candidatus Angelobacter sp.
CGCCATACCCAATCACCGCACCGTTGATGGTCAGACGGAATGCCGAGAAATCTGGCTTTCCCCCGATAGCCGCAACCAAGGGCGTAATGATGTTGGTGACGAAGGCCGTCACTACCGCTCCAAATGCAGCGCCGATGACCACAGCCACAGCCAGGTCAATTACGTTTCCCCGCATAATGAACTGCCGGAACCCTTTCAACATATTGCCTCCTACAACCGAAGTTGATCATATAGGGACAGGCCTTCGGGCGCGACGAGAAGACGTCAGCAACGTTTTCTTATTCATTTATAATCGACCGTTTACGCGCCGAGGTCAGATCACAACCGTGTCGTTTGAAGACAGCACATACCAACTGCGGCAGCAGAAGGTGCGCGAGATTGAGGCTCTGGGCCAGCAGGCCTATCCGTACCGCTATGCCGCCACGCACAGCGTTCCGCAGATTCTTGCTGCCTACAACGACAAGACCGCAGAGCAACTCGGAAACCCGCGCGTCCCGGTGAAGGTCGCAGGACGCATCATCTCGCTGCGTCTGCAAGGCAAGGCCGGATTCGCTCACTTGCAGCAAGGCGGACAGAAGCTGCAGATTTACGTCAAGCTGGATTTCGTCGGCGAAAAAGGTTTTGCGCTGTACAAGCTGCTCGATCTAGGCGACCACATCGGCGTGGCCGGTTACCTGTTCCGCACCCGCACCGGCGAGCTGACCATCCACGTGGAAGAAATCACATTCCTGAGCAAGGATCTTTTGCCGCTTCCGGAAAAATGGCACGGCCTGCAAGACGTAGAGCTGCGCTACCGCCAGCGCTACGTTGACTTGATCATGAATCAGGACGTGCGTGAAGTCTTCGTGAAGCGCAGCAAAGTGGTGCAATCGATCCGCCGGTTCCTCGATGCGCGCGGCTACATCGAAGTAGAAACGCCGATGATGCAGCCCATCGCTGGCGGCGCTGTAGCGCGACCATTCATCACCCACCACAACACCCTGGACATCGACCTCTATCTGCGCATCGCGCCGGAACTGTACCTGAAGCGGCTGGTGGTCGGCGGCCTGGAGCGCGTGTACGAGATCAACCGAAATTTCCGCAATGAGGGCATCTCCACCCAGCACAATCCGGAGTTCACGATGCTCGAGTTCTATCAGGCTTACGCGGACTATCACGACTTGATGCAACTCACGGAAGAGATGCTGGCCCAGGTGGCGCGCGACGTGAACGGCACGACCAAAACAACGTTCAACGGTCACGAGATTGACTTCGCCAACTGGCAGCGGCTTTCCATGCGCGACGCCATCATCAAGTACTGGCCGGAGGCTGGCGCACCCAAGCCGCAGATGTCAGACTTCGCAAGCCAACCCTCGGTGGAAGCGCTGGTGAAGAGATTCAATGCGCATCACGCCCACATGCCCTACGATCCCAAGGAACCTGCGGGTAAGACCATCGCTGCGCTGTTTGAGGCTGTAGCGGAAGAGCATTTGATTCAGCCGACGATCCTCTACGACTTCCCGGTCGCGATCTCGCCGCTCTCTAAGAACAAGCGAGACGAGGCGCAAGACTGGGTGGAGCGCTTTGAGGTTTTCATCGGGGGCCTGGAGATCGGCAACGCCTTCAGCGAACTGAACGATCCTGAGGAGCAGCGCCGCCGCTTCGACCAACAACTCAAAGAACGCGAGCGTGGCGACGAAGAAGCCCACGTGATGGATGAAGACTACATCCGCGCGCTGTCGTACGGGCTGCCGCCCACGGGCGGCGAAGGCATCGGCATTGACCGGCTGACCATGCTACTGACCGGGTCAAAATCCATTCGCGACGTGATATTGTTCCCTCTGCTGCGGCCGCAAGCGCCGCAAGAGATTGTGGCCGAGGATCCTTCAGGGAAGAAAGAGTAGCTCGGCCCACTGGATTCGAGCACGAGGCCAACACGCAGTTCCGGGAAATTCAGATCGCCGTCAATAAGGAGAAGTCATGCGCCATTGGGGTATTGTGATCACTATCGCATACATCCTGATCGTGTTGTGCCTCCTGGTCCCGGGAGCAACGCTGATCCTAAAGGGTCAAGCCAGCCTCCTTGCCCCGTACACGGAATGGGTGACTTGGATTCCGATCGCCATCGTGGTGATCGGCCAGGCGCTTCTTCTCTTCTTGTCGGTGGATACTTCGTGGCGCCGGCTCAAGCCACGAAGTCATATTCTGGTTTCCTGCTTGGTTGCGGGTACCCTATTAGCTCTCCTGACAGGCGCTGCCATCTTCTCCCTGGGGGTGGGAATCTGGGGCGATCGCTTCGGAGGCCGCTTCTTCGACAGCGGCGTGAATATCGTGCTGTGCTGGGGGGCACTGTGGGTGGCCTGGTTGGTCGTGTTTTATCTTTATTTCCGCAATTCTGCCGATGTGATAACGCGGGGCACTTCGTGGCTGTTGAAAGGCAGCATTCTGGAACTGCTGATCGCCGTGCCGGCCCATGTAGTCGCGCGACGGCGCGATGATTGTTCGGCGCCTGTCGTGACCAGTTTCGGGATCGCCACCGGGCTCGCGATCATGTTGCTGTCATTCGGCCCTAGTGTCCTCCTGCTCTATAAGAAACGCCTGGACCAGTACGCGAATCGCGCAGCCGCCGGCAAATCATAAGGGCTGCCCATTTTCCACCGGTACATTGCGGGAGTTGGTCCTCTACGTACCCCAGTCGTACTTGACCACAGGGGCGCAGGTGGAAGCTTTGAAAGTCACCTCATCGGTACCTTTGTCCTTGCCTTTGACGAACGGAGCCAGCACTTGTACGAACTCGCCATTGCTGTCTACTTTCCGAGTGGTTCCTTCCAGGATTTCGCCGGCGGAGTTTGAAGAGAACTTGATTTCTTCTCCGGGCCTGAACCCTTTGCCCAAGAAAAGGGCTCCTTCGAACTTCGGCGTCACACGAATGACTTCCACGCGGCAGCCCTGGTCTGTGCCGACGATCGGGTCCGGAACAATCATGGCCGCAGCTCTGGTCTTCCCATCCTTGGACATAACCACAAAGCGGAAGGGCTCTCCTTTTCCCGGTAGAAAAGCGAGTTGAACCGGGTTGGAACAATCTTTGCCTTTTTTTAAACAGAGTCTGCCATCGGTTTCGAAGGAAACGTCCCGCAGTGCCACCATCGGTTCAGCCGACGTAATTGGAAACTGAAACAACGTGTAAAATTTGTCACGCGGCGCACCAGTGACGTAAAGCTCGTAAGCGACAAACAGCTTGCCCTCGCGCTCGCCCCTTTTCGTCTCCCGCAATTCCGCTTTGGCCCCACTGCTATTCATGGGTTCTCCCCAATTGACGATGCGTTTGACCATTTGGTCGACTTGTTTGGACAGTTTGTCCAACTCGACGGGTTGACTCTGGGGGCTCTGGCCGCAGATTGGAAAACCGACGCAAACCATGATTCCGAGAGTGAACAGCCTGTTTGTAACCAGCCCTCGCATCGTCGTTCTCGGCATTGGTTCCTCCATCGGCTCTACGGTAAGAGCCGTAAGCGCCGTTTACAAGCGGCAAAGAGCGGCATCGACAGGCGTCACAGCTGTTGCGCCGGGCAAAAACATAGCGGTTTGTTCGGAAACTTTCGAGCGAAGCTCCCCGGCGCTAGCGAAGAGCAGATTCGGACCGCGAACCAGGCCGTGGTCGAGGACGTAACCCGCGACGGCCGCCGTTGGATCTCGAGCACACTAGTCAAAGGCCGATCAGTCATTCGCATGATGGTCATCAGTTACCTGACCGGCCACCGGCAGATTGAAGACTTGATTATCTGCCTCACGGAAGCGGCCGCTAGACAGAGATCGGCAGCGCGGGCATAAGGGAAGCCGCTGGTTACTTTCGCTACTGGCCCGACGCGATTTTGAGGGGCTTAGGCTCTCCTTGCTACCATGCCACTCAATCGCCTTTGCGAGTTTTGAAGGGGAGGCTACTCATGTATCGCTCGTTCGTGGCAGCTTTGCTACTAGTCTTGGCGGGCCTGACTCAGGCCCAGACCGGCAGCCAGGCCGGCAATTGGATCAAACACGATTCCGCAGCCGGAGGGTTCACGGCGCTGTTTCCGGTTGCGCCTCAGGAGACTTCCGACACCAAGTCGCTTCCGCAGGGAAATGCGGTCTCGCACCTCTACATGGCCACCACCAGTGATTTCATCTGCATGGCCGCTTATACCGACTACCCTATGGACGTTGATACCGAGCGGGAACTGGCTCTGGACCGTGACAATTTTGCCAAGGAAGTGCACGCTACGGTGACCGATTCGCACCGCCGGACCTTTCCTCTCGAATCGGGTGCCCGGTTCCAGGCGCTTGATTTCGTTGCCACCAACGACAACGGCGTTTTTAAAGGCTTGATAGTCGTAGTGAACCGGCGTGCCTATCTCGCCATTACTTTCAATCGCAAAGGCAGCAACCGTGAGGCAGACAGCGACCGTTTCTTTACTTCGTTCAAACTGACCGGCAAGAAATCCTGAGCCGAGTGTATCCGGCCTTTAGCTACCAAATTTCCGATCTGGCAGAGCCCGACCGCTGTTAACGGAAGGCCATTCCCAGCGACCGGCCGTGGCTTCCGCCGGTCACATTGTCATCAAGAAATCGGTTCAGCTCGTCGGGGTCGATCTTCACCTGCACGACGACTGCTTCGTCGGGCTCCAGATTCACGACCAGAAGCTTGAGATCTCGGCCGTCCTGCCGCGCGTAGATGAAAGTGCAGTCGCCGCGCCGCCGCGAATAACTTTTGACCAGCGGCTGCCAGCCGTGTTCGCCTGTGGATTTCACGATCTCGTCGAATCTGGCACCTGCATTGCTGGCATCCAGCCGCTGATCCTCAAACAGCGCTACTTTCAAGTCTTTTACGCCGCCGACGTGCGAGACACTTACCAGCGCGCCGGCCAGGCTCATGAGGAACGGATTTGTCTGGTGGACGTGGTAGCTGACCTCGATGTGGCGCACAATGCGAACGAAATCGTCGGTTTCGGCGCAGACGGCTTCCGCGCTCAGAGAGAAGGCAATAGCAGCGCAGCAGAGCAACGCAGCGAATATGTTCAGCCTAGTTCTCGTTATCGTCGTCATGATCGCCGACAGCCTCCTTCTTTTGAGATTGCGCCTTCTGCGACTGCGGCTTAGTAGCTGGTTTTTGGAGCCGTTGCTTGTGGCCGCGCGGCTCGCCGGGGATGCCAAAGTGACCTTCGAGTTCACCAAGCTTCGCGATGTCGATCGGCCCCACAAGATTGACCACCGTCAGCTCCGTGGGTTCGGCCACAAGAATGGCCAGGCCGGTGATGTTATTCCCCTCTTTCATCACAAAAATTTCGTTGTGCTCGTTTGATTTAAGGCTGCGGCTCTCCACGATTCGCTGCCAGCCTGGGCCGGTGAGTTGGGCGCGAATGCCGTCCACATCGGCCTGCGAATACTGACCAGGACCTTCGAACTCAAAGTTCTTGACGTAGATTCCCTTCAAGTCCTTAATAACGTCTCTTAGTTTTTGGGAGTCCGGATCGTCATCGTGCTTCAAAAGAGCCACCACCAGTTGAAGCACGGCGCCATCGACCGTTATGTCATTCACCTCGGAAGCCTTGCTGTTGAGCTTTTCCAGATTTTTAAGTTCAAGCCTGGCGTTCTGTGCGCACGCGGGCAACACCAGACAAATCATCGCGATCACGACCACGAGCCACGCCCTGCTTGTATTGTTAATTCTCATAACGTTGACCCTCATAACTGTCTCCGGACCTTGGGATCGTTCGTCTCCGACCGTTTGACGCGCGCGAAGACGTGGTTGAGTTTCTTGTTAGCAATTTGGAGCGCCAGGATCGTCTGCCTTGTGGCTTCTTGCTGTCTTTCGATCTCCTGACGCTCCTTTACGATTTCGTTCCGACGAAACTGCTCGTATCCGATGCTGCCCGCGACGATCAACACCAGCGCGGCCACAGCGGCCGACACGGCGGGATGCAGACGCAGCGGCTGCAGCCAGACGAACCAATCGCGCGCAGGCTTCACGCTACTCGAGCTTTCCTTGCGCTCCGCCACACGGGCCATCACGCGTTGGGTGAAACTCGGCCCAGGGTCTTTCCGTTTCAGCGCGGCGCGCAAATCGTCTTCAGAAAATTGCATATCGCACCTCCCGCAGCTTTCGCGTCAACTTCTTGCGCAGCTCCTCGAGCGTACGGTGGAGCGTGCTCTTCACCGTATTGAGCGGCATGGCCAGCATCTCGGCAATTTCCGCCAGGCCCATCCCTTCCTGGTAACGCAGGATCACCACCATGCGTTGCTTTTCCGGCAGTGTAGCCAGGCTCTCTTCCAGCCGGCCGAACAGCAGCGGGTCGGCTTGAGCGGTCGCCGTTGCCGGCTCGGGGGAATCCTCCAGCGCTGTCTCACGCCGGTGCTTCTTCCTTCGTCCCTGGTCGATGCAGCGGTTCACCGTGACCCGCCGCAGCCAGTAGGTCAGGTGGTCAGCCGACTGGATGCCGGCGACCTTCTGGTAGAGCTCCAGAAAAACTTCCTGCCCCAGGTCTTCCGCCAGCGACCGGTCCCGAAGGTAATGGAGCGCGATGCTGAAAACCATGGCCTGGTGTTCCTGGACGATCGTGGCAAAGGCGGAGCTTTCGCCCCGGGCGCATCGTGCCAGAGCTGACTGCATCCGTAGTTGACGTTGTTCATCCAAAATCGCCGGCTCAACCTCTAATACGCACCCGGCGGGGAAATGGGTGCATTTTTTTCATTACCGCGCCCAGGAAACCGGCTTCCCTGACCCTGGCCGCAAGCTGCTAAACTAGCCGCAGTGGCAGACAACCATAACATCGCCGCAGCCTATTTGGATGAAGCCTTCCGCAGTTTTCGCGGCTACAAACGCATGGCCGATGGCGCTCTGGCCCAACTGAACGATCAGGACTTCTTCTACCTGCCCGACCCTGAGTCCAACAGCGTGGCCCTGTTGGTGAAACACATTGCGGGCAACCTGCGTTCGCGCTGGACTGACTTTCTCACCACCGACGGCGAGAAGCCGGACCGCAACCGCGATCAGGAATTCATCCTCACTCCTGCCGACACCCGAGAAGTACTGATGCGCCGCTGGGACCAAACCTGGGAAACCGTCTTCGCTTCCGTAAAGAGCCTCAAGCCTGAGGACGTAACCCGCACCGTGACCATTCGCGGCGACGCGCACACCGTCTTGCAGGCGCTCAACCGCAGCCTGACCCACGTCGCGTATCACGTGGGACAGATCCTCTACCTGGGCAAACACCGGCGCGGCGCAGATTGGATGACCATGAGCATTCCCAAAGGAAAGTCCGCAGAATTCAACGCCCTGAAGCCAGAGCAGCGCAAGGTACGTGCGCCCACGCGGGGCTGAGCTAGCGAGACACGTTGATTCGAAATGCCCCGTCTGCCTGAAGGCACGGGACTCGCAAGCGAATCCCTAGACGCTGATACTCAGTCTTGGATCATGAAGTGACCCACGACTGCGGCTTGACGCCGGGCCGCGAATCGCGTTTATATCAAGAACCACCCATTTCAAGCTGACGAGCCGACTTGGCCCAAGAAGCGAAACTCGCGCGCAAGCTCTCGTTGCTGGATTCCGTTCTGCTGCTGGCGGGCGGGATCATCGGCTCCGGCGTTTTCCTTACCGCGCAGAAGATCGCTCTCAACACGCGCACGCCACTCTGGTTTCTCCTGGTTTGGGGCATCGGCATGGTCATTACGCTGCTGGCATGCTTCGCCTTTGCCGAGATGGGTGCGATGTTCCCCAATGCCGGAGGGCAGTACGTCTTCCTGCGTGAGGCTTATGGCGAATTCGTCGCCTTTCTTTACGGCTGGATGATTTTCACGGTAAGCAACGGTGGGACGATTGCCGCGCTTGCGACCGGGTTTTCGCTGTACATCGGCGTTGTGTTCCCGGCGCTGGCCGCGAACCAGGTGATGCTGACGCTGGGACAGTTGACCGTCCACGGTCATGCCATCACCTTGGCGCTGACCCGCGGCCACCTGGTGGCCGTTTCCGCAATTGGTCTTCTGACCGTCACCAACATTTTTGGCGTGCGCGCCGGGGCCACGCTGCAGAACGTCGCTACCTGGGTGAAGTTTGCAGCCATTGCCGGTTTTGTTCTCCTGGGTGTCATTTTGGGAAGGGGCTCGTGGTCGCATTACACCACGTCGCTCCCCGCGACCGCGGAATCGCCTTCTTTGCTGGCGGGAATGGGTGTGGCGTTAATCGCCGTCTTCTGGGCGCTGGATGGATGGGTGTACATCACCTGGGTCGCCGGTGAAGTCAAGAACCCCGAACGCAATCTTCCCCGCTCCCTGGTGATCGGGGTCTTGCTGGTCGGCTCAATTTACCTGGCCATCAACGCCGTGTATGTTTACGCACTCCCTATGGTAGAGCTCGCCGCCACGGAGACGGTGGCACAGACGGCGGCCATAGCGATTTTTTCGTCGGCGGTGGGCCGCTGGTTGTCAATGATGATTGCCATTTCATGCTTCGGCGCTATGGCCGCCTGCATTCTGAGCGGCGCGCGCGTGTACTATGCCATGGCGGAAGACGGAGTGTTCTTCCGCGCTCTGGCGCGGGTGCATCCGCGTTGGCGCACACCGGTATGGAGCCTGCTGATCCAGGGCATGTGGTCCTCAGTGCTGGTGCTGGTTCTTGATTATGCTGACTTGTTCACTTACGTGATGTTCATGATGGTGTTGAGCTACGTGCTTACTGTGGCTGCGCTGTTTGTCTTGCGGCGTAAAATGCCCGACGCTCCGCGACCTTACCGTTGCGCCGGATACCCCTGGCTTCCGGCTCTCTATGTGGCATTCGGCAGCATCTGGGCGATCAATGCGCTGTGGGTGGAGCGCAAGGACGCGTTGATCGGAATCGGAATTGTGCTCGTCGGCGCCCCGTTCTATTGGTATTGGCGGAGAAGAAAAAAAAGCGCGGCTCTGGCTGGAGTCGCGGCCGACTAGCGCGCTTCTTCAATGTTTGTGCGGGACATCTTGGTCGTCGGCCGGCTTCTTCTGCGCCTGTTCTTCTGCCACGTTCTCCAGTTGCTCGGGATCGGTGATGGGAGTGGAGATCACGTAGCCGCCACTGGCCCACTTGCCCAGGTCGATGAGGCGGCAGCGGTCGCTGCAGAAAGGGAAGTGCTCGTCGCCGGCCAGCACCAGGGTGCGGCAGGTAGGACAGCGCAGCGAGCGGGTCTTCTTTCGGGACATACAATTCCTGGCTTATTGTGTCGTGCTTCGGGGTGGAGCAGACCTTAAGGCCCGCGGTAAGGGATGAGGGACTGTTAGGCTTTAGCCGCTGAGGTTCACATGAGTTCAGGGGCTAAGGCCCGACGCCTTGGTTGCCTGAAACACAGGGCTGGAAGCCCTGCTCCACCCAGTCGGGCCACTGATTTCAATCACTCCAATCTATAACACGCGCGCTACCAGGTCGTAATCGTGCGCTTCCGTGATCTCGCAGCAGTAAAACTCGCCGGGCGCGAGATCGGCGTGCTCGCCGAAGTCGTTGATGAACAGTTTGCCATCGATCTCCGGCGCGTGCATCTCGCCGCGTCCTTCCCAGAGCAGCTCGGTTTCCTCTGACGGCCCAAGGGCCAGCACGTCCACTTGGCGGCCCACCAACTTGCGCTTGTTCCGTTTGCTGATCTTCCTCTGGATCTGCATCAGCTTGCGGCGCCGGGCTTCTATCGTACGTGCCGGAACTTTGCCTTCGAGATGATGTGCCGCGGAACCTTCTTCGTCCGAATAGCTGAACACGCCGAGCCAGTCAAACTGCGCGGCCTTCACAAACTCGCATAGTTCGACAAAGTCTCTCTCCGTCTCGCCGGGGAAGCCGACGATGAACGACGTGCGCAGGGTCAGGTTGGGCACCGTACGCCGCATCTTATCGATCGACTTCAGAAAGATATCAGCGCCGGCGCCGCGCTTCATGCGCTTGAGCACCGCAGCTGAGCTGTGTTGCAGCGGCACGTCAATGTACGAACAGATTTTTTCGTTGGCAGCGATCGTCTCCAATAAGCGTCCGGTGATCTTGTTGGGATACGCGTACAGAAACCGCACCCAGCGGAGGTCCTCGATCTTCGCCAGCCGTTCCAACAGCAGAGCGAGACCGTCTTTCAGACCCAGGTCTTCGCCGTAACAAGTGGTGTCCTGGCCGATGAGAGTAATCTCCCGCGCGCCGCCTGCGCCCAGGCGCTCGGCTTCGGCGACGACCGACTCAAAGTGCCGCGAGCGGAACTTGCCGCGCAGCTGCGGGATGATGCAAAAGCCGCAGGGATGATCGCAGCCCTCCGCAATCTTGATGTAGGCCGAGGCTTTGGGCGTGGCCAACACCCGCGGTGTGGTCTCGTCGTAAAGATAGTTGGGCAGATCGGCGATCGCGCCGTCCCACTCCGCGCGGGAAAAACGTCCAGCCGCTTCGCGGGCACGGCCCTCCGGGCGCGAGCTCACGCCGGACTTCAGTTGCTGGCTGGTGGTGGACGCCGAGTTCAGAATCACGAAGGGCGAATTGTTCTCGGCGCATTCTTGTCGCGGTGCTGGCTCGATTCCGGCCGCGGCAAGAATATGCTCCAGCTCACCCGTGCCTACAACAGCGTCAACTTCGGGAATATTTCTCTGGATCTCGTCGCGATAGCGCTCCACCAGACATCCTGCCACCACCAGCTTCTTGGCTTTGCCGCTGATTTTGTGCTGCGCCATCTCCAAAATGGTGTTGACGGATTCCTGCTTGGCGGTGTCAATGAACGAACAGGTGTTCACCACGATCACGTCGGCCTCGCCGGCCTGGCTGGTGATCTGGGCGCCGCCGCTCTGGAGCAGGCCCATCATGACTTCACTATCCACCAGGTTTTTGGGGCACCCCAAGCTGACAACCCCGACCTTCAGCGGGGTGTTTGCGTCAGCAGGTTTTGGCTGCGGGGGCGCTACTGTGGGGGTTTCAACCGGCATGCAATGACTCTATTTTAGCACTCGCGAGTTTGTGACTTGTGAGGTCCCCACAGCCGAGGGCACCTCCACTCCAACGCGCGAAAAACGTGCGCGTCGGGGACCCCAGCGGCTGTGCCACACGATTCTCGCTGTTCATGTACAATTCGCGGGCGGAAGATTCTGGCTCGAGCCGTCGCGCATCAGCACCATGTTTGGGCCACAGGAGGTAGAGAATCATGAAACGCACAGCGATGCGAGCAAGTCTGGTAGTGGTCGCGCTCCTGGGGTTCGCGCTTGCCGTCCTGGCCAAGGACAAGGCCCCGGCGCCGGTGAAAGTGAACCTGCAAAACGGGCAGGGCAAGAGCGTAGGTACGGCCACATTGTCGGTGGCCGCGCAGGGCGTCAGCATTAAGCTCGATCTGCACGACCTGGCACCCGGCGATCACGCCATCCATATTCATCAGACCGCGAAGTGTGAAGGCCCGGACTTCAAGTCGGCCGGCGCACACTTCAACCCAGCTGGGAAAAAGCATGGTTTGCAAAATCCCGAGGGCCCCCATGCCGGCGACATACCTAACTTTACGGTGGACATCAAAGGTAAAGCCAAGACCACGGTAACGGCGGGAGGCGTAACGCTGGGCAGCGACGCTAACTCCGTCTTCACCGACGGCGGAACGTCGCTGGTGGTCCACGCCAAAGCCGACGATGGCAAGACCGATCCCTCCGGCAACTCCGGCGATAGAATCGCTTGTGGTGTGATTTCGAAGTAATTGCGGTTAGAGCTGGGTCCTCAAATCGTCCCATTCTACGAGCTCCACACCGCGGTTCGAAGATTCGGTGGAGTTGGATAGCAGAAGTCCCGCGAGATTTACTCTTGTATAATCTTCCGTTTGGCCTCCGCTTTGCGGAGGCGTCTGTGATCACCTTCGCGAGGGACTTCATGCCCACCAATCCCGGCACACGCACGGAAAAAGATTCGATCGGTAGCAAAGAAATTCCCGCCGACGCTTACTACGGCATCCAGACCCTGCGCGCGGTTGAGAACTATCCCATCTCCGGGATGCGGGCGCATCCCACGCTGATTCGCGCTTTCGGTATGGTGAAGCGGGCAGCGGCGGAAGCCAATAAGTCGCTGGGCCTGGTGGACACAAGACGCGCTGACGCGATCATCCAAGCGGCGCAGGAAGTGATCGACGGCAAGTGGAACCACCAGTTCGTAGTAGATGTTTTCCAGGCGGGCGCCGGCGTCAGCTTTCACATGAACTCGAATGAGGTCATCGCCAACCGCGCGGTGGAGATTCTGGGCGGCAAGCTGGGCGATTACTCGGTGGTCCATCCTAACGACCACGTGAACTACGGCCAATCCACCAACGATGTTTTCCCCACCGGAATGCGTGTGGCTACGCTGCTGGAGCTGGAAAGGCTTTATCCTGCCCTCGATGCCCTGGCTGCGACTCTCGAAACCAAAGGCAAAGAGTTTTACAACATCATGAAGTCAGGGCGCACGCATATGCAGGATGCCGTGCCGATGCGCCTGGGCCAGGAATTCGCCGCCTACGGTATGGCCATCCTCAAAGCTGTAGCCGACATTCGCCACGCGGCTGACTCCCTGCGTGAACTCGGGCTGGGTGGGTCGGCGGTTGGCACGGGTATCAACACGCATCCCGACTATCGCGCGCGCGCGATCGCGAACCTTGCCCGCATCTCCGGGCAAAAACTCACTCCGACCGCCGACATGCGTTGGGCCATGCAGTCGAACGCCTGCATGGCGCAGGTCTCGGCGGCGCTGCGCAACCTGGCGCTGGAGGTCATCCGCCTGTCACATGACCTGCGGTTGCTGGCATCCGGGCCTAACACCGGCCTGGCGGAAATCAATCTTCCCGGCTTGCAGCCGGGATCTTCGATCATGCCCGGCAAGATCAATCCGGTGATGCCGGAGCTGGCGGCGATGGTTTCCTTCCAGGTAATCGGCAATGACACGGCAGTGGCGTTCGCCGTCCAGGCCGGCCAGCTCGAGCTCAACGTCATGATGCCTACCATGTCCTACAGCGTGCTCCAATCCACCACCATCATGACCAACATGGTGAAAGTCTTCACGGAAAAATGCATTGCCGGGCTGACCGCGAACGCGGGGCGCTGCAATTTTTACGCACAGAGCACAGTCTCGCTGGCCACGGCGCTGAACCCATACATCGGTTACGCCAAGGCCGCGGAGATTGTGAAGGAGTCCGTGGCGACGGGACGATCGATCATCGACATGGCCCGCGAAAAAAAGTTGCTGACCGAGCAGGAAATTGCTGAGATCCTCGATCCCGTGAACATGACTGAGCCGCAGGTTCCGAAGGAAGCGGCAAAGAAGCGGGAAGAAATTAAGTCCCAGGGCTCGAACGCCGACGGACCGAAGAAACATCGCAAACCGAAAAGCGCGAAGAAGAGAAAGAAGGATTAGCTTTTCCCATGTGCAATCGCAAGGGCAGCTTCTTCAGTACGCCCAGCGAAACAGCGCCGCACCCGTGGTAAATCCAGCGCCGACCGACGCGATCAACACCAAGTCACCCTTCTTGAGGCGCCCCTGTTCGCGCGCGGTGTGCATCGCCAGAGGGATGGTACCCGCTGTGGTGTTGCCATATTCGTCAATATTGATGATGACGCGGTCTTCCTCCAGGCCCAGGCGGTCAGCAGCGGCCATGATGATGCGGCGATTGGCCTGATGCGGCACAAACAGCGCCACATCAGAACCCTTGAATCCGTTGCGCTCCAGCAGCGCGACAGAAGCTTCCGCCATCTTGCGCACCGCATATTTGAAGACAGCCTGCCCATCCTGATGGACGTAATGCATCTTCTTGTCCACGGTTTCATGCGATGCGGGATGCAGACTTCCGCCGCCGGGCATGTTCAGCGAGCAGGCACCGGAGCCATCGATTTCGTGGAGAAAATCAATGAAGCAATTGCTGTCAGTGGCCGGTTCGATCAGCACCGCGCCCGCGCCATCGCCGAAGATCACACTGGTGGCCCGGTCAGTGTAATCAATGATGGAGCTCATCACGTCAGAACCGATGACTAGAACCTTTTTGTGCGCCCCGGACTCCACGAACTTTACGCCAGTCTGCAGCGCGTAAACAAAACCGGAGCAAGCCGCCGAGATGTCATAACCCCAGGCGCGTTTCGCGCCGATACGGTCCTGCACCAGGCAAGCTGTGGCCGGGAAAGCCATGTCTGGGGTGACCGTGGCCAGGAAAATGGCTTCAACCTCCGTAGCTGGAATGCCACGCTCAGCCAGGGCGGCGTTCACCGCCTCGACCGCGAGATTCGAGGTCCCGGTCCCGGGATCGACGATATGCCGCTGCCGGATGCCAGTCCGCTCGACGATCCATTCATTCGAGGTCTCGACCATTCTTTCCAGGTCGGCGTTGGTCAGCAGCCGGGGCGGGACATAGGTTCCAAGGGCCGAAATCTTCGCCCGTACAAGGTTCGCCAAAAGAGTGTCTCCGGATCAGTAGATGTAAACGAATTATTGTACTAGGAAACCCGGCGGCGGCCGGCCAATGCGACTGTCAGCAGTGTTGAATCAGATTACGAAGATGAATTTGTCCCCTTGCTCAAGCTGGCGCCTGATTTCCTGGTATTCTTCTCCGCAGAAGCCGAAACGTAAGCAGAACTCCCTCTCTCGCCATTCTTCGGGAATTGAATCAGCCAGCAGCTTGCCATTGTGAATAACGGCATAGGTCCCATTCTCTCTTCTCAGGAATTCCCATTCGTTTTGTTTCATGAATATTGGATCTCGAACTGGGTAGGGTCCCTCGCATTCGCTCGGGAAAAGAAAAAATACCGGGCACCCCGCTGCACACGCACTAGCCCGTTACCGTTGCTTCCTTCCGGACCTGGCGGGGTTGGCGGGATTGCGTCGCGCGGGACCCGGCAGAAGTCATTTTATATCATTGGGGGATTTAGTAATGGGTAATCGAATAAACGGTAGTGGGCTAAAAGCACAGAATTAGCCCACTACCGAATAAACAGTCGCCCAGCTTGGTTTTTTCCAATTGCGGAATTACCAAATTACCCACTTACCCAATTTTCGATAACACTTTGGTTTCCCCCCGCCTGGCGGAAACGCCTTTGCGGACAGAAAAACTTCAGGGAGAATAAGGCTGTGGGCGCCACTGACGCCATCTCGCCGCCGACCAAACCGCGTGACTCAAGCGCGGAACGTTTCTTTCAATGGTCGTTGTATCTGCTGCTGGTGAGCGGCTTTTCCGTTCTCATGAGCACCAACAAGTTGGACCTGCCGTCGCTGCTTCTGGTGATACCGGCGCTCGTCGTGCGCGGGTATACGCTGGCCACGCGCCGCAGCTTTGTTCTCCCGGAGCGCTGGACTACGTACCTGACGATAGCGTACTTCGCTTTTTATGCTGCCGACTATTTTTACCTCTCCCAGAGTTTCATCTACCCGACCGTACATCTGGTGCTCTTCATTCTTGTAGTCAAGATTTTCTCGGTGCATCGCGACCGCGATTTGCTGTATCTGGCGGTGATTCCCTTTCTCCTTGTGCTGGCCGCTGCCGCCCTGACAGTGGACACACTCTACCTGGTGACCTTTGCCTTTTTCATTCTGGCGGCCATGGCAACGTTCATCAGCCTGGAGATGCGGCGCTCTCTTCGCGAGACGCAAGCGGCGCCTATTCCCGCTCGGCAGGAGAAATTGTTCCACCGCTCGCTGGCCGCGATAGCTACCGCCCTGGGGGTGTTCACCCTGGCCGGCTCGGCGGTGATTTTTTTCATTCTGCCGCGCCTGAACACCGCCGGCTATCTGCGCAACCTTGGCACGCAGAGCAGTTTGGCCAGCGGCTTCAGTTCGGAAGTGCGTTTGGGTGGCATCGGCCAGATCCAGCAGTCCAGTGCCGTGGTTATGCACGTCCAGGTTTTGTATGGGAGCCTTCCCGAGGACGTGAAGTGGCGAGGTATCGCATTGGCTAATTTTGACGGACAGCGGTGGTGGAACGCGGCTGAAGTTCCCGAATTCCACACACTGGGCGAGGCGCCGCTGGATCTGGCGCGCGTTACCGGCCGGGCCTTTTATTCTGGAGCGGTGGCGCCGCCACGTTTGCCTACGCTTAGTTATCGCGTGGTGATGGAGCCAGTGGGGCTGAACGTCTTCTTTCTGGCTCCGGTGCCCCTGCAGTTGAAGGGTAACTATCCTCTGGTGCAAACCACTTCGGATGGCTCGGTGTCCAACGCGCCTGGCCGCGGCGCCGGAGGACAGGATGGCCCGGCCGACGTAGGGGTTTACACTGCAGACGCCGACGCCCGCGATCCCGCGTTTTTCGTCCGCGATTCCGATTCGCACGACTACCCCCGGAGGATTGCCGAGCTGTATTTGAAATTGCCGAGCCTGGACCACCGCATCGTGGACCTGGCGCGCCGCGCCGCTGGGCCCGCACAGTCGAACTACGCCCGCGCCCGCGCCATCGAGTCTTACTTGAAGAGCAACTACGGCTACACCTTGGAGCTGCCCGGAGACGGCACTCCCGACCCTCTGGCGTATTTCCTTTTCGAGCGCAAAAAAGGCCACTGCGAGTATTTCGCTTCGTCGATGACCGTCATGTTGCGCACGCTGGGCATTCCCGCACGTGTGGTGAACGGCTTCCACGGCGGCGAATACAACGATCTTACCGGCAGCTACATTGTGCGCGAGCGTGACGCCCATTCCTGGGTGGAAGCTTATTTCCCGGAGTTCGGCTGGGTCACGTTTGATCCCACGCCAGCCGGACCGGCGGTGACTTCTGCCGCGGGATGGGCGCGTCTGGGTCTCTACCTGGACGCCGCTGGCGAAATGTGGCGCGAGTGGATTATCAATTACGACTTTTCCCATCAGGTGCGTTTGAGCAACGAGATCACCAACACCACCTACAACGTGCAGTCAAAGTTCCGCGTTTGGATGTGGCGCAAGTACCGCGCGCTGGTGGACCGCATGGCGGTGGCGCAGCGGCGCATGCAGCGGATGTCGCCGGAAGAGATGGCGCTGGCCTGCGTCCTGTTAGGCCTGCTGCTTGCCTTGCCGTTTGGTCCGAAAGCGTGGAACACGGTGCGCCAGGCACGTCTGCGCCGCAATCCGCAGCGCGCGCCCAGGTCTGCAGCGAGTTTCTGGTATTTGCGGATGTTGAAACGCCTGGCGCGCCGCGGCATCCGCAAGACCCCGGCGCAAACTCCCTCTGAATTCGCGTCGTCCATCGCCGATCCAGGCGTCCGTGAGGACGTGGCGGTCTTTACCCAGCATTACGAGCGCGCCCGCTTCGCTGCCTCCGTGGAAGACGCTGAAAGGCTGCCGGAGTTGTACGAAGAGATGGCCGGGAAGAAATAAGTCCCAGCCCATCAGGGAGCCGGTGGTCCTTGCAGTTTCAAGTCCGCGACCAGCGCCCGCACTTTTTGCATGAAGCCCGCTCCCGGATCGGGCTTGGTGTTGCGATACTTCGGATCCAGCTCCAGGAAAAGCGGCGTGCCTTCCATCCGCCGGTACTCCATGTGCCCGATGAGGTAGGTGATCGGATATTTGACGGCCAAGTAGCGGACCAGCGCGGCGTCGGCTTGCACTTGGGCGGGCGTCAGCGGAAGCTTCTCCCCATCGCCTACGTTTTCAATCCCAAGGGCCACGTGGTTCAGCCCGATACAGTGCCGCGCCATCCAGGTTTCCGGCATCAGCCGGTAAATCGTGCCGTCGCGGTCCACCAGAAAGTGTGCCGACACGTTGACTTCACCGGCCGCAGCCAGCTCGGCCCGTGCCGTTTCCGCGCGTGTCCGGTTAAAGTAATTCCAGGCAGATTGCAAGGAAGAGATCCCAGTCCAGTGCAGAACAATCATGCGGGGCTGGATGATCACGCCATCTGCATGTGGGTCCTGATGCGCACGCCGATAGGCTGCAGTGAGCTGAATGCGTTCCTGGTCAAAATTAATGAACTTGTCGCGTATGCGGAGGCCGCCGGGCAAGCGCTCTTCGCCCGATTGCGGCGCCGTCGCAGCGGGTTGCTGGGCGCGAAGAGTCGCCAGGCTGGCGGCAACGATGATGCTCACGCTCGCCGCCGTCGCCCACCTGAGCAGCCCCAACCTCCAACGCGAAGAGAAGACCGTTGATCTGTGGCTGGGCGGAGACGTCAACCTGGGCGACGGCGGGCACGGACAGTTGGACGGCATCCTCGGCATAGTGCAGGGTGCGGTGGGGATTGTCAATCTGGAAGGCCCGGTAACCGAACACCGGGAATTGAAGGCGCGCGGTCTGCGGCTGTGGAATGCGCCCTCTGCGTTGAAAGAGATCTCGACGCTCAACGTCAGGGTAGCGGGCATTGCCAACAATCACGCCGCCGACGCCGGCCCACTCGGGCCGCGACAAACGGCGGCGCGTCTGCGCGAACACGGCATTACGCCGGCGGGCGGAACGACAGGTGCGGCCATCGTTCAGGTCAACGGACTCGTCATCGCCGTAACCGCTCACGACCTGACCGGCGGCGTTCCCGTGAACCTGGCGCAAGAGCTGGCGTCGGTGAGGCGCCAAACCTTAATTGGAGGCGTGCTTCGACCTGTTGATGTGCTAGTGGCGACATTCCACGTCACGGGCCCGCCCTCGTATCTTCCCCGGCCGGAGCTGAAGCGGGCAGTGGAGATTGCGTACCGGGCGGGAGCGCAGATCATCGCCGCGCACGGAACGCACGCTGTGGGTCCGGTGGAGCGGCGCGAGCACGCGGTGATCGTCTGGGGCCTGGGCAACGTCGCTTTTGCCTGCGACTGCACCAGTGAGCAAGACGCTCTCCTGGTGCGCGTGCGTGTGACCGGCGGCAAGATCGTGAGCGCGGAAGTCGTACCCATCCAAGCCGGCCTCGATCTTCAGCCGGCAGGGCCCAGCCAGGATGCTGCCGCCATTCTTGATCTGCTGGAGGCGATAGGCAGCAGCAAACTACAACGACTCGGCAACGTCGCAGCATTTTGAGAAGGTGTTGCGCCCGACCGGGCGCAGGCCGGCGCTATCAAGCGTTGGCGAACCAGCCATCCTCTCTCTTGTGTTCCCAATCGGTAAGCGGGCCGCCGAGAGAGTTTTCCACGCTCAGGATCACGTTGATGTTGCGCTTATCCAGCGGCGTCAATCGCGCGTCCGTATAAGCGGGATCGGGCTTATACCAATCCACAGCCGCAAAATATCCCTTCAACAAGTCAGACTTGAACGGACGCCCGCGCCTGGCGTAGATCAGGTTGCGAATCAGACGCAAGTCGCGGCGGGAGAAATCCTTCAGGCTGTCCACGGTGATTTGCTTGTCGAGCAGAGTGGGATCCTCAAGCGGCGTGCGCTCCTGGTCCAGCGAGCCTGCCCATTTTCCCAGGCGCATGGACACCAGCCGCAGTTCGATCTTGTCTTCTTCGCTTTGGGAGTCCAGAAGCATCCTCTGCATGGCCAACAATTCTTCGCGGGGAATATCGGCGTCGTACTTGGCAATAGTTTCGGCGTTTTTGCGGTCCAGCGCCGTGATTTTGCTTTCGTCCATTTTGTCCAGCGGGTGGTACCAGGGCTGGGCGGAAAAATAATCGTTCAGCCATTTCTTGCGGAACTTGTTGCCGGCGCGGGCATAGATAGTGTTGCGCAGCAACGAGAGCTCGCGCAGGCTGCGGCCAAAAAGATCATCGTCGGTGATGGGACGCGTGTAATAGAAGGGACGATCGGGTCCGCGTGAGGTGCTCTGGGCCAGGACGGATCTTCCGCCCGCAAGCATAGCCAGCAAGAGCGTGGCAAAGAGGGTCTTCGTGAGCATGGCCGGAGCCTAACAAAAAAACTCAGGCGTAGGAATCAGTTTTTTTAACTTTTACGGATCAGGCCCGCGACTCTGAAGGTGTTTTTATCACCTGTACAATGAAACTTTCCATGTCCGAAAAGACCGAACACTTTGACGTGCTGGTAATCGGCGCCGGGCCCACCGGCATGGCGTGCGCCATTGAAGCTCAGCGTGCGGGTCTCACGGCCGTACTTGTGGACAAGGGCTGTCTGGTGAATTCCCTGTTCCACTATCCCGCGAACATGGTGTTCTTTACTACACCCGAACTGCTGGAGATCGGTGACTTGCCTTTCACCACCGCTAACCAGAAGCCCAACCGGCAGGAAGCGCTCGAGTATTACCGCAACGTGGCTCAGCACTACCGGCTTGACGTCCGGCAGTACCAGCATGTGCTGGCTGTAACCGGGTATGACGGCGCGTTCCGCATCACCACCCGCGACCGCCATGACCATGAGCGCGAATACCACGCGCGCAAGCTCATTGTCGCCACCGGATATTACGATCGCCCGAACTATCTTGGCGTACCCGGTGAGGAGCTGCCCAAGGTGATGCACTACTACACCGAGCCGCATCCGTATTTCGACTGCGACGTGCTGGTAATCGGAGGCAAGAACTCGGCGGCGATTGCTGCGCTGGAGCTGTGGCGCCGCGGAGCGCGGGTAACGCTGGTGCATCGCGGGCCGCAGATCCACAAGAACGTGAAGTACTGGATCAAACCGGATATCGAGAACCGCATCCACAACCGCGAAGTGAACGTATTCTTCTCGACCACAGTGGAAGAGATCCTGCCGGAGTCGGTGCGCCTTCACACACCGCACGGCAAGAAGGAATTGAAGAACGACTTTGTGTTTGCTCTGACCGGGTACCACCCTGACTACGAGTTTCTAACCGCGCTGGGCATTGAGCTGACGCGTCCGGAGATGCGCCCGGTATGCGATCCGCAAACGTTCGAGAGCAACGTGCCGGGGATCTACGTGGCCGGCGTGATCGTGGCCGGGGTCCGCACCGGCGAGATCTTCATCGAGAACGGACGGTTTCACGGAAAACAGATCGCCGTGGATTTGAAGAAGAAGATCGTAGAAAATCGGGCGATCCGGTGATCGGGTGATCTGGTGATCGGAACGCCAAGACGAACTCCGAATGCTCGATGATCGATCATATCCCCGATTACCCATGGGCCGATTTCTTATGGCTGT
>DATFXI010000268.1:0-12477 GCA_035316085.1 Candidatus Angelobacter sp.
CTGCGCGGATCATTGCAGCAAAAGCGAAAGGACGAAGGCCCGAAAGATCAGATGAGCTTTGAAGAAGCCGTGGTCTCGGCCATCGATTTCAGCGGGGCGCTCAGCGGCACGGGTTCTTATGCTCCACCCAAGGAAGCACGCGGCGGCTCGTTCAAAGGCGCTGGTGTAGGGCCATCGCCGGCGTATTCCTATGCCGCCCAAGTGGCTGAGGTCAGCGTGGACACTGAGACCGGCGAAGTCGTCGTCCACAAAGTCTGGGCAGCGCATGACTGCGGCCGTGCGCTGAATCCAGTTTCGGTCGAAGGGCAGGTCATCGGCTCGGTGTGGATGGGCTTGGGACAGGCGCTCCAGGAAGAAATGGTCTGGAAAGACGGCCTCCTGATGAATCCCACCATGCTCGAATATAAATCGCCTTCGGCGGTGGAATCGCCTGATGTGGAGTGCATCATTGTGGAGAGCGTTGATCCTGAGGGACCCTTCGGCGCGAAGGAGGCGAGCGAAGGCTCCCTCGCCGCGACCATCCCCGCCATCGCTAACGCGATTTACGATGCGGTGGGCATCCGCCTTCGCGAAGCGCCGTTTACGCCTGAGCGCGTGCTGGCGGCGTTGCGGCAAAAAGCCAACGCAACCAAAGCGCTGGAACTCACGCGCGGCGCCGATCCTTCCGCTCCCAAAACGTTCCGCGAGCACGGCGGCGCGACCTGGTACAAAGGCAAAGGCCCGCAGCGGCACGAGCAGGATCCGGCGCGACGCGCGCCGCAAGCTGAAACCATGGCAGGTGACGATTGAGCTTACCCGCCTTCAAACTTCTGCGTCCACGCACCATCGACGAAGCCGTCAGTCTTCTCGGGCAGCACGGCAACGCCTTGCAAATTCTGGCCGGCGGTACCGATCTGCTGCCTTCCATGAGGCAGCGGCTGTTTGCCCCCGCCTGCCTGATGGACATCCGCGGCATCGAGGAGATCAGCGGCATCCGTCAGCCACAAGGCGGCGGCGCCGAGATCGGCGCGCTCACGTCACTTTCCGCCATCGAAGATTCCGAATACATTCGCCGTAACTACCGCGTGCTGCACGAAGCGGTGAAGACCGTGGCCTCGCCCATCCTGCGTAACATGGGCACGCTGGGCGGCAACATCTGTCTGGATACGCGCTGCGTCTGGTACAACCAGTCATTGCAGTGGCGACGTTCCTGCGGATTTTGCATTAAGAAGGATGGCGACCTCTGCCACGTGGCCCCCGGCGGCAAAAAATGCTGGGCGGCCTTTTCCGGCGACACGCCGCCGGCGCTCCTGTGTCTGGGCGCAGAGCTGGAGGTTGCCGGGCCCAATGGCCTGCGCCGCGTCGCGATCAAGGATTTCTACACCAACATCGGGGACGCGCGCATGAAGCTGGCCCACAATGAGATGGTGACGCGAGTTTTTCTCCCGGAGTCGTCCGCGGGCTGGAAAGGCAGCTACATGAAGCTGCGCATTCGCGGCTCAATTGATTACCCGCTGGCCGGCGTGGCCGTTGCCATCAAACAAAACGGCGGACCGATTGAGGCGGGTCGGGTGGCCATCACCGCAGTCAATCCCGCGCCGCTGCTGGTACCGGCCGCTGAGTATGCGCTGGTGGGCGAGAACATTGACGATACTACAGCCCGGGTCGTCGGCGAGCTGGCGTCCAAGGTCGCGAAACCGTTGACCACTTCCGCGCTCACGCCGGAATACCGCCGCGAAGTAATCAAGGTGTATGCGAAGAGGGCAGTGTTGGCGGTTGCCCGATGATCATCACTGACTGCCACATCCACATTCAGCCGTACGAAATGTTTAAAGCCGGGGCGATTGAAGTCATGAAGAAGGCCCGGGGGCGTTTTGACGACATCATCGAGTACTGCAAATCGCCCAAGGCCCTGCTGAAGTATCTGGATTCGGTTGGAGTTGGTCGCGCCGTGCTCATTAATTACGTCGCGCCTGAAGTGATGGGCCTGACCAGCGGCGTCAACCAGTGGGTCGCGAACTACTGCAAGGAAAATCCCGAACGTTTGCTCTCCTGTGGCAGCGTGCATCCGCGTCATAGCAAGAATGTGCAGGCAGACATGGACGAGATGGTGCGCCTGGGCATTCGCTTGGTCAAGATTCATCCTCCGCATCAGCTTCTTTATGCCAACGACTACACCAACGGCGTGAACGAACTGGCCACCATCTATCGCACCGCCGAGGCCAACGGTATTCCGGTGATGGTCCACACCGGTACGTCGATCTTTCCCAACGCGCGCAACAAATTCGGCGATCCCATTTATCTCGACGACGTAGCCGTGGATTTTCCCAAGCTGAAAATCCTGATGGCCCATGGCGGCCGGCCAATCTGGATGCAGACCGCATTCTTTCTGCTGCGGCGGCACCGCAACGTGCATCTGGACATCAGTGGAATCCCGCCCAAGCTATTGCTGAAGTACTTTCCGCGTTTGGAGGAAATCGCCCATAAGACGCTTTTCGGAACCGACTGGCCCAGCCCCGGCATCCCCGAGATCGAGCAGAACCTGAGCCAGTTCCGCGCGTTGCCCCTGCCGGATGCGGTCAAAGAGCAGATCCTGAGCAAGACGGCGCTGGAGATCTGGCCGGAATGAGAATAGTGGGCAGCGCGATGTGCTTCGGGGGCTCGAGCATGTGCGGTGACTGGCACGTCAGTTAGTCACGTCAGTCGGGCATAAGAGGGCAAGAACTCTTTCAGCGGGCAGTCTTCGCACTTCGGCGTGCTGCGGCAATACTGATTGCCCACGCGCACGATGAGAGCGTGCAATTCGTTGTAATGCTGCACCAGTTCGCTGCGCGGAGCTCGGCTCATCCGGGAGACAGGATGCCGAGGCTCGGAACCATGCTTCACGGCCACGAGGGAGCCGCTGGCGGCGCCGATGACGGTTCGCTCAACCAAAGAGCGGATCTCTTCGTAGCCGGCCTTCGGTGTGATGATTCCGTGGCGCCCCAAGATGCGGCGGGTATAGGCGTCCACCGCGAAGACTTGACGATTGCCGGCGTAAAGCAGGATGGAATCGGCGGTCTCTGGGCCCACGCCGCTCAGCGCCAGCAATTCATCGCGCAGCTGCGGGGTGGGCCGGGCGAACATGCGGTCCAACGAACCGCCATACTTCTTATCGAGAAAGCGAATGAAAGTTTTGACCTTCTTCGCCTTCTGCCGGAAGTATCCTGAAGGCCGCACCAGCTTTTGCAATCTTGGCAAAGAGATCTCACGCAGGCCTCTTATGCTGAGCACCCGGGCGCGGCGCAGATTGGCCATGGCTTTTTCAACGTTGCTCCAATTGGTGTTCTGCGTGAGATACGCCCCGACAATCACTTCCAGGCGCGACTGTGCCGGCCACCAGTTTTGCGCCCCGTATCGGCGGAGCATCGCCCGGTAATAATCCGGGATCGCTGTGGAATGCGCGGCGGCCGAGCGCGATTGGGTAATTGCGTCATTTAGTAATTGGGTAATTTGATTTGTGCCTCAACTTCAATTACCAAATTACCAGATTACTTAATTACCAATCTCTAGGATTACCCGATGACTAGGAGGTGCTGATGAACTGGGCTTCCAGGTCGCAGGCTTCGCGGCAGGGGTGGCAATAATATTGCCCGTCTTCACACAGGCGGACGTCGAACGGACTTTGGCACAGACAGCAGTAGCGGACGCATTCGCAGCGCTTTTCGGTCATGTCGCAGACCGCGCAGACAAACTCCTTGGGCATAAGCGAAGAGTATCGCGATTTGGACCCGCTCGCAATGGGGCAAACACTCGCGAAGGCGTCGCCGCAAGGTACTTGGGTAACAGGCTCTTCTTGAGGTTTGACCCCCGCAAAACGCGGATGATAACCTACATGGTTCCTTGCACCTCGGGAAGAGCTCCTGTCGCCCGTCACCCAGTTTTTGAAAGGGAAAGGTATTGTCCTCAACAGCGGAAAGCCAGGCACTCAGGAAGACTTCGCTCAACGCGCTGCACCGGCGGCTGGGCGCCAAAATGGTGGACTTTGGCGGCTGGGACATGCCGGTGGAATATCCCGCGAGCGGCGGCCTGATGAAAGAGCACTTGGCCGTGCGCACCGGCGTGGGGGTATTTGACGTTTCCCATATGGGTGACATTTTGATCCGCGGCCCGCAGGCGCTGGACGCCGTGCAATGGGTCAGCATGAACGACGCGTCGAAGCTTCAGGAAGGCCAGGCCCATTACTCCGCGCTGCTATATCCCGAAGGTGGCTTCGTGGACGACGTGATTGTCCACAAGCTCGGCCAGAACGACTACCTGCTGGTCATCAATGCCGGGACAAGGGAAAAAGATTATGGCTGGGTGAAGAAGAATGTCAGCCGCTTCCACTGCCATGCGGACGACGTCGGCGATTATTACACCCAGCTTGCCATTCAGGGGCCCAAGGCGGAAGCCACGCTGCAGAAGCTTACCGACGTGGACTTGTCCCAGATCAAGAATTACTGGTTCAAGCACGGCACAGTGTGCGGATTGCCCAACACCCTGATTGCGCGCACCGGCTATACCGCGGAAGACGGTTTTGAAATCTATGTGCCGTCAGACGTCGCCACCAGCGAGCGCGTGTGGAACCAGGTGATGGAAGCAGGCAAGGAATTCGGCATTGTCCCGTGCGGTCTGGGCGCGCGCAACACGCTGCGCCTGGAAGGACGTATGGCGCTTTACGGCCACGAGATTTCTGATTCCATCAACGTTTGGGAAGCCGGCCTCGACCGCTTCTGCAAGATGGACAAAGCCGATTTCCTTGGCCGTGCGGCGCTGGAGAAGCTCAGAGCCGCCGGCCTCAGGCGCACGCTGGTCGGGCTGGAAGCTGTCGACCGAGGCATACCGCGCGACGGCTACAAAGTTTTCAGCGCGAACGGCAGCGAGATCGGCTATGTCACCAGCGGATCGTATGCTCCGTTTCTCAAAAAGAACATCGCGCTCGCCTACGTGCCGCCGCAGGAATCGGAACTGGGACACGAAGTGTTCGTTGAGATCCGCGGGCAAAAAGTGAAGTGCAAAGTGGTGCCAACACCGTTCTACAAGCGCGCTAAAAAGGCGTAGCCCGCGAAGGCCGAGATGTATAACCGTACGTGAGTTGGTAAAAAATCAAGCCGGGTGAAATGCGCAGTGAGCGCTGGCCCGCGCGAAACTGCCCCAACGAGCCCAACATCAGGCTCGTCGGGGGCCCAAGGAGCATGAGGGCGCAACACCCTGAGCGAAGCGAAGGGGATTGTGGAGCCCTAGGAATAAAGACAATGGCTTATCCGAAGGATTACAAGTACACCAAAGAGCACGAGTGGATCCAGGTCAACGGCAACACCGCGACAGTCGGAATCACCAACCACGCGCAGGAGTCTCTCGGCGATATCGTTTTTGTGGAGCTGCCTAAAGTCGGCGCCCAGGTGCAGCAAGGCAAAAGCTTCGGCACGGTGGAATCCGTTAAGGCGGTTTCGGATCTCTACGCGCCGGCATCCGGCAAGGTCACGGCCGTGAATGACGCTCTCAACCAGAGTCCGGAGAACGTGAACAAGGATGCCCACGCAGCGTGGATGATCAAGATCGAACTCTCGAACCCCAGCGAGACGAACTCATTGTTATCAGCTGACGATTACGAAAAATACGTTGTGGAAGAGAAGTGAAACGAAGAGATTGGGTAATCGGGTAATTTGGTAATTGGGTAATTGAAGGGCTTGCTCGAGATATACGCGCCCTTTCAATTACTCAACTACGAAATTACACAATTACCAAATCCCACTATGCGTTATCTTCCTAAATCGCCCGCTGACCGCCAGCAGATGCTGCGCGAGATCGGCTGCAAGTCCATTGACGACCTTTTTGCTCCCATTCCCCCGCAATACCGGCTCAATCGCGATCTGAAAGTCCCGCGGCAGATGGCGGAATCAGAAGTGATTGATTATTTCCGCCGCTGCGCCGACGCCAACGCCGCCGGCTACGCGGTGTTTCTCGGGGCCGGGGCGTATCACCACTACCGTCCGGTGGTGGTGGATTCGCTGATTTCGCGCGGCGAGTTTTTCACCGCTTACACCCCGTACCAGCCGGAGATCGCCCAAGGAACGCTGCAGGCCATCTTCGAATTCCAAACCATGATTTGCGAGATGACCGGCATGGAAGTAGCTAACGCCTCCATGTATGACGGTTCCACCGGCGCAGCTGAGGCGTTGCTGATGGCGGTGCGCGTGACCGGCAAGCGGTCGGCGGTAGTGGCGCGCAGCGTCCATCCGGAATATCGTGAAGTCATCCGCACTTACACGCAGCATCAGGGAATGCCCATCAGCGAGTGTGGCTTTTTGGAGAACGGTCGCGTGGACATGGCCGATCTCGAGAAAAAAATCACGGTTGATACGGCGTGTGTCCTGATCCAGTCGCCGAACTTCTTTGGGACCATTGAAGACGTAGCTGCCTTGGCCGATCTGGCCCACAAGAAAGGGGCGTTACTGGCGATCTCGATCGCGGAAGCGCTGTCGCTGGGCATCGTGAAGCCACCGGCAGAGGCCGACATCGTTTCCATGGAAGCGCAGTCCTTTGGCGTGCCGCTCGGCTTCGGTGGTCCGTATGCAGGCGTTCTGGCGACGAAGGAAAAGTTCGTCCGCCAGATGCCGGGACGGCTGGTGGGCGAAACCCGCGACAAGGACGGCAAGCGGGGCTTCGTGCTCACGCTTTCCACACGCGAGCAGCACATCCGCCGCGAGAAGGCGACATCCAACATCTGCACCAACCAGGCACTGATCGCCACCATGGCCACGATCTACATGACCATCTATGGCCGTGAAGGGTTGAAGGAGCTCGCCGTCCAGAACCTGTCGAAGGCAGCGTACGCTGCGGGTGAGTTTGCTAAAAAAGGCAAGCTTTTGTTCCAGGGTTCGCCTCGCTTCAACGAATTTGTCGTGGTTACAAAGGAGGATCCACACCTGATCAATGACCGCCTCTTACAAAAGAAGACCGTCGGCGGACTGACGCTGAGCAAGTTTTATCCCGAGCTGGGAAATGCCTCTCTGTGGTGTTGCACGGAACTGAACACGAAAGAGCAGATCGATGCGGCGGTGGAGGCGGTGGGTCAATGAGCGATCGCGACATCAAGAAAGCAACTCGGCACGTCAACCAGAATGAAGGGCTGATTTTCGAGCGTTCATCGCCGGGAAAAAAGGGATATCGGCTGCCACCGCTGGACGTTCCCGCCGTGGATCCGCAGAAAGCGCTCGGCGTGGTTGCTCGCGCGGACCTGGGAAACATGCCCGAAGTCAGCGAGATGGAGATCATCCGCCATTTCACGCGCCTTTCCACCTGGAACTACGCGATTGATCTGGGCATGTACCCGCTGGGCTCCTGCACCATGAAGTACAACGCCCGCGTGAATGAGGTCGTGGCCCGACTGCTGGGACTGGCGGACGCGCATCCCTACCAGCCGGAGAAGATTTCGCAGGGCGGCCTCCGCATCATGAAGACCCTGGCTGATTGCCTGCTCGACATTACCGGCATGGACGCCATCACGCTTCAGCCGGCGGCCGGGGCTCACGGCGAGATGACCGGCATCCTGCTGATGCATGCCCTGCTCAAGTCCCAAGGGAATCCGCGCAAGAAAATTCTCATTCCGGATTCTGCGCACGGAACGAACCCAGCCACGGCTGCCATCTGCGGTTATGCCGTAGAGAACTTGAAATCGAACGAGCGCGGTATGGTGGATATCAGCGCGCTGGCGGCGCAGATGAACGAAGACGTTGCCGGGCTGATGCTAACCAATCCCAACACCTTGGGTATCTTCGAGCAAGAGATCGCCAAAATCGCCGAGATTCTGCACTCCAAAGGTGGCCTGCTCTACATGGACGGCGCCAACATGAACGCGCTGGTCGGCAAGACGCGTCCGGGAGATTTCGGCGTGGATGTGATGCATTTGAATCTGCACAAGACGTTCTCCACTCCGCACGGCGGCGGTGGTCCCGGCTCCGGGCCGGTGGCTTGCAAGAAGGCTCTGGAGCCCTTCCTGCCCACGCCGGTGGTGGTGGAAAAAGCCGGTGGCCTGTTGGGTCTGGACTATAACCGCCCGGAGTCGGTGGGTCGGGTGCGCATGTTCTACGGTAATTTTGGCATGCATGTCCGCGCGCTGGCCTACATCATGGCCAACGGTTACGATGGCCTGCGCCAGACGACGGAAGACGCTGTCCTTAACGCCAACTACATTCGCAAGAAACTTTCCGCCGATTACGAACTTCCGTATCCCAGTGCCTCCATGCACGAGGTGGTCTTCAGCGACCATCGCCAGGCAGAGAAGGGTGTGAAAACCGGGGACATCGCCAAGCGGCTGATCGATTACGGCTTCCATCCATATACGGTTTCATTCCCACTCGTGGTGCACGGCGCGTTGATGATCGAGCCTACAGAAAGTGAATCGCTCGAAGAGCTGGATCTGTTCATCGACGCCATGAAATCCATTGCGCGCGAGGCCGAACAGGACGCCGAGCTGGTGAAGAATGCCCCACACTCGACGCGCGTCTCGCGGTTGGACGAAACCGCCGCCGCCCGCAGGCCGGTGTTGCGGTGGCGGCCCGAGCAAGCCAAGAGTGCGGGGGAATAGCCCTCAGGTTTTAATCTGAAAATCTACGGCGCTAAGCTCCTGAAGGAGTAAGGCTCTCCAGTCTTGTGCGGGAAAGCTAAGGCGAAGGTAACGCTTGCGGTGTCCAATGCTTCAGGTACACTCATGGATACCATGTTATCTTCCAAGTCATTTTTGCTTGGTCTTATTCTGATTGCGTCCTTGGCCCCGGCGTCACGGGGACAAGGCGGTACGAATCGCGCCGCAGACTCGGTGTTGATGCGCACGATGCAACAAGAGCTGGACCGTGCGATCTCATCCTTGAGCAAGGCCGATCCTGCGCCCTACTACATCAGCTATGCGGTGACTGAAGAATCAGGCGGCGTGATTATGGCCAGCAACGGTGCTCTCGTGGCCAGCATTGGGCGGCACGATCGCTCGGCGAATATTTCAGTGCGCGTCGGCGGCCGCGACCTCGACAACACGCATGGAGAGAACCGCTTTCAAGCCATAGCGCATGCTTCACTTCCCGTGGACGACAGGGCCGATGCCATCGCCCGCGCCCTCTGGCTGAACACCGACCGCATGTACAAGCGGGCCGCGCAGAACTATCTGGAAGTGAAGACCAAAACCAAGGTGCGGGCCGAGGAGTCGGATTCTTCGCCGGACTTTTCCGTGGAGAAGCCGGAAGTCTACGTCGGCAAGGCTGCGCTGCCCGCGGACGTCGACCGCAAGACGTGGGAAGACCGCATCCGGCGCTACTCCGCAATCTTCACCAAATATCCTGACATTGAAAATTCCACCGTCGTGCTCGTGGTGCAGGATTCCACCAAATATTTTGTGTCGAGCGAAGGCGCGCGCATCATAGATTCGCGGCCGCTGATCCGCATTTTGGCCATGGGCCGGACGCTGGCCGACGACGGCATGGAACTGGCACGTTCGGAAACCTTCGACGCTTCCGCGATTAACAAACTGGCCTCCGACCAGGTCATCACTGCGAAGATTGAAAAGATCGCGCAGGACCTGCAGAAACTTAAGAAAGCCCCGGTCGTGGAACCGTTCGACGGCCCGGCCATGCTTTCCGGACGAGCCGCGGCGGTGTTTTTCCATGAGGTGGTGGGGCATCGCCTGGAGGGCCAGCGCCAGCGCGGCGATAACGAAGGCCAGACTTTTACCAAGATGGTCGGCCAATCGGTGCTGCCTTCGTTCCTCAGCGTGGAGGACGATCCAACCCTGCCGTCTCTCGCTGGAGTGGAGCTGAGCGGCAACTACAACTACGACGAGGAAGGCGAAAAGGGCCAGCGAGTGGAGCTGATCACCAGTGGAATCCTGAAACAGTTTCTAATGTCGCGCATGCCGGTCAAAGGGTTTGAGCATTCGAACGGCCATGGCCGCGCTCAGGACGGCATGATGCCGGTAGGGCGCCAGGGCAACCTGATTGTTCGCTCCAGCAAGACCGTCCCTGACGCGCAGCTCCGGCAAACGCTGATTGACGAAGTCAAGAAGCAGGGGAAGCCTTTCGGACTGTACTTCGAAGATATTGCCGGCGGGTTCACCTTGACCATGCGCAACATGCCGCAAGCGTTTCAGGTCATGCCGCTGATGGTATGGAAGGTTTATCCTGACGGGCGCCCTGACGAACTGGTGCGCGGCGTGGACATCATCGGCACGCCGTTGAACGCTCTGAACCGGATCATCGTCACCGGTCAGAAGATGGATGTTTTCAACGGCGAGTGTGGCGCTGAGTCTGGCTCGGTTCCGGTGGCTGCGGCCGCGCCGGCCATGGTGTTTTCGGAGATTGAAGTGCAAAAGATGGCGCAAGGACATGATCGGCCCCCGTTGCTTCCGCCGCCGGGCCTCGAGCCAACGAACGTGGCCACGGCTCAGCCTGACGCCAAAGCACCCCAGCAAGCGAAAACCGTGAAAGCACCCCAGCAAGCGAAAACCGCGCTTGCCGGGGACCCCGCGAAACAGGAGGCCCGCTGATGCGCCGCTTCTTTTCTAGCGTTCTGATCCTGCTGGTTTCGTTCTCCGCCGCCCTCGCCGACGATCGTGCGCCCGCACCGGCGTCTTCCATCTCCACGAATGACTACGGCGATCCGCTTCTAAAGGCCATGCTGGGGGAATTGCGCCGCTCACAGGACAAGTTGCAACTCGGCCAGATGCAGCGGCCGTACTACATCGATTATCAGGTCACCGCGATTGACGACTACATTGCGGATGCCACTCTGGGCGCACTGCGTAACGAAACACACCATGCCGGCCGGCTGGTGCGCGTGGTGGTCCGCATCGGTGATTACAAGCAGGATAGTTACTTCGGCGAAGGCACCGGCAGCGTGGAAGTCCTGCCCGTGGAGGATAACGAATTGGCATTGCGCCGCCAACTCTGGCTGGCCACTGACAAAGCCTACAAGGCAGCGCTCACCGGACTCACCGAAAAACAAGCTGCGCTCAAGAACGTGGAAGCGGACAAAGATTTGTTCGATTTCTCCCAGGAGAAACCTTCGGCCGCCGTCGTGCGTCCGGCTACGCTCGGGGTCAACTTGAACGATTGGAAGCAGAGGATCCGCGCCGTCTCTGACTTGTTCCGAGCCGATCCCAGCCTGGAGAGCTCCAGCGCCGGCCTTCATTTCCGCGTGTTGAACCGGTATTTGGTAAACACCGAAGGCACGGTGACTCGCAGCGGCACGACTGTTTATACGGTTACCTTCGACGGGTCCACGCAAGCCGCGGACGGAATGCGGATCGAACGCAGCCACGCATACGTGGTGGCCAGGCCTGAAGAACTGCCCAAGCCGGAAGAGATGGCCACGGATGCCAAGCAGTTGATCGCAACTTTCAGCGCCTTGCGCACAGCGCCGCTGGTGGAAGATAACTATCGCGGTCCCGTGCTGTTTTCCGCCGACACCGCCAGCGCCCTGTTTGAGAGGTTAGTTGCACCGAACATCCTGGGCGTGCGTCCCGAGCTGGGGAACCCGGCGCGCACCCGCGGTGAGTTCAGTTCGTCCTACAAGGGACGCGTCCTGCCTGAGTTCTTTACTGTCGTGGATGATCCGCATGCGGGCAAAGTGGGTGATGTCTCGCTGAGCGGCGATTACGACGTGGACGATGAGGGAGTCAAGGCGCAGACCGTAACCGTGGTTGATAAGGGCACACTGAGCAATTTCTTGATCGGGCGAGAGCCGGTTCGCGATTTTCCCAGCTCCAACGGCCACGGCCGCATGGCGTTCGCGGGCGCCCCGCGTCCTCAAATTTCCAACCTTATTTTTCGCGCCAATGGCGGCCTCAGCCCTGATGAGCTCAAGAAGAAGCTGATCCAGATGTGCAAGGACCAGGGACGGCCTTATGGCTACTTCGTGGAAACCACGGGACCGCGGCTTGCCCCGCGCCTGCTGTGGCGCGTGTACGCTAGCGACGGGCACATGGAACTGGTGCGAGGAGCCGTCTTCAATCAGCTGGACATGCGTTCTATCCGCAATAACATAGTGGCCGCCGGAAACGATGCGTATGTGTACAACCGCAGCGAGCCGTTGCCCAGTGCAATCGTCGCGCCTTCGCTGCTGTTCGACGAGCTCGAGATCCAGCGCGCCAACCGCACGCGGGAAAAGCTGCCGTCGTATCCGGCGCCGCCGCTGAGCTCGCACTAAGCATTCAGCAATCAGCATTCAGCCTGCGTACGTCCTCCTCGCCCAAAAACCTTCTGGGCCTGGAGGCGGTTCATGGGCTGAATGCTGAATGCTGACTGCTGATTGCTGACCCCGAGCGCTATTTTGTGTTTAAACTGGTTCCCCATGGGGCGCATCCACCTACTTTCAGAGCATGTGGCCAACAAGATCGCCGCGGGCGAAGTGGTGGAGCGTCCAGCCTCTGTGCTCAAGGAGCTTCTGGAAAACTCGCTGGATGCCGGGGCCACCCGGATCAAAGTCCAG
>DATFXI010000269.1:0-3178 GCA_035316085.1 Candidatus Angelobacter sp.
CGCGGCCAAAGGTGGAGCCAAGGACTACGTGGCAAATGGAAAGATGACCGGCGGCTTCGCCGTCGTAGCCTGGCCGGCTAAGTATAAGGATTCTGGAATCATGACCTTCATTGTCGGGAAAGACGGTGTGATCTATGAAAAGGATCTGGGTGAAAACACCGGCGAGCAAGTCGCCGCCATCACCGCCTACAATCCCGGCGAAGGATGGTCGGTGGTGCTGGCGCCTGAATTTCCAAACGCATCTGTCGGTACGAAAAGAGCCAAGAGATAATCGTCGGCTTGTTTGAGGGATGCGTCACGATGGGCAGCGGCTAAAGCCGGCGCGCCATTTCGGTCCATTTACGGCACGAGTGAACTTCCTTCGGCTTCGCAAGCTCGCCTCGAGGACGGGCTGTGCCCTTTCAAAACAAAATGCAACCGGACTTTTGGCCGCAACCTCTAAAGTTGTGCCCGGATTCAAGCCCGCTGCCTGTTGAGTGGAACAACTCCTTTGTTTGCAACAAACTTGCTTCTAGACAGGTGCATCCGCCGGAGTCCGCAGGTAAAAAATAAGGAGTGGGGCGATTTTGGTCGACCGGTGAAAGCTGAGCAACCGCGGTTTTCCGGCGGCCTTCCAAACACCAATATAAGGATAGGAAGATGTGCCGCTCTTGTTTCCCGCTTCGTCTCCTGCTGCTGGTAATTACTCTCTGCGTTGGCGCGGTTTCGGCCTGGGCTCATGCCATCATCGTGGAAAGCTCTCCAAACATGAACGGCGTGGTAACCGGCCCGGTGGTTGACATCAGCCTGCGGTTCAACGTGCGTGTTGACGGTGGGAGGTCCAGATTGACCCTGGTGAAGCCGGACGGCACTTCGCACGCTGTGGAGGTTCTCCGGCAATCAGCGCCGGATTCGCTCGCGGCGACGATCGCAGGCCTGCTTCCCGGCAAGTACCAGTTGCACTGGCAAGTTCTGGCCAGTGACGGCCACATCACCCAGGGAGATATTCCCTTCACTGTGATTGCTCGTTAGCCGATGCGCACTGCGGAACTCATTGCCCTCATCACGGTGATCTTACGCGCGGCCACGCTGGTGTTCCAGTCGTTGCTGGTCGGCGGAATCGTGTTTCACCGCTGGATCGCCGCCGACGCACCGGCCGCGCGTGAACGAGGGTTCGGAATCCGGTTGCTGCGCTATTCGGCGATCGCTCTCGCTGTAAGCCAGACTCTCTACCTCGCTCTCAACACGATGATTCTGAGGCACAGCCTGGGGCTGGGCCTGGCTGAGACGATGGGAGCCAATTTCTTTGTTGCCGGCATGTTAACGATCGGCGCGGCTCTTGCTATTGCCGCGATGCCTTCCCCGCGGTTGGCGCATCCGGGAAATAAGGTGACGCTGCTGTCGCTGGTGGTGCTGGCCTGCGGCGTGCTGGCCAGCCATGCCGCATCGCGCATCGACCATCGCGCTTTGCTGATTACCTGTACCGCAGTGCATCAATGCGCCACAGCGGTGTGGATAGGAGGGCTACCGCAACTTTGGATCAGCCTGCGCGCCTCTGATTCCGTCCCGCAGGCGGAAGTCGCGCGTCGATTTTCGCGGCTGGCGATGATCGCGGTAGTGGCGCTGTGCGCGAGCGGCGTAACCATGGCCCTTCGCTACATCGATTCGCCCGCGGCGATGTACGGTACCTCGTACGGGATTATGGTGGCTGTCAAGATTCTTTTCTTTGTAGTTCTGCTTTCCATCGGGGCATTGAATCGCAAGCTGGTGCAGTCTCTTTCGCGCAGGCGCAAGCCACACGAAGCAGAGTCGCAAGCAGCACCCCACAGCGAGCGCCCGCCAATGCTGCTGCGGCGCTTGTTGGAAGCGGAGATCGGGATCGGCATCACCGCCATCCTTGCCGCCGCGTCACTCACGTCACAGCCGCCTGCCGCCGACCTCACGATGGGAAGAGTCACCGGCGCGGAAATTTATGACCGCATGAAGCCGTCATGGCCGAGACTGAGCAGCTCCAAGCTGACGGATATCTCAGCGTCGTCGCTCCAGGCGAGCAAGCGGGCACAGGCCGTGGGACTGCCACCGCCCCAGGCTCACGCTAATACCAGCGGAGACATTGCCTGGTCGGAATACAACCACCATTGGGCCGGCATATTCGTGTTGCTTCTGGGTCTGCTGGCCGCGGCGCAGAAGGTCTATTTCCGCCGTGCGCGTTATTGGCCTCTTCTGCTCGCCGGCCTGGCCGTATTCATCTTCCTGCGCGCCGACCCCGAGGGCTGGCCCTTGGGTCCGGACAGTTTCTGGGAGGCAATTCAAAATGGAGAAGTCCTGCAACACAAGATTTTCGCTTTGCTGATTTTGCTTTTTGCGGCGTTCGAGCTTCGCGTGCAGCTGGGCAAAGCTCGCGCCATCGCGGCGTATGTATTCCCCGCAGTCTGCGCGATTGGAGGCGCGCTGTTGCTGACTCACTCCCACTCTCTCAGCAACATGAAAGAACAACTATTGGCCGAGTTGAGCCACGCTCCCATCGCGATTGCGGCCGTGTTCGCGGGATGGTCGCGCTGGCTCGAATTGCGCTTGCCGGGAGTTCACGCCAGGTGGATGACGCGGGTCTGGCCGGCGTGCTTCATCGCCATCGGCACGATTTTGCTCAACTATCGTGAAGCATGACATCAGTAGTAGTCAGCAATCAGCAGCATTCAGCTGTCGAGCAACCCGTCTGGCTGAATACTGACTGCTGACTGCTGAGTGCTCCCTTTTGCCTTCGTGTTCCTTTGTGTCCTCTGTGGTTAGTGGTGTTGCTCTTCCGCGACTTTCTTCTCGCGCACGATGCATCGGAATCCCTGGTGGCAGGTTCCGGTGTCCACCTGCTGCGCAATGCGCGCCGCAGGACGGTAGCGCAAGCAATAGTTGGCCGCGCACAAGTAGGAACCGCCCTTCAGAACCTTGCGCGGGATGCGGATCTCCGGCGTCCTGGGATCATAGCTTTTCTCTTGCGCGATTCCTTCGCTGCGACTCGAGCAGCATGGCTTCGACGCGCGATGCTCTTGATACCAATCGCTGGTCCACTCCCAGACGTTTCCGGCCATGTCATAAAGACCATAGCCGTTGCCGGGAAACGAACCGACAGGTGAGGTCCGCTCGAAGCCATCGACCAGCAGGTTTTGAATCGGGAATTCACCCTGCCAGGTGTTGGCCATCA
>DATFXI010000270.1:0-2048 GCA_035316085.1 Candidatus Angelobacter sp.
TCGTCGCGATTTCCTGAAAGGCACGGGCGGGCTGGTTGTTAGCTTCAGCGCGGCGCGCGGGACTTCGCTGGCTTTTGTCCAGGGCCCCTTCGACACCCACGCTTCCCACATTGATCCCGCGAAGCTCGACTCATGGATTGCAGTGGCGGCTGACGGCACGGTGACAGCACATACGGGCAAGGTTGATCTGGGCCAGGGCATGCTCACGGCCCAAACGCAATTGGTGGCGGAGGAGCTGTGTGTAGCGATGGACCACGTCCGGCTGATTCAGGGCGATACCTCCATTTGTCCTGACCAGGGAACAACCTCAGGCAGCCAGTCGACCCCCACCAATTTCAACGCGGGCAATCTGGGGCAGGCTGCGGCCACAGCACGAGAGGCGCTGATCGATATGGCGGCAAAACGCCTGGGCGAGCCCGCAGAGCAACTCACGGCGGCGAACGGCGGCGTCACGGGAAAAACCGGTCGCGTCACCTATGGCGAACTCATCGGAAGCAAGCGGTTCAATCTTCCGCTGAACAACACGGCGAAGCGGCGAACGCCCGCACAGTGGACCGTGTTGGGAAAGCCTGTTCCCTCGCTGGACAGAGCGGCGCTCATGACCGGCCGATTTGAGTTTGTCCACAATGTGCGCGTTCCGGGAATGCTGCATGGGCGCGTGGTGCGTCCGGCGGGAGTAGGCGCCACAGTCGGCAGCGTCGACGAGAGTTCGGTGCGGCAGATTCCCGGAGTGATGAAGGTTGTGGTGCGCCAGAATTTTGTTGGTGTGGTGGCGGAGAAGCAGTGGCAGGCAATTGAGGCTGCGCGCCTGCTGAAAGTGAATTGGAAGCCGGGCGCCGCACTGCCGGCACAAGAGAAGTTCTTCGATAGCTTGCGCACTCAGCCCTCGCGCGACGCGTTGCTGGTTGACTCGAAAGATGTGGAGCGGCAGCTCGCAGCGTCACCCACCGTTGTGCGAGCGACGTACGTTTATCCATATCAAATGCACGGATCAATTGCGTCATCGTGCGCGGTGGCTGACGTCAAGGCGGACCACGCAAGCGTATGGTCAGCAACACAGTCGGTGTATCCAACGCGAAGCATCGTGTCCAGGTTGTTGTCTCTGCCACTTGAGAACGTGCGCGTGATCTACACTCGCGGCTCCGGATGCTACGGAATCAACGGCGCAGATGCCGTCTCCTTTGATGCTGCGATATTGTCGCAAGCGGTTGGCAGGCCTGTACGAGTCCAGCTTTCGCGCCAGGATGAGATGGCGTGGGAAAACTTTGGTTCTTCCTGCGTCATCGAGCAGCGTGCCGGGATCGACCAAAACGGCGCCATCGTTGCCTGGGATTGCGAAACCTGGGCAGCTTCCAAAGGCGGCAGGCCCGGTTACGATCAGCCCGGAAATGTGATTACAGGAACGTTGCTCGGATTCGCGCCGGAAACAGTTACGCCTCGTGCGGCAGCAGAACCGACCGGAGAACTTCGCAACCGCAGCAATCTGGCGCCCTCCTACATTGCGGGCTGTGTTGGCGGGAAGTGCGCGGGCGCCGGGACAATTCGCAGCGAGCGCGTTCTTTCGCACACGGTGGAATCGCCATTCTTTACTGGTCCGTTGCGCTCCCCGTTGCGCATTCAGAACACCTTCGCTCATGAGTGCTTCATGGATGAGCTGTGTGCACATGTGAAGGCGGACCCGATTGCGTTCAGAATCAAACATCTTCGTGAGGAGCGGATTGTCGATTGCCTGAAAGCAGCAGCGCAGGCTGCCAAATGGGAGAGCCGTCCCTCGCCCAAACCGCGCATTCCAGATAACGGTATTGTCAGCGGACGCGGAGTGGCATGCGTGGCCTACGAGGGCAACAACGGCTACACGGCGCTCATCGCTGAAGTGAATATAGACCTGGGGAGCGGACGCGTTGAACCACAGAGATTTATTGCGGCCATAGACGCCGGACCAGTCTCGAATCCGGATGGCCTGCGAAATCAAACTGAAGGAGGCATTCTTCAGGGCATGAGTCGCTCGCTGGTGGAGGAGGTCACCTGGGACAACAAACAAGTTACCT
>DATFXI010000271.1:0-6270 GCA_035316085.1 Candidatus Angelobacter sp.
TATCTGCCGGGAGAACGGCGAAGACGTCTTCGTGCACTTCTCGGCAATTCAGAGCAACGGCTTTCGCAGCCTGAAAGAAGGCCAGGCCGTGCAATTCAACGTCGTCAAAGGCCCCAAAGGCTGGCAAGCAGAAAACGTGCAATTGCTGTAAACTCCAAGAAATCAAAACGAAACGGGCGGCCCACAAAGCCGCCCTTTCTATTTGCCCACGGAACCGGGTCCGTACGGCGCACCCCGTCCGTCTGGACTGCCTTTTTCGGAAACCCCACAACTCCATAATTCCTCTTGACTGCCTGTTTCTTCCTGCTAAGTTAGGTGCTTCTCCGGAATCCTACCTGGGTCATTAGCCCTTAAGGCCGTATTGCGTCCCAAAAACTCTGCCAATAGGAGCTCATCATGTTTGGATTTCCTATCCTCGAAGTCGCCATTGGACTTTGTTTTATTTACCTGCTGTTGTCCCTGATCTGTAGTGCAGTCAATGAGACTATCGCTGGGCTGACACAGCGGCGCGGCAAATTGCTGGCGGAAGCCATCACAAACCTGGTCGGCGACCTGGGGATCAAAGACCAGATCTACAAACACCCCATCGTCAAGTCGCTATGCCAGCCAGGCCGGGAGCTGCCGTCATATATCCCGTCGCAGAAGTTTGCCCTGGCCCTGATGGACGTTATTACCGGCGACGGCAAGGCTGCGAACAACCCCGACGCTCTACGGCAAGGCTTGGCCACCCGGGCGGCTCGGGCCAAGGACAGCCAAGGCAAACCTACGAAGGACCATCTGGAAGGGGCGCTGTCCGCGGTCCTGAATGATACCCAGTCGCATCTCAAGACCGACCAGCAGAAGATCCAAGCCTGGTATGACGAGGCTATGGATCGCGTCTCCGGATGGTATAAACGTCGCACTTCAATGTGGATCTGGATCCTGGCGCTAGTGATCACGCTGGGTCTTAACGCCGATACCGTGCACATCACCAAGGTTTTGTGGACCAACCAGGCGGTGCGTAATGCCGTGGTGGATTCCGCCAAGGCGCGCGCTCAAGCCGCGCCGCCCGAGCCCATGCCGCTCGTGGAATACACCGATCCGGAGCACCCCGAAGCCAGTTCGCCGGTCAACGTTCCTGCCGAGGCGCTGACTCCCGACGAGCAGGCCCTCCTAGGCCAGTTGCTGGTCGGCTGGCAGCAGGACCTAAAAGAACTGAATGCCCTGCCCAAGACCGGCGAGAGCAAAGCCGGCAACACGGCTGCGTGGCTGGGACTGCACTTGCTGGGCTGGCTTTTAACCATGGTGGCGCTGAGTCTTGGAGCGCCCTTCTGGTTTGACCTGCTCAACAAGTTCATCAATCTCCGCAGTAGTGGTCAGGCTCCGGCCAAAGCCGCTCCGGTAGGGGAGCCCCCTGCCGCCGCGAAAGGAGCAGCCGCATGAAGCGATGCACACCTTATGCTCTCGCCCTATGCCTGGTCCTGGGAGTAGCTCCCGCGGCCATGGCCGGATCGGTCACACTCAAGAAGGCGTTTATTGAGAAATACAAGAACCGGGCCACGATTGACGCCTCTTTTATTGTGGACCACGCGCACCCCCATCCCAACCCGCCGCAAAAAGACGGTGACATGCACGTTGCCGGCCGGGCCCAGAAAGAAGTCGGGTTGCCGATGGTAGCTGAAATCATGAATGCCGCTGCCAAGGGGCAAGGGACGGCGGTTGACGACATCCACGCCGACGAAGACGGCAAAACTGTGGTGCCCGTCTCCGGGGTTTGGAGGTTCTGGTTTGAACATCCGTCGGCGGCTCCGCAGATCCAGGGCGCAACCGTGCCGGCGGCGAAAAACACCAACCCGGACCATTGTTTTGAAATCCACCCCATCACCAAGTTTGCCGGCGTGGCTGTACTGAACTCGTTCACGTTTGTCCCTAAGTTTACGGCGCACCCGGCCAAAGCTTCGTTTGACTCTTACGAGAAACTGACTGTCTCGCTCAAGGTGAGCAACAGCGCGGTAACCATCAACTCGCCCAAGGCGGGATTCAACTATGCCGACTTCTTCATCGAGTTTGCCGGCAAGCCGCAGCCGCTCGACGACGGCGGCATGGTAGTCCTGGCCAACGTACTCGCAGAGGAAGACGGTGATCCGCTAGTGGAGAACATCCGGATGATTTTCGTGGGGGGCACGCCGCCCGCTGCGCAACTGAAGAACAAACCTCCCGCCGAAGGCGACGTGTGGCATGTTCTGGGAATCCCGCGCGTCAGCCTGGAAGCGATTTCAGCCTGGGCCAAGAAAGGCGGCAACATTTCGAATCGCAAGCTGCCGTACGAAATGATCATTGTGGGAGTGAAATAGGACCAAGGCGGTAGTGGGTCATTAGTGACCCACTACCGTGTTCCGGAGATCGTGTCTGGACCAGGGTGGAGCAGGCCTTTAGGCCTGCGGTAAGGCTGGTATCATGTCGCGGCTTCAGCCGCTGAGGAAAAATCGCCGGGCGACGCCGACTCTGGAACTGCTCTAGGCGGAGGGATCACTTGCCTCCGCGGCGCGCCCCGAGCAGGCAGACCGCAATTACGCACGCCGAAGACGAGCGATTGCGCCAGGCGTGGCGCGTTCCGTTCTGGATAACGCAGTCGCCCGCCTTCAGCAGCGTTTCTTTGCCATCGTCCAGCTCCAGCCAAACTTCGCCGGAGACGATCACGTCAAAATCTACCGTGTCCGTGGTATGCATGCCGGGGTGGTCAGGCTCCATCTTCTCCGCCAAGCCCGGGAGCTTCTGTTGCATTTCGGCGAGCGCAGCGCCAACGTCCACGTCTGCATCCCTTCGCACCGAATTGGGTGGCAGCGTGAAAAACCCGAAGCGGTAGCCCTCGCGGGGCGGAAAATATCCTGGCTGCGCGGGCGGCGTGCCGTCCGTAGGGAGCGCCGGCGGCGCGTCGCTGCCCCACATGCGGTGGAATTCGTACCCAGGCAGCAGGGCCAGCTTGGGACCTTCCAGTTGCTCGTCTTTCACCAAAACCGATTTGCCCGAGCTGGTCTGCCCGGTCACCACCCGCCGGATCTTCATGTGTTCCTCCACCGCAAGCGCACGGAATGACTACTCGATCTTCACTGCTCGTGCGCCTGCCTTTTGGAATCTTTCGAATACCGCGGGGTCGGCCCAGGAATCACCAGCCTGGATTCCGCCGCAATCTGCTTCATGCGGTCCTGGGCACGGAGATTGGAATCCGCATCCAGTGTCTGGGCGATTGGCACGTGCTTCTCAAGGTTTTCGTAGAGGTACATGTTGTCGCTGGCGAGCACCACGGTGCCGCGCTGCGTGCGGACTCCGACGTACTGCGACTGGTAGGTATGCTTTCCACCGGTATAGCAAGTGATTCCGGGAATAATCTCCTGGGCATCGCCATTCACCAGCCCGAGGCGCCCTTCGAGATTGAGCCGGACCACCATCAGCACATCGTCTTTGTCAATGCCGCCGTGGGTGTCCCTTCGCTGCCAGGCTTCCCCGGTGTAATAAACGTACTCGTCTGTCTGCAGCCAGATGCGCGCCTTGGGAAACAAATCCATGCCGTCGGCGTGGTCCCAATGCATATGCGTGATGATCACGTCAGTGACGTCCTCCGGCTTCACACCCAAATCCTTGAGCGCCTCCGACGGCTTTACAAAGTCCTTTGGCTTCCACTGCTTCAGAAATTGCTCGCGATAGAAACCCGAATCAACCAGGATGACGTGGCCGTTGCCTTTGACCAGCCACACGGTCATGGCGATGTCCAGCTTGCGCGCGGGATCCGCGCCCTTGACCAGCGCAGCAACCGGAAAGTCGCTCAGGGTCGCGTAACGGACGGCATAAATCTCGTACTGTGGCGCCGGGGACTGGGCCGCAGCCACGGCACAAAAAACCAAACATAGTGCCGCCAGGGATGACGCCCGTCGTATGTGTTTCACCGCTGTGCCTCCTAGACCAGCCAGTGGAAAACCGCTAGCGGGGCCAGAATGCCGATGGCGATCCCGTAACCCAGATCCGCCCACACAACCCGCGCCAGGTTGAGAACGAACACCAGGCTGACGATGGGATAGCTGATGATGGCCAGGAGATTGAACTTGCGCGCTTCTCCCGGCATCAGCTTCCAGATTTCCTGCATGTCTTGCGTCGAGGGGAACGCATGCATTCCGATGGAGAGCCCCAGCCAGTAGAAGAAATACGCCAGCGGGTCGGCGACTTCCAGTTCCCATGCCGGCATGAACGCTGCCGAGCAGAAAACGATGCAGAACAATGAATTCACGAAGAACGGCCCCATGCCCACCATGAAAGCCTTCTTGAAGTCGTTGGTGGTTTCGTGCACCACGTACCCCGCCGGATTGCCCAAGCGGAAATAACACACGTCGAACACCGCAAGCTTGTTGACCTTGCAGAAAAACAGGTGCGCCGCTTCGTGCAGGATTACGCCGGGGAAAGTCGCGATGGAGATTACAAACCCGGGAATGAAGAACATCAGCGTTTGCCTTCCTGCCGGAAACGGCGGTCGTATTCCGGTTTGTCGATGATGACGCGCGACTCCAGCCGATAGCGGATACGCTCGGCGTATTCTTCGACCGCAGCCTTCGCTTCTGGAGACTGCGCCTGCACTCTGGCTTTCTCCAGCATCTGCTCCGCCTGCGTACGATATTGGTGATCGCCGGTCACTGCATATTTACAAGCCAAGGCACTGGCTACTCCTCCGATCGCCATAGGATTGTCCGGTTCGCGATCGCGGAAAGCCTGGGAGAGCCGGAGAAAAGCATCGTAGTCTTTGCGATTGAATGCTAGCCCCTCCTCCAGGCTTAGCGCCGATACCGCAAGGTCTTGCGATTGGGGATACTCGTTGCTGGCCTCGCGCATCAAATGAGCCGCCTCCTCGTCCTGGTGCGACTCGGCCAGTTTCTGTGCCTGCTCTGCTTTCTCATAGGCATTCAATGCGCGGTTCCACATCCCGCTGACTTCGATGAAGAGGTCGTTGCTGTCATACGTTTCCCGCTGCTTCAGAAACTTTTGAGCGCCACGGACGTCGCCCGACATCAGGTTGGCTTTGCCGCCCAGCAGCAGAACCTTTTGTGCTTTGGGCGAGACTTTCAAGACTTCAGCGAACTGCGCGCTCGCGGTCTTGTAGTCCTTCCGGTCCATGGCGCGCTCTGCCAACACCAGATGCTGTCCGGCTTTGAAATAGGGCACGCCCCGCCACAGCGAGCCTGCGAGCAGCACCAGCAAACCGGCCATCGCCAGTTTGAGCCAACCGGGATACGGCCGTTCATACAGCCCTTTCGCGCAATTGCCACAAACCGGGGTGCCGCCAATGACCGATAGCTCGCTGCTGCCGTAATCGGTCTTGCACAACCCGCAGACGGTGGGATCGATAATTCTGGCAAACTCCAGGTTGTAGCCGCCGGCTTTGGCGTCGCTGGCCTTCGCCTCGGCACAGGGCAGGCAGATCGGTTGCCCGGTCAGCACCAGCATCTCCCCGGCCGGCTGTTCGGCATGGCAAACTTGGCAGGTCGCTTGTCGCATGAGGCTGAGCTATTAAGCCAATTTTGCGGCCAACTTGCAATGCTTTTTGTCGGGCCGGCGCGTCAGCTGGGCATCTATCGAAGGTACCCCGCGGTTCGAGGTCGCGAGCCACGCGATGACCTTGCGATGGGCTAAGTGCAAAGGGGAGAAGTACCTTCTCCCCCTTATCTCAGAACCACGGGGTTCTACTTCAAGATCGTCGAACAGAAAGTGCTGTTTGGTCCAAAGGGGCCGCCACACTGCAACGTCTGCTGGAACTGGTCTGCCTGGCCGAAGTCCTTCTTGGTATCGGGATAGTTGACACCATAGTGGAAACCGCTGGTGCCGAGCGTGTACCAGGGATAAATACAAAACGGTCCGCCGAAGGTCGCGCAGGTCAGCGCCACCTCGGCCTTGCCGCCCTGGTCGCTGACCACGGCGAAGGTCTTGGCCGTGGAGCCATCGCCAAAAGTCACGCTCTTGATCTGAATCGGCGAGAAGCCGGCCCAGGAATCGGCGTTGTAGGAATCGCAAAAGGTCTGTCCCGGCACGCAGAAAGCCCCGCCGCCGGTGAAGACCGAAGCGTGGCCGATCTCCCATACGAAGGAGTTCGGCGCATCAAACACCAGCCCCCAGCCCAGCGCGTTGCCGATCTCCTGCGTGTCGAAGGCCGGGTTCAGCGGACCGGAAGGCGCTGAATTGAGAATGATGGTGCCCGAGCCGCCGGTCGTTTCATCGGTAACCGTGATGTGGAAGCCGTCTTGCGCCTGC
>DATFXI010000272.1:0-6158 GCA_035316085.1 Candidatus Angelobacter sp.
ATCGCCTGGAGCCACATGCTGGTGGCTGGCGCCCTCGGCGCCGCCATGAAACGAAACGATCACAAAATCAGATTCCGCGCGCGCTTTGCGAATTTCCGCCAGCGCGTCTTCCAGATCGAGGAAGTTGTAGGCGTTGGGATACGTGGCAAACGCGAGTACGGCGATCTTGCGGCCTTTCACCGTCAAACGCCCGATGTCGCCTACTTCCCCGGAGTGCGCGATACCCTGCGCGTCCAGCACTTGGCGTGAACTGGCGCGGCCCTCCGCCCCAAAGTCCATGGCGTGATTGTTGGCCAGACCCATCACATTGAAGCCCGCCGATTTCAGGTGGACGCCGTAGCGAGTGGGCACGCGGAACGCGTAGCAGGTGCCGGCGCGTTTTCCGTGACACTTGGAGGACTCACCGCCATCCACCAGCGGCCCCTCCAGGTTGCCGAAGACAATGTCGCCGCGCTTCAACAACGGAGTCACTTCGTCGAGGATGCCTGTGCCATCGTTGGGAGGCAGGTCGCCGCCGGAGTCGTCGGGGAACGTGGTTCCGAGCATGATGTCGCCCACAGCGGTCACCACAATCTCGTCGTAGGCGGCTGGCGCGGCGGGAAGTTCCGGAATCGTTTTAGCCGCCACATTGGCAGGTGTGTTCTGCGACGCCGGCGTCAGAGTTGTGGCAGATGCGGCCGGGGCTTCCGGTGACGGTTGCGGAGTGGGCTGCGACTGGGCTGCTTGTGCGTGCAAGGCGCGCGCCATCAGGACCAAAAAGGTCCCCGCAAGGACAAAAATCCCCTGGCTGCGCTTGTGCACCCTAGTCATACCCTCTGACCCGAAACAATCATTTCAACACAGCGGTTCCAGGCAAACCAATAAGCGATTTCCCTGTGGTCGGCCACATCGAAGACGGCCAAGTCCGCGTCCTTCCCCGGCTCGATGCTGCCCTTTCGATCGCCCATGCGCAGAGCGCAGGCGGCGTTGATGGTGGTGGCGGCAATGGCCTCCGCCGGCGTCATTTGCATATGCGTGCAAGCCGCGGAGATAACAAACGGCATGCTGGGCGTGGGCGACGTACCAGGATTGAAGTCAGTAGCCAGAGCTAACGCTGCCCCGGAGTCGATCAGCCGCCGCGCTCCGGGATACACCTTATGTCCCAGGAAATAGTTCGCGCCTGGCAGCAGCACCGCCACGGTCTCAGTGCGCGACAAGGCGGCCAGGTCTTCCTCGCGCACGCAATCCATGTGGTCCAGCGAGGCCGGCCGCAAAGCCAGCAGGCCCTGTAACTCTGACGGCGTGAACTGGCAAACGTGAGCGCGCGTGCCCAGGCCGTGGCGACGGGCAGCAGCCAGTACGCGCTCCGACTGCGCCAGCGTGAAGGCGCCGCGCTCACAAAAGACGTCAACATACTCGGCAAGCTTGCGCTGAGCGACCCGAGGAATGATCTCTTCGCACACCTTGGTGACGTATTCGTCGGGCCGGCCGGCAAATTCCGGGGGGACGACATGCGCAGCCAGCAGCGTGCGGACCACGGTCCCTGGCCAGCGTTGCGCGGCATCACGAATCGCTTCCAAGGATTTGATTTCATCTTCCGTAGTAAGACCATAGCCTGATTTGGCCTCGACCGTAGCCGTGCCGCGATCGAGCATGGCTTCGAAAGCTTTGAGCACCCTTGCCGAAAGCTCCGCACGTTTGGCCCCGCGCACCCCGGCGAGGCTCGAGCGAATTCCACCTCCGGCGGCGGAGATTTCTTCGTAAGTGGCTCCGGTAATGCGCTTTTCAAAATCCACCAGACGTGGCGTGGCAAACACCGGATGCGTGTGGCAGTCCACGAACCCCGGCAAAACCACACCGCCCTGACAATCCAGCTCCTGCAGTTTCCTCTTATTTTTCTTAAGCCAGGGATGATGCAATACTTCACGCTGCTTGCCGGCAGCGATGATCTTTCCGCCGCCGCACAGGACTGCAGCTTCTTCGATCAAGCTGATATCCTTGAGCGCTGCGCCGCGCCGTGGAGCGCTTTCACCGCGCAGAGTCGCCAACTGGCCGATGTTGGTCAGGAGGAGATAAGGAGATTGGATTCTAGCAGGCAAGATTGTTCAAGGCTTGACGAGTAATCCGCGCATGAGAATTGAGTAATTGTTGTAATTTGGTAATTGAGTAATTTGTTTCAGAAGAAGCGAATCTGCTGAGGCCAACGACAATCACCAAATTACCAACTTACCCAATTACCAAATCTACTCGCCTTTTTCCCTCGACACGGTTGGAATCTTGATTCCCTTGCGCTCGGCGAAGGCTTTAGCTTCGTCGTACCCCGCGTCCACATGGCGGGCAACGCCAATCCCGGGATCGTTCGTCAAGACCCGCTCGATACGGCGCGCCATCATCTCCGTGCCGTCGGCGACGGTTACTTGCCCGGCGTGCAATGAGTAGCCAATCCCTACGCCACCACCGTTGTGGACGGCCACCCAGCTTGCGCCGCTGGCGGTGTTGAGCAGAGCATTGAGCAGAGGCCAGTCAGCGACAGCATCGCTGCCGTCGCGCATGTTCTCGGTCTCCCGGTACGGCGAAGCTACCGACCCGCAGTCAAGGTGGTCCCGCCCAATAACAATCGGCGCCTTGAGTTTGCCTTTTTTGACCAGATCGTTCATGGCCAGGCCGAACTGGGCGCGCTCGCCGTAACCTAGCCAGCAGATGCGCGCGGGCAGTCCTTGGAACTTGATCCGCTTGCGCGCCAGCCCGATCCAGCGGTTGAGGATACGGTTCTTGGGAAAGAGCTCCAGCACCAGATCGTCGGTGACCGCGATGTCCGCGGCGTCGCCGGAAAGCGCCACCCAGCGGAACGGGCCGCGCCCTTCGCAAAACAGCGGGCGGATATACGCCGGGACAAAGCCGGGAAAATCGTAGGCGTTCTTGACGCCGCGCTGGAAAGCAAAGGTCCGAATGTTGTTGCCGTAGTCGAAAGTCACGCTGCCCATCTTCTGCAGGCGCAGCATGCCTTCCACGTGGCGGGCCATGGAGTCGAGCGAGCGCTCCACATAAGCCTTGGGATCGTTGCGGCGCAGTTCGAGGGCTTGCTCGAGCGCCATGCCCGCGGGCACGTAGCCGTTCAGAGGATCGTGGGCGGAAGTCTGGTCGGTCAGGATGTCAGGGACGACGCCGCGCTCGGCAAGATCCGGAATCACGTCAGCGCAGTTGCCGATGAGTCCGACCGAAACAGCTTCTTTCTTTCGCACCGCGTTCTTCAGAATGCGCAGGGCTTCATCGAGATGGTTGACCATAAAGTCGCAATAGCCCGTCTTCAGACGTTTCTTGATGCGCTCCGGATCAACGTCAATGCCCAGGAAGCAGGCGCCGGTCATGGTGCCGGCCAGCGGCTGCGCGCCGCCCATGCCGCCCATGCCGCCGCTCACGATCAACTTGCCCGCCAGATCGCCGCTGAAGTGTTTTTCTCCTGCTGCGGCGAAGGTTTCAAAGGTTCCTTGAATAATTCCCTGCGATCCAATGTAAATCCAGGAGCCGGCCGTCATCTGGCCGTACATCATTAACCCCACGCGCTCCAGTTCGTTGAACTTCTCCCAGTTTGACCAGTGACCGACCAGATTGGAGTTTGCGATCAGCACGCGCGGCGCGTAGTCGTGGGTTTTGAACACGCCCACCGGTTTGCCGGACTGGACCAGCAACGTCTCGTCGTTTTCAAGCGCTTTCAGCGATGCCAGGATCGCCTCCAGCGATTGCTGGTTACGCGCAGCCTTGCCGGTGCCGCCGTAGACAACAAGATCGCGCGGACGCTCCGCCACTTCTTCGTCCAGATTGTTCATGAGCATGCGCATAGCTGCTTCCTGCGGCCATGCTTTGCAGGTCAGCTCAGTCCCACGCGGGGCCTTCAGGGGAGGAAGATGCGTTGCTTGCGTCTCGATTTCCACAGGCATAGGGAGATGGTAACAAGAGAATTGCCAGAATTGCCAAGACTGCCAAAAAATCCACATTGGTTGAAGGCAAACGCCGTTCAATTTGGATTCTTTGGCAATTTTGGCATTTCTGGCAATTGTTAATAGGTAGGTTCACCACGTGTTATACGCGGTGCCTTCGGAGCTGATTTTGTCGGAACCGCTGTGGACGTCCGTAATGCCCGGCTGGGTCTGGTCCAGAGTGTCCATCACATCTTCCTGTACGGGCACCCACGTGGTATTGGAGTCGGTAAAGGGGTCTTTGGGTATGGCGCGCAGATAGCCGGAGCTAACCAACTCGCCCAGGTCCTGCGGAGCTTTGTTCTTGTCCTGAGTATATTGGCTAATGGCGTCGCGCATGGCCTGCAAATCCTGCTTCAAGACTGCTTCGCGCGCACGGAGCACGTGGGTCTTGTAAATGGGAGCGGCAATACCAACTAAGATGGCAATGATGGCGATGACGATGATCATCTCGATCAGCGTGAAGCCGCCTTGCCGCCGTCGTAATTTCAGGGCCGTACGGTTTTCCATTACTACCAATCCTTGTACTTGGTTCCGTTCAAAGCCGTGCCGTTCGATTTGCTAAAAATATCGAAAACGTTTTGCCCGCCCCACGATTCCGACGACGGATCATCTTGCATGGAGCGCATGCCCCAATCCTTGTTGCCGGTCATGGGGTCTATCGGGATGCGGCGTAGGAAACGGAGCTTCTTGCCCCCCTGAGCATCCACGCCGTTCACCAGCGTATCCAGATCGGGAGGATAGCCTTCGGTCCCCAGCTTGATCTGGAAAGCGTTCTTGTCGGCGGCCTCTTTGTAGCGATCGATCGCGCTCCGCATCTCCCAGAGGTCGCGGCGCAGTTCCGTTTCGCGGGCGCGCCGGATGCTCACCCGTACCACTGGCACCGCCGCCCCCATCAGAACCAGGAGAATGGTGATGACAATGATCAGCTCCAGCAGAGTCATCCCGCGTTCTACCCCGCCGCGCCAAAACCCGGCGGGCTGGGGATCCCGTCGTTCTACCCCGCCGCGCCAAAACCGGGCGCAGCGGGGACCCCGTCGTTGGCGAAGGCTTCGCATGGAGTCAATGTCCATCATCTAATTCTAAGCCTGGGGGCAGGCGACCTCGGCGCTAGTTCACCGTGACCGTAGCTTGCGCGCCGGCGATAGCCAGCGGCTGATTCTGGCTGTTGCGCGCTCCCGGCGTGGCGACAGCCACTACGCCGCCGCCTTTGGCCTTGGCCACGAACGTCAATCGATAGACGGTACCGTTGCCGGAAATCCCGGCACTTCCAGGAGGCCGTTGCGCGTTGATCACCAGGCGGCCCGGCGGATCGTCGCGGTGAACCAGTGTTACCGGTTGGCCGTCGCGATTGAGGAAGTCGCCCGGCGTCACACTCTGGAACTCGAGGACCTTCGGATCATAAGAGATCTCCACGGGAACCGTGGTGATGTCCTGTCCGTTGGCCAGGACAACATTCAAGGCGAAACTGCTTCCCTGACCTGGCGACAGATTGCCCGGATCCAGCCGCAGGCTAAGCTGATTGCCCCCGGGCGACGCTGTTGCGCCGCTGGGGGCTGTTCCAGCCGGCTGCGCGGCCGGTGATTCCGTGCCCGCAGGTTGCGAAGGCGCCACGGGCGGAATCGCGGCGGGCTGAATAGCGGCTGGTCTGGTTGCGGGGGGAACAGCAGCGGACGGCGCCGGCTGCGGAGCACTTCCGCTCGTAGCCGTGGCGTTGTCGGTGCGTGCCCCAGGACGGGCGGCAATGCGCAGGTCAATGGAGGCCCCGGTACCGATGTCCAGCGAACGCCGATTCATATCGGTCAACTCTTGTCCGCGGACAATGTGCGGCACCAGCAGAAAGACAATTTCGTTGGTGATCTTCTCCTTGCTTTCTCGAGAGAACAAATACTTGAATATCGGGATCGAGGATAAGAAAGGCCAGCCTTCCACTGCCAGGGTTTCCGTGTTTTCCAAGATGCCGCCCATCAGGTTGATCTCGCCGTCATTGAGCCGGATCGTCTGCTCGGCTCGACGCTGGCTGATAATCGGCTGGTTGACGCCTCCGACACTCGACTGTCCGGTCACGTTGGAGATTTCCATTGTCGTCTTCAGGGTCACTTGTCCGTCAGCATGGACGTGCGGCGTGATGTCCAAAGTCACGCCGACTTCGGTGTAGGTGAATTGCGTATTCACGCCCACCGCGCCAGTGGCAGTTCCGAT
>DATFXI010000273.1:0-5709 GCA_035316085.1 Candidatus Angelobacter sp.
CACCCGCTTGGCGCCTTTCTGCTGCACCACTTTGTCGTCGTTCGGCAAGTTGTAAGCCGCAGTTTGGACGCCGTGCGCTCCGTCGCCGGCCGAGAAGACTTCGTTTACCACGCGGAGCGGCGCGGCCGCGCCCAGCTTCGCTACACGATACTGTGGGTCCTCCGGTAAATTGTTTTCGATTTCCTGAAGATGCTGGCTGAGAAAAGCCAAACGCGCGGTCTCTTTGTCGTCGCGCACGTTGATATAGGCTTCGAACGCCGCTTTGTAGCCAAGAAGCTCGTCGGTGTAGGTCTCGTAAGGGCCGTAAGTGACGTCGATCGGCGCGTCCAGGTCCATCCAGGCCATATCGCTCTCGAAATAATCATTGGTGCTGAAAGCGTCAGCACGGGTGGTGAGGAATTTTTTGAGCGATGCATTGTCGGTGAGCGCAGCGGCCTCACGCAAAAGGTCCGCCGCCCGGCTGAGATCAGGTTCGTACTCGTCGCTGTAGGGGACAATCGTCAGATCTTTATCGGTGTCGCGACGGATTACCCAGAAGAATCCCTCTGCCTGCGCTTTCTCTGACGGTAAGAGCGTCTTCACCCAGGTCTCAAATTCTTCCTTGGTCATCTCCTCCGGATAGAAATTTGCACCGGGAGGTTTGTGCGCCGGAACGCCGGGCAGAAACGCTGTGTGCCCGTCGATCTCCGACCACGGGCCTTTGTTGATCCAGAAGTAGTGCAGCCGAGCCCGGCCGAGAGGCGTCTTGTCCTGTTGCAGCCTCTTGTAAAGCGCCTGGTTGCCGCTCCACAGCTGTTGCATGAAGAGACGATTCACCACCTGGGATGCCTGAATCAGCTTGACCAGGGCCTGTTTGTCGCCGGGCGAGAGCACGGAGGTATCGACGACAAGCGGCGTCGGGGCAAAACGCGCCGCCATCTTGTTAAGTTCGGCAGCGTTGGGGATATTTTGCGCGGCAGAGGTGATGATCGTGGCCATAACAAACAGCAGCAGCTTTTTCATGGATCCTCGCGCTAGAAAGGATACCGCTGCAGAGCGAGGCTGTCATTCCCGAATCCGAGAGCATGCAGGGGGAGCAGGACTTCAGCCCCTGAAGACCTACGTCACTCTAGCCAAAACTTCGCTGAACCAGCCTTGTGAGTCTGTCCAGGTCCTTTCGAGGCGGAGGCCGCTGCGCTCGAGAAGTGAAGCGATCCCTGCGGGCGAAAACTTGTAGCTGTTTTCAGTGTGGATGCGTTCGCCGTGGGCGAAATAGAAACAACGGCCCAGGTCGTGGACCCATACCGTCTGCTCGCGGAGACTTTCCAAATGCATTTCGATGCGTGAGGCCTCAGGGTTCCAGAACGCCAAGTGGCGGAACGCTTCGAGATCGAAGCGGCCGCCGAGTTCGCGGTTGATGCGCGCTAGCAGGTTCTTGTTGAAGCGTGCGGTGACCCCCTGGCGGTCGTTGTACGCGGCGTGCAGAGTTGTGGGGTCCTTGACCATATCAAAGCCGGCAAGCAGGCCATCGCCGGGCGTTAGGGACTGGCGCAGCTCCACCAGAAACTGGCAGGCTTCTTCCGGCTCAAAGTTTCCGATGGTGGAACCTAGGAACAGCGCCAGCTTCTGGCCGGGATCCTTAAGGGAGGGCAGCCCGTGGGAATAGTCGGCCACGATGGGAGAAACGCGAAGGTTGGGGTAGTCGCCGTTCAGGCTGGCCAGAGCCTCGCGCAATGCCGTAGGAGAAACATCCACAGGGTAGAAGTCCAGCCGCAGTTGGCGGCGCAGCAATGCTTCGATCAGCAACCGAGTCTTGCGCGCGCTGCCTGCGCCCAACTCGACCAGGGTCAGGTTGTTGCCGGCGTGCTCAGCCATTTCCGCTACGTACTCACGGAAGATGGTGCGCTCGGTGCGCGTTGGGTAGTACTCGCGGGTCTCCGTGATCTGCTCAAACAGGCGGGAACCTTGGGCATCATAGAAGAGTTTGGGCGGGAGGTGCTTAGGATACGCACTCAAGCCTTCACGCACCGTTTCGGCGATGGGACTTACGAGAACTGCCGGGTTTTTAAATGCTGTCATCGGTGAGCCTGATCCCGGAGAACTGCCAGCGCGTTTCCGGTGGGAAAAAATTCCGATAGCTGGCGCGGATATGCGACTGCGGGGTGACGCAGGAGCCGCCGCGCAGCACCATCTGACCACTCATGAACTTGCCGTTGTATTCGCCTAAAGCCCCGGCCGCAGGCTTGAAGCCGGGATACGGGAGATAAGCGCTAGCTGTCCATTCCCAGACGTCGCCAAAAGTCTGGAGGGGATGGTCTCCTTTGGAAGCTAGAGCGGCTGCGGGATGAAATCTTCCGTCCTCCAACAGGTTGCCTTCGACGGGAACTCCGCCTGCGGCGGTTTCCCATTCAAACTCAGTGGGAAGGCGGGCGCCGGCCCAGCGCGCGAAAGCGTCGGCTTCAAAAAAGCTGACGTGGCAGACAGGCTCGTGCTCATCCACCTTGCGCATGCCGGAACAAGTGAAATAGAACCATTCGCCGCCGGCTTTTTCCCAGTAGAGCGGGGCGTTCCAGCGATGCGCTTGGACGGCTTTCCAGCCATCGGAGAGCCAGAGTTCGGGACGTTCGTAGCCGCGGTCATCCATGAAGGCGAGGTATTCGCCGCATGTCGCGGGACGCGAAGCAAAACGAAATGCTCGCAGCAAGACTTTGTGCCGCGGAGCCTCGTTGTCGAAATGGAAAGCCTCGCCGTTGGCGCCGAGTTCGTAGATGTTTTCCGGGAAAGCCTGCGCCCGCTGTTGCGGCGGAGAGCTTGCAGCCGGCGTAGCTGCAGCCGCTTTGTAGGCGGGTTGCAGCGGGTTCGACCAGAAAGCGTGTTTGATGTCGGTGACCAGGAGTTCCTGGTGCTGCTGCTCGTGGTTGACGCCAAGTTCCGCCAGTTTCAGCACTGCTTCGGAGACGCCGCTCGAGCGCAGCAGCTTGTCCATGTGCTCGTCCACGTGGCGGCGGTACTTCAGGACTTCCTCAAGTCCGGGACGGGAAAAAGTATTGCGCAGCGCTTTGTCCGGCTGGGCGCCTACCGCGTTGTAGTAAGAGTTGAAGAGATCCCGAAACTTGGGGTTGAGCGGCCGGTAGCCAGAAAGATGAGGAGTGAGAATGAACGTTTCAAAGAACCAGGTGGTATGCGCTTGGTGCCACTTGGCGGGGCTTGCATCAGGGCATGACTGCACCATCTGGTCTTCGGCGGTCAGGGAAGCAGCAAGCGATTCGGTCTGGCGCCGACAAGCGGCGTAAATCTCGGCAGGAGCGGGCTTTGCCCGCTCTGCTCCGGACGACGGCCTGAAGGTGAATACCGGCTTAAGATGGGCCATGGGCTCTCTCCGGGGAATCGGCCGTCGTAACAGGGCAGCCATAGTACTCTGCGACGTGGAAATTTGCACTCTCAGAATGTCGACGCACGCTTCATCGTCAGATGCGCGAGACCGCCTGGGCGATCCCAGGTTGCCGACAATTTGATCGCAAGCCGTTGATTTAATGTCTTTTATTGTGAGACGAAAAATAAGCGAAACTGTCCAGTTTGATGTATTGTCAGGATGTGAATTCGCCGCGAATTATTTTCCACGTTGACATGGACGCCTTCTTTGTCTCCGTGGAGGAGCTCAGCAATCCCGCGCTAAAAGGAAGAGCGGTGGTAGTCGGTGGACAGCGCGACGAGCGCGGAGTGGTGGCTGCGGCTTCCTACGAAGCCCGCAAGTTCGGCGTGCATTCGGCCATGCCACTGCGGACTGCGGCCAAGCTTTGTCCGCACGCCATTTTTCTCGACGGCCATCCCGACCTCTACCGCGAACACTCGCGCAAGGCGGCTGCTGTGCTCAACAATTTTTCGCCGGCGGTGGAGATGGCTTCCATCGACGAGGCTTATCTCGACATGACAGGCACGGAGAAACTGCACGGGCCGCCGCTCCGCTCGGCCCACGGGCTGCACCAGCAGATGAAAGAACGCACAGGATTGAATTGTTCCATCGGCATTGGCGCGTCTCGGCTGATGGCCAAGATGTGCTCCGACCAAGCCAAGCCTAACGGCATCCTCTACGTCCTTCCGGGAAGGGAGCAGACATTTCTGGCTCCGCTCGATGTCGGCAAGATTCCCGGCGTCGGAAAAGTGACCAAAGCGCGGCTCAACGAAATGGGCATCATACGGATCGGTGATCTGCAGCGCATGAACCAAACCGCGCTCGAAGAAAACTTCGGCAAGTGGGGATCGGCGCTCAAGGGGAAAGCCTGCGGCGAAGATGCGGGCGCTTGGTTTGCGGGTGAGGTCGGCGAGGAGTGGGCGGCAAAGTCCATCAGCCACGAGCACACGTTTGCCCACGACACTGCTGATTTGGAACAGCTCGAAGCCACGCTGGCGCGCCTCTCGGAAATGGTGGGACGGCGCCTGCGCGAGCACGGTTTCTTCGCGCATACACTGCAGCTCAAGCTCAGGTATTCGGACTTCAGCACCATTACCCGCGCGCACTCTCCGGCCAACCCCACCTGCGTCGACACGGAGATTTTTTCCGTTATCCGCAAGCTTTTTCTCGAGAATTGGGACACCGGCCGCGATGTCCGCCTGCTGGGTGTTCATGCGTCGCACTTCGCGGAGGATATTCCTGAGCAGATGGACTTGCTGGGCGGGCAACGCGAGAAATGGGCGCGGGCATTGTCGGCGTCAGATCGCCTACGGGATAAGTACGGGGAGACAGCTGTCTTCCTCGCCAAAGGCATGCGCGGTACTTTTCGCGAACGCACGCATGAAAACCCACCAGAAAAACCAGCGAAAGACAAGGAAAGATGAAAGAAATAGAGGCCGCGGCGCGGATAAAACTAAAAAGAAATTTAATTTGGCGTTTGTCTGCCAAGACGCGCTAAAAGTGGTATTTTTATGAACGCTTGGGGGACGAATACTCTCCCCGCCCCGAGTTGTTTTGCCGATCCGCATTTGCCTTGCTGTCGCGAGAAAGCCGGCCGGTTTTTGCAGTGGATCGCTTCCCTGGGAACTTTGCCGGTTGCCGCAAATGCAGGAGGCAAGCACGAAATGAAATCCACGCTATTAGAGGATGTCCTGATCTTGGCGGTGATGAGCGCTCTGGTGGCTCTGTTCGCCTGGATCTATCTGCGCGACCGCAAGCGGCAATTTGGCCTGTGGCTATTGGGATGGAGCGCTATCTTCGTCCATTTTGCCGCGCCGGTGGCCTGGCACCTCTTTGCACTGCCGCAGCCGCTCATACGCTGGCTAAAAATTTCCACCCTGATCGTGGCCGGAACATTCTTCCTGTTGTCCGTTTCTGAGATCTTTTGCAACCGCCGGCAACGGACTATTTTCATATTCACGACCCTCGTGCCGTCCCTCTGCTATCTCACCGGGCTGGTAGGCGGGTTTCCGGCAGCATGGTTTTACGTGGCGTGCTTGGGCGGCACCAGTTGCATGTTTCTCTACCAGACTATCCGCTTCTACGGCCTTAGGAGCAGGTACCTGCACACCATGGTCACCATGCTCTTGCCGTACGCGCTCTGGGCCATCTGGCAAGCAGGCACGGGGCACCCGGCAAGGGGCATGGAGTTCTATCTTTTCGGCATGTTCGCCGTTACTGGCGTCATCTTCTTCCGGCGTTTTAGGCGCTTTAGTCCCGGAGTTCTTCTCACGGCGGTGTCATTTCTTGCCTGGGGACTGGTCTTTCCAGTTGCCGCT
>DATFXI010000274.1:0-8460 GCA_035316085.1 Candidatus Angelobacter sp.
ATAGCAACTAGCAATTGGCATCTGGCAATTAGCACAGCTAAAGCCGAATCGGAACAGCCCATTGCTCAAAACAATGTCGATCCCTGCTTTAGCTGAGCCATTTGCTAATTGCTAGCTGCTAATTGCTCCTGAACCCATTCACGCTGTCTCATTCTGTGTTTAAATCGGTAGCGTGGCCAGACATCGCGGCAAGTTCATCACGTTTGAAGGGCTTGACGGCGTGGGTAAATCCACGCAGATCGAGAACCTGGCGGGGTATTTGCGCCAGCACGGGATTGACGCCATTACCACTCCTGAGCCGGGCGGCACCGTCATCGGACAAAAGCTGCGCTCGGTTTTGCTCAGCTCGCGGACGGAAGGACTTTCACCCCTGGCCGAACTCGCTTTGATGTTTGCTGACCGCGCTCAGCATATTGACGAGCTGATCCTGCCGGCCTTGCAGCGCGGCGTATGGGTGTTGTGCGACCGTTTCACCGACTCGAGCGAAGCCTACCAGGGGGGCGGACGCGAGTTGGGAAGCGCGCTGGTGCTCGATCTTCACCGGCTTCTCTGCCGCGATCTGCGGCCCGACCTGACCATCCTGATGGTGTCCGATGCTGACGCGAGCGTGGCCCGCGCCCGGCGCCGCAACGTGCAACAAGTCGCCGCTGCGCAAGCCGACGAAAACCGTTTTGAGCAGGAGAACCGCGCCTTTTACCGGCGCGTACATCAGGCTTACCTGGCGATCGCGGCTCGCGAGCCCGACCGAGTGATTGCGGTGGACGCCAAGGAGCCGGCGGTCAAGGTCCACCAAGAAATTGTGGCGATCGTGGAAGAGCGGCTGGCTTTGAAGAGCCGCTAGTGCAAATATGAGGCTGGCTGTGCGACCGCACGACTCGCGCTCGCGCCGGACAACCAAGCCTCAAAGATGCGCCGCTGCTTCGCCGGCGTGCCTTCTACGCCGCGCGCTGCGTCGGGAATTGGCTTTCCACTTGACCGGCGCCGCGCCGCAACCTGATGGACAGAGCGATGCGACTGATGCCCCGCACCAGTACGGCCACGCCCACCAGCGTTCCGATCGCCCAGACGGAACTTTGCGGCCAGTGTGCCAGAATCAATATGCCGAGCAGCAGCGCGATCCCGGCATCGAACAACAGCCATCCCCAGCCGGAAATGGGCCTCATTTGGAAGGCCAGCACCGTGGTGAACACTGACTCGAATATCAACATGAAACCAACCACAGTGGTGAGCACGGCCACTCCCCACATCGGATTGGCGAGCAGAAGCACTCCGGTGACGCCATAGATAAGGCCGAGTAGGAGCCGCAGAAAGAATCTACCCCATGTATGCGAGCGCAGTGCCAGGACGAGTTCTATCACTCCTACCACGACTAGCGCAGCACCAATAAATACCGTCGTCACTGCAGCCGTGAACAGGGGGTACATGAGCATCAACACTCCGATTGCCGCAAGCAAAATGCCCATGACAATACCCACACCGGCGCGGTGTTTCACTTCACTGGTTATGTTCTGTCCGATTGTGGACATAAAGGACTCCTTTAATTATTTCCAGGGCCGCTCGCGCAGCCAGTGAGATCATTTGTCCCATGGTGAGCGGACTGGGGAACGGCTGCAACTGGCAGTAGTACCCAAAGAAGACCCGGGAAATTTACCGTAGAGAAGAGGGCAAAGGCGTCACGCGCCGGCAGCGAGCGGAGCATTCTTGCGATGCGCGCTGAACCAGGCCAGCAACCTGGCTTCAAATTCCTGGTGCGCCGCGCCCCAAGCCATGGTGTGCCTGGCGTGGGGCACCAGCCAGAGCTGGACGCGGTCCGGCGCAGCCTTGGCAAGAATGATGGAGTGGCGCGGGTTGATGGAAGTATCCGCTGTGCCGTGAATCAGTAGCACGGGGACATGGGAGCGCTTAATGCCTTCGAGCGGGCTGGGCGCGAGGAGATCGACGCCGTAACGCCAGTGAGCGTAGAGCACTGCGGACCAGATCATGGGCCGTCCCAGCGTGCGTCCGAACCAGGGATTGAGATGCAGCGGCGTGGAAATACGTTCGTAACTCATCTCACGCGCGGTTGAGAACGGGCTCTCGACAGCGACAGCGCAGAACCTGGGCTCGGCCGGCAAAGCTTGCAGCAACAGGGCCGCGCCGTAGGATTCGCCAACGCCGTAAACGCACTGCGCCGGGGCAAGCTCATCCGTGTAGAGCCAGGAGACCCAGCGGTGAAGATCGTCGGACTCGCGCACGCCGTATGTTGCCAGCATGCCGCCGCTTTCGCCGTGAGCGCGCGCGTCCGGCATCAGGACGGCGTAGCCGTGGTCCAGAAACAGCCGGGCAAAGCCGCCCATGCCTTCACGATTGTCGGTGATGCCGTGCAGCAAGACTACCGCGTCGCCATTAAAATTCCGCGGACGAATGTACCAGGCTTTGAGCGTAACTCTGTCGGCGGTTTGGACGCTCACGTCCTCGAGCCTGGTTTGATAGCGCTTGAGGACTTCGGCCTCGACCACCGCGCGATACCGCAGCGGCAAGCGGCGCAGCCGAAGGCTGCCTTCGCCCACGACTACCCCGGCAGCGATGGCCAGAATCAGATAGACACTGACCGCGGCGAAGGCGTACTTCATCCATCTGCGCATGGCATTAGGTACGATGCGGGGCGGGGAAAGTTCCACATCAAAGAGACGCGCGTTGAGGCCGGTATCTTAACGGGCCTGCGGAGCGTCCGCGGCGACCAAACGCTCGCGCACAAACGCCACAATCTCCGGCGTGACATACGGCGGCGGCTGGATCATGAACCTGGGCTTGCCGGCAATGCGGTCGAGGGAAACGCCGCTCCATTTCGGCGGGACGTTGGCCTCGTGCTGGTGGACAATGACCGCGTCGGCACGGTCAAGAAACTCATTGGCGGAAACTTTGAAATCTTCCTGCGCGGCGTCGAGCACGGAGAGATAAACGTCGGGCTTGAGAAAGCCCATAATGCTGTTGGACTCCATGATCACGTTCTCCGCGCCGGCTATCTTGCGCTCGATGTCGGTGATGGCTTCGCTCAGTCTTCCCTGCCGGGTGCGCACCCAAATAGAGCGCCTGGCTCCGGCCACCAGGAAACGCGAGGTATCGGTCTCACCGGCTGTCTCCCTTTCGTCGCTGAGGGCGCGAAAATGGTCGTCGCCGGTATCGCAATCACATGGTTTGCCGTCCGCCGAGCAGATGCCGTGACCGAATTGCGTGATCTTGAGCGCAGTCCAGTTGAACTCAGGCAGAGCGGCAATCAGCCCCGCCACCACGCTGGTTTTGCCCACGCTGCGCGAATGCCCGCCGATGACCACAAGCGCCATATGCCCTTATTTTCGCAGGTTGGAGGGAGATTAGGAAGGCGGCATTTCTATCCGTAGAGACGTGGCATTGCCACGTCTGGCTGCTGGTTTCCGCGGAAAGGTTGGTGCCGGCTAGACGCGGCTGTGCCGCGTCTCTACGGCGCAAATTCTGCTCGCCTCGTGCGGCTTTGCTATTGCTTCACCGGAAATCTCTCATCCAGCGCCAGGTTCAACTCCAGCACGTTGACGCGGGCCTCGCCCAGAAGTCCAAATTGACGTCCCTCAGTGTGTTCGGCGACCAGCTTGCGCAGGTCGGCTTCGGCAATCCCCCGGGCTTTGGCCACGCGCGGGACCTGGAAGTCGGCCCCAGCCGGCGTGATGTGAGGATCGAGCCCGGAGCCGGAAGTCGTGACCAGGTCAACCGGGACCAACTTGCCCGGACTCTCCGCCTGCAGCGCGGCTACGTCCCCTTTCACCCGATCAACCAGTTTCTGGTTGGTCGGACCAAGATTGCTTCCGCCGGAGTTGGTGGGATCGTATCCGTTGCTGCCAGCAGCCGAAGGCCGGGGATGAAAATAGCCGGCGCTGGTGAAAGGCTGGGCGATGATCCGCGAGCCAATGGTCTGCCCGTTGCGCGAAATCAACTGGCCGTCAGCCTTGTCAGGCATGAGCCGGGCGAGCGCCGTTACCAGCAAGGGATATCCACCGCCGAGCAGAACGGTGGTGACCAGCGTCATCAGCACCGCAGTGAGGATGTTTTTCTTCATGATGATTCTCTCAAGCCAGGCCCACTGCCCGGATAATCACGTCAATAAACTTGATGCCGATGAACGGGACAACCACTCCTCCCACGCCGTACAGCAACAGGTTCCGGCGCAGCAGTGCCTCGGCGCTCATGGCTCTGTATTTCACTCCGCGCAGGGCAAGAGGAATGAGTGCAATGATGATCAACGCGTTGAAAATTACTGCAGAGAGCACGGCCGATTGCGGCGTCGCCAGGCGCATGATGTTCAGCGCATTCAGTACTGGGAAGGTCCCGGCGAACATCGCCGGGATAATGGCAAAGTATTTGGCCACGTCGTTGGCGATGGAAAACGTCGTCAGCGAGCCGCGGGTCATCAGCAATTGTTTGCCGATCTCAACAATTTCCAGCAGCTTGGTGGGATTGGAATCCAAATCCACCATGTTCCCGGCTTCCTTGGCAGCTTGCGTTCCAGTATTCATCGCCACGCCGACGTCAGATTGCGCCAAGGCCGGCGCATCGTTGGTGCCGTCACCGGTCATGGCTACCAATTTTCCTTCTGCCTGCTCCTTCTTGATCAAGTCCATCTTTTCTTTAGGCGTGGCCTGAGCCAGAAAATCGTCAACGCCGGCCTCGCGCGCGATGGCCGCCGCGGTCAGAGGATTGTCGCCGGTGATCATCACGGTGCGAATGCCCATGGCGCGCAGTTGTCCGAACCGCTCGCGCATACCGCCCTTCACGATGTCTTTCAGTTGAATCACTCCGAGGGCGCGGCTGTTCTCCGCTACCACCAGCGGCGTTCCCCCGGAACGCGAGACAGTATCGACCGCAGCCTGCACCTCTTTCGGCACTTGGCCGCCGGACTGCTGCAGATACTTTTCAATGGCGTCGGCGGCGCCTTTGCGGATCACGCGCCCGTCGAGATCCACGCCGGACATGCGCGTCTGTGCGCTGAACGGAACGAAATGCGCGCCCAGCGATGCCAGCTCTCGCCCGCGCAGGTTGTATTTTTCCTTGGCCAGCACCACGATGGAGCGACCTTCGGGAGTCTCGTCCGGCAGCGAGGAGAGTTGCGCGGCGTCAGCCAACTGGTCGCTGCTCACTCCCGGCGCTGGAAGGAACTCCGTGGCCTGGCGGTTGCCCAGAGTGATGGTGCCCGTCTTATCGAGGAGCAGCGTGTCCACGTCACCGGCGGCCTCGACGGCGCGGCCGGACATGGCAAGCACGTTGTGCTGCACCAGGCGGTCCATACCCGCAATGCCAATGGCGGAGAGCAGGCCACCGATGGTCGTTGGAATCAGGCACACCAACAGTGAGACCAGCACGAAGATGGTCTGCGGCGATCCTGAGTATTGAGCGAACGGTTGCAGCGTGACCACTGCCAGCAGAAAAATCACGGTCAGGCCGGCAAGCAGAATGTTGAGGGCGATCTCGTTCGGCGTCTTCTGGCGCTCGGCCCCCTCCACCAGCGCGATCATGCGGTCAAGGAATGTTTCCCCGGGGTTCGAGCTGATTTTAACCTTGATCTGATCGGACAAGACGCGCGTTCCGCCGGTAACCGCGCAGCGATCGCCGCCGGCCTCACGAATCACCGGCGCCGACTCTCCGGTGATGGCCGATTCATCTACGGAGGCTACGCCTTCAATCACGTCTCCGTCGCCGGGAATGACTTCGCCGGCTGACACGGTCACTAGATCGCCTGCACGCAGGTTGGAGCCGGGCACGGTTTCCGTGCTTCCGTTCGGCAGAAGACGCCGGGCGATGGTCTCTGACTTGGCTTTGCGCAGAGTGTCCGCCTGGGCCTTGCCACGGCCTTCGGCCATGGCTTCCGCAAAGTTGGCAAAGAGCACCGTGAACCACAGCCACAGCGTGATCTGCAGATCGAAACCAAAGCCGGAAGTGTGCCGCGCCAAATCTTTGAACAGTAGCGCGGTGGTGACCACGCTGCCCACTTCCACTACGAACATAACCGGGTTCTTCATCATGGTGCGCGGGTTCAGCTTGCGCACGGAATCGATCAACGCCTGGTGCACGATCTTCGGGTCCCAAAGGGATTTTGATTTAGTGAGCTTGCTAGCCATTGGTTTGGTCCTCAGAAGGTCTTGCCCGCATTCATGAGCAGGTGCTCAAGAATCGGCCCCAGGCTCAGCGCCGGGAAAAAGGTCAACGCGCCGACAATGATGATCACGCTCACCAGCAATGTGGTGAACAGCGGCGTGGTCACAGGAAAAGTGCCGGGCGAGGGCGGAACAATCTTCTTGCGCGCCAGGCTACCGGCCACCGCCAGCATGGGCACGATCATCAGGAACCGCCCGATGAGCGTGGCGAAGCCGACACTCAGGTTGTAATAGCGGTTGGCCCCCAATCCCGCGAACGCGGAGCCGTTATTTCCCGTGCCGGAGGTGAAGGCATACAGAATCTCAGAGAGCCCGTGGGGGCCGGTGTTGGTCAGCGTGGCCAGACCGAAATTCGGGGTCAGCGCTGAGATTGCCGAAAATGCCAGGATCGAGAGCGGGAAGATCAGCACATACAACATGGCCATCTTCACATCGTAGGATTCGATTTTCTTTCCCAGATATTCCGGTGTACGGCCGACCATCAGGCCGGCAATGAAAACCGAGAGCACCACAAATATCAGCACCCCATACATTCCTGCGCCAACGCCGCCGAAAACAATTTCACCCAGCATGATGTTCACTAGCGGCACCATACCGCCGAGGGGTGTATAGGAATCGTGCATGCTGTTCACCGCGCCGCAACTTGCGTCCGTAGTCACGGTAGCGAACAACGCCGAGTTGGCAATGCCAAAGCGGACTTCCTTGCCCTCAAAGTTGCCGCCGGATTGCGCGACGGACACTTTCTGATCAACTCCTACCAGCAGAGGATTGCCCTTCGATTCCGCCCAATAGGCGGTACTCACGCCGGCGAAGAACAAGACGGCCATGGCCGCGAACACGGCCCAGCCGTGACGTTGCGAACCGGTCATCCGTCCCAGCGTGTAGGTCAGCCCCGCTGGGATCACGAAGATGGAGAACATCTCCAGAAAATTGCTGAACGGAGTCGGATTCTCAAAGGGGTGAGAACTGTTGGCGTTCATGAACCCGCCGCCGTTGGTGCCTAACATCTTGATGGCTTCCTGCGAGGCCAGCGGCCCTTGCGCAATGACCTGGTCGGTGGCTGTCTCCATCACTGGTTTGCCGTCCGGCCCGGTGACCGGCTTGCCATCTTGCACCTTCTGGACCTGCTGCGGTTCGACCAGCTTGACTGTGTCGTAGGGCCTGAAGTTCTGGATCACGCCTTGTGAGACCAGCAACATGGCATAGACGATGCAGGCCGGGAGCAGCACCCACAGGACGGAGCGCGTCATGTCCACCCAGAAGTTGCCGATGGTTTCCTTCTCTCGCCGCGCAATGCCGCGGATGAAGGCAACCGCCAGCGCGATTCCAACCGCCGCAGAGACAAAGTTGTGGTAGGCGAGGCCCGCCATCTGCGTGAGATAGGCCATGGTGTTCTCGCCCGAGTAGAACTGCCAGTTGGTGTTGGTGGTGAAAGACGCTGCCGTGTTGAACGCCAAGTCCGGCGCCACCGCGCCCAACTTCTGGGGATTCACGGCATGAGGAAACCAGTGTTGGGTGCGCTCGAGCAGATAAAGCACGAGCATGGAGACCGCGCTGAACAGCAGCATGGCGATGGAATATTCCGTCCAGCGCATTTCGCGTTCCTCGCGCACGCCGGTCAGCTTGTAGATCAGCTTCTCCACAGGGCGCAGCACGGGATCGAGCCAGGTGCGTTCGCGGGAGAAGACCTTGGTCATGAACAGCCCGGCCGGTTTGGCCACGGCCAGCACGGCGGCGAAGAACAAGAAGATTTGCAACCAGCCGTTTATCGTCATGTCAGAATTTCTCCGGACGCAAGAGCGCGTACAGCAGATAGACCATCAGCAAAAAGCTGATGAGCAAAATGAGAACGTTTTCAAGGTTCATTGGCCCTTCTCCCTCTCTCGCGCGTCACACAGCGGCGCGCCGCCAGCGCTGGAGCGCGACCAAGGCCCACACCGCTTCCACCAGGCCAAAGGGCCATGCTCCCTGCAGAAACCCGTACAACGAGGCCACCGCGCAGGCCCCGGCAAAACCTAGGACAAAGATCCGGCCGCGAGGCTCCAGAGCGTAAAAGATCAGCATCGCGGTGACTGCAGCCAGCCCGAACAGAGAAAGCGGAGTCACGTGGCTCCTTCCCGGCGGTCACTTCAACCTGTCGCACGCCGCCGTGTAAGCGACTGCGACAAGGAAGAAAACGATTGTGCCAAGAATCATCAGCAGGTCCATGTCAAAGTCCTCTCCTTCCCTGCCCTAAAACTTCACCATCACCGCAAACCTCAAAGCAGGTTCATCGTTTCTGAGGTCAGGGCAGAACCCT
>DATFXI010000275.1:0-5429 GCA_035316085.1 Candidatus Angelobacter sp.
CCATCCCAGCCGGCGATTTCTATCTTCTTGCCTTCGAGTTTCTTGTAGATAGCGAAGAAATGCTCGATCTCGCGTAAGGTGTGGGCAAAGACCTGGGAGCAGTCCTTGACTTCGCGGTAGAGTGGATCGCTTTCGGCGACGGCCAGGATTTTTTCGTCGCCCTGGCCCTGGTCCATCATCCGCAAGACGCCGATGGGGCGGACTTCCATCAGGCATCCGGGAAAGCTGGGCGCTTCCACCAGTACCAGTACGTCCAAGGGGTCGCCGTCGCGGCCCAGGGTTGACGGGATGAAGCCGTAATCGCCAGGGTAGTGGACCGGGGAAAAAAGTGTGCGGTCCAGGCGAAAGACCTGGAACTGCTTGTCGTACTCGTACTTGTTGACCGAGTCGCGCGGGATCTCAATCACCGCGTTCACCAGCCCGGGAGCGTTTTGGCCGACGGGAAGCCGGATGTAGTCGGGCATGATTTCCATTTTATCGGCTGTTGGCGAAGAAGAAAGCCGATGAGCGGCGCGGCCGGCAGGTTGCTCCGTTCTCCATGGCAACCAGTGCCGCGCCGGGCACGTCTATGCCAAGAGGGTAAATGGCTCGATGGTTCTGGCGAACAATCGGTTACGTTTGCAGCACAGATGGCGTGCTGCCTTCATGGAATCTTAACGTTCCCAATCCACCCGCCTTAGCTTATTATCCCTGGGGGCCGTCATGCGTCGTGCTTTCTGGATTTCCTTTTTGCTGGTTTTCGCCGTTGGCGCCTTTGCCCAACGGTGTACCACGTACTCTATAGTTGAGGCCCTGGACCGCAAGACCGGCGACGACATCAACAACCTGCATCCCGACGACTTCCAGGCCACCATGGGAGACCATCCCGTGACCGTGGTGAGCGCCACACAGAACTTTGATAACCGCGTTCTGGTCCTGCTACAGACCGACGACATGCGCCGGGAGCGTGTGGAAGATACCGTAAACCTGGTGACGCGTATGGTGCGACAAGCCCCGCAGGGCCGGCGGGTGGCTTTTGCCGTGTTCTCCAAACGCTCGAAGTTCGGCAGGAGCTTCAATCCTGACGTGAAACAGCGGGCCGCCGAGATCAGCGAAGTCATTGAGGAAGCGCCGGCCATGGGCAGCGGTGCGGCCGTGTATGACGTGCTGCACGAGGGAATCAAGTTCTTCGGCGCCGTCCAGCCGGGCGATACCATCATGCTGATCAGTGACGGCTACGACGACAGCAGCCACCGCGGCGCCAGCCAGCTGGAAAAAGAGCTTGAGACCAGCGGGATCCGCCTGCTGGTAATGATGCGCCAACCCCTCAGCCACGTGACCGGAAACTTTTTGTGGAAGGCGCCGGAGCAAGACCGTGCAGTGCTGGAACGGATGAGCGTCCGTACCGGCGGCGCATACACCATGTTCGGCGCCCACTTGTTCGATTTTGCATGGCGGGGCTACCTGCTGGGCCTCGAGATGCCCGACGGGAAGAGCGGGACGCATTCCTGGAAACTGAAGTTGGGACCTCTGGCTTCCGAAGTCCACCGTCGCCATACGCTCTACTATCCGCAGAAGCTGCGCTGCCCCGGCAACGTGCCACAATCGGTTGCAAACATAAACGCGCCCCAATAACGGGACGCGTTTACGTTTGCAGGTTCCAGCGGGAAAACTATTTCTTTTCTTCCTCGCCGCCACTTTCTTCCTTCGCAGCCGCGGCTTGCTGCTCTTCCATCTGCTTTTTGATTTCTTCCTTACGTTTGCTGCGCGCTTCCGCCCGCTTGGCACGCTTGGCTTCGATCGCTTTCTCGCTGCCTACAAGTTCGATGTAGCAGGTCTCTGCCCCGTCGCCCGTGCGCCAGCCTTTGTGGATGATGCGCAGGTAGCCGCCGTTGCGGTCGCCGAACCGCGGAGCGATGGTGTTAAACAGACGGTCCACGGACTCGCGGGTCATGAGAAAGCCCAGCGCCAGACGGCGCGCGGCCACGTCGCCCTTCTTGCCCAGGGTGATCATCTTTTCTACGTGCGGACGCATGGCTTTGGCTTTGGCCGGCGTGGTTTCGATGCGCTCTTCCATCATGAGCGAAGTCACCAGGTTGCGCAGCAGCGCGCGGCGATGGCTGGTGTTACGTCCTAACTTCTTGGTTGCGATGCGGTGACGCATGGTAAGTCCTTAGATTTCGTAATTGAGTAATCTCGTAATTGCATAATTGGGCAAATTGGAACTGGGTTGCAAATTACCCAATTACCAAATTACCCAATTACCAATTTTCTTAGAACTCCTGGCCTTCGCCGTCTCCACCGCTGCTCAGAGGCGCGGCCACGGGCGGCGCCAACTGGCTGGTGGGACCGGGAACAGCGTTGCCCTGCTCGTCGATCTTCATACCCAGCGAGAGCCCCATGGAAGCAAGGATTTCCTTGATCTCATTGAGCGACTTGCGTCCGAAGTTCTTGGTCTTGAGCATCTCGGCTTCCGTTTTTTGCACCAACTCGCCAATGGTTTGAATGTTGGCGTTTTTCAAGCAGTTGTAGCTGCGCACGGAAAGCTCAAGCTCCTCCACCGAACGGTTAAGGTTCTCGTTCTTGATACGCGGCTTGTCCTCGCCCCGCGCCTCGGTTTCGAGTTCCTCTTCAAAATTGATGAAGATGGTCATGTGGTCTTTGAGCAACTTCGCCGCCAGACCCAGAGCATCAGCCGGAGCGATGGAGCCGTTGGTCCAAATTTCGATATCGAGTTTGTCGTAGTCGGTGATCTGGCCGAGACGCGCAGCTTCCACCGTGTAGTTGACCTTACGCACCGGCGAGTGCACGGAATCCACGGGGATGAAACCCAGGCCCAGGTCTTCATCCACGTTCTTGTCTGCAGCCACGTAGCCGCGCCCGCGCTTGAGGCGCATCTCCATATCCAGTTTGCCGCCCTCGGAAACCCGGGCGATGTGAACATTCTTGTCCAGCACTTCGACGTCGCCATCCGCCTCGATCATTCCGGAAGTTATGTCACCCGGCTGGTCGGTCTTCAGATAGATCGCCTTAGGACCGTCGCCGTTGAGCTTGAACGGAATCTGTTTGAGGTTGAGGATGATGTCCGTGGCGTCCTCAACCACGCCGGGGATCGACTGGAACTCGTGCAGCACGCCTTCAATGCGAACCGCGGTGACCGCCGCGCCTTCAATCGAAGACAGCAGCACGCGCCGCAGGGCGTTGCCGATGGTGGTGCCGAATCCGCGCTCAAACGGCTGCGCGTAAAACCGGCCGTATTTGTCGGTGAGTGTCTCGGTGTCAGTCGCGAGACGCTTGGGCTTCTGAAATCCTCTCCAAAGAACCATGTTCTTCCCTTCCTTTCAATTCCGCTCCGTTGGGCACATGCACTCCATAGCGCAAGGCAGTTCTGGTGCGGTCAATTGTTTACAACCAGCCATCGGCTTTTGGCCTTTGGCCCTTAATCAAAACCGAAAGCAGATTCCTCGCTGCGCTCGGAATGACAAAACTTTCACAACGTTACTTCGAATACAACTCCACAATCAGCTCTGCTTGTCTTCGAGGGCTCCGCAACCCTGCGCTGCTTCGCCGTCCTACCCCATCAAGCCAACACCAGGCTTGTTGGGGGCCCCGTCTCGCGCTTTGCTCGCGCTCTCCGGCGCTCGCTCCGCGCTCACCCTGTTACTTACTATACAGTTCGACGATCAACTGCTCATTTACCGGCGTGGCGATGTCTTCGCGCTTGGGCAGGGCCAGCACGCGGCCCTTCAGGTTTTCGCGATCCACTTCCAGCCAGCCCACAACCGGCTGGTGGCTCGAGTATTCGCGCGCGCCCTCGATCACGGTAAACTTCTTAGCTTTGTCGCGGACCTGGATCTCATCGCCCGCGCTGACCTGGAACGAAGGGATGTTCACCCTGCGTCCGTTGACGTCAATGTGGCCATGGCGCACGATCTGCCGCGCCTGGCGCCGCGATGTGGCAAAGCCCAGACGGTAGAGCACGTTGTCCAGCCGCCGCTCCAATTGCTGCAGGAGCAATTCGCCGGTCACGCCTGGCTTGCGCGCGGCCTTTTCAAAATAGTTACGGAACTGGTTTTCCAGCGTGAAGTACATGCGCTTGGTCTTCTGCTTCTCGCGGAGCTGAAGGCCGTAGCCGACGACTTTGGCTTTACGGTCCTTGCCATGCTGGCCGGGAGCAAAGTTGCGCTTTTCTATGGGGCACTTGTCCGTGAAACACTTAGCCCCTTTCAAAAACAGTTTCATGCCTTCGCGGCGGCAAAGGCGACAGACTGGACCTTTATATCGAGCCAATTTTAATTCTCCTTTACATCAGGTGACGATCGGTTTACGGGGTGGCTACCCTTTCTTCCCGATCCAGTTTCAAGATTTGTAATCGGGTAATTTGTAATTTGGCAATTTCAAAACCTGTTGTGCAAATAGTTTTCAATTACCCGATTCCCCGATTACTCAATTACCAATCTCAATTACAGAGCCCCACTCTTACACCCGGCGTCTCTTGGGAGGCCGGCATCCATTATGCGGAATGGGGGTGACGTCGCGGATCGATTTCACTTCGAGACCGGCGGCGGCCAACGCGCGGATGGCCGACTCGCGTCCCGAGCCCGGCCCATTCACGCGTACTTCCAGCGTCCTTACACCGTGGTCGCGGGCCTGGTTGGCGGCGTTCATAGCCGCCTGCTGCGCGGCGAACGGCGTGCCTTTGCGCGATCCGCGGAAACCCAGCGACCCGGAGCTCTTCCAGGCCAGCGTGCGCCCTTCACCGTCGGTGATGGTCACGATGGTGTTGTTGAACGAAGCCTGAATGTAGGCCACGCCATGCGGCACATTCTTGCGCTCCTTCTTCTTGAAAACTTTTTTCTTACCCTTTGCCGCCGGAGCTGGTGCGCCGGCTGCCGGTGTTGCTGCTGGTTTTGCCATTTGTTTACCTTGAACAGCGCTTTTGAACTGCTTTCCTCTACCGCTTTGAATCAGGCTTCGTTATGCCGGCTTGGGCCCTTAGCTCTGGGCTCTTAGCTCCTGGTTAAACTGATCGAATCCGCCTTCGGCTTAAGCCAACGCCAAAGGCCAAGAGCCCAAAGCCGATTTTTTACGTCTTGGCCGTGGCCTTCTTCTTCTGGGCCACCGTGCCTTTGCGCGGTCCTTTGCGGGTACGCGCGTTGGTATGCGTGCGCTGCCCGCGGACCGGCAGGTTGCGCCGGTGGCGGAACCCACGATACGACCCGATTTCGATCAGCCGCTTGATGTGCATAGACGTATCTTTGCGCAGATCGCCTTCCACATCGCCTTCGGCCTCAATCGCCTGGCGGATGCGATTGACCTCATCTTCGTTCAGGTCCTGGACCTTTTTCATCGCTTCCACTTTGGCGATGCCCAGCAGCCGCCTGGAACGCGCGTTGCCGATGCCATAGATGTACGTCAGCGCGATGTCCACGTGTTTGTTGCGCGGGAGA
>DATFXI010000276.1:0-22745 GCA_035316085.1 Candidatus Angelobacter sp.
TGTCTTTGAGCTCCATGGCTGAGCCGTCAATCGAATAGAAAATAGCTTCAACCTTATGGCCACGGTCGATGATGCGTGTTCTCAGGCCGAGAGATTCCTGGTCGCGGATGCGCCGCGTCAGCTTGTCCAGCGCAAGACCAACAAAATTCTCATTGAGCACGCCGGGACTATTTGTGGCCATAGCGGCGCCAAGGGCCTGCCAAGCGGCTGAGTAGTCGCGCGCGATGGCCTGCTGCACGCTTTCATCCACCTGGCGCGGAACCGCGTGATCCGCGTTGAACTGCACGGAGGGTTTGCCGTCCGCGGAGATATGGGGGAAAAGCGTTACGACGCAGAGCAGGTGCAACACGGCGACCATCAGCCCGAAAAGGCGCATGGGTTTCATTTTCCGCCTCCCATTTGCAGCTCATTGCCCAGCACCACGCCCGCGGCGACGGTGATATGGGCGCCGCCGGCAGCCGGCAACTCAGCGCGGGCGATGCCTTTACGAATCCGCGCGTCCACGGTGCTGCGTCCCGCGGAGTCCGTCTGCGTGAAGGTAACAATTGTGCCGTCTGGAACCGGGTTGCCGGTGCAATCGCGAATGGGATCGGTTTCCACCACTACCCCGGCTTTGCTCTGCTGGGTCACGTGCATGCGCAGGTTGCAGGGATCCGAAGCCACCTGTTGCACCACGCGACGCACAGACACCTCGCCCAGCGTAGCTACGAACTGGGCAGCCCCCGCCTTGCGCGCCGACGAGCTGCTGACCCAGGCCACACCGTTACGGCTGGTGACGGTCTGCGACGCAGCCGTTCCGCCAACCGACAAGCTGAAGGTGACCGGCACGGGCTGGAGCACGAAGTTCTGGTAGGCGTCGAAGACGAAAGCCATGCCGCTAATTACGCCCCGCCGGTCCACGGGAACACGGGAGGGCCGCGCCAGGAAATTCAAGTTCTCCGGCTTTGCCGGCGCTACCCAGAACGTTTGTGACTGCGAGCTGTTTCCGCTGCGGAGGATCGCGGTCCATTGTCCTGCGCTGCGCAGCTCTTCGCCCTTGATGACGACTTGGCTCTCCTTCTCCGGTCGCACTACCCGTTGGATAACCTGCGCCGGCCCAATCAGGTACAGGACGCCGTCACCTGGGCCAGTGACGACGATGGTAAGGGATTGCCCCGCAACGGACTTTTCCGGCACACGGACTTCAGCCGCGCGCGACAAGACGGGTAGCGCAGCGATCAGGGACGCCAGGAACATAAGCTTGCGCATCGGCTATTCTCCGCGAGTGAGGCTGTACTGGTTGACGGTAACGCGATAGCTGTGTACCTGTGCGGCAAGTTCTTCCCGCAAGTCTACGGCAAAGGACTGCGGCGTCTGCGGCAGAAGGGCGTGGTCCACGTAGCCATCGGAGACCCAGATCACTTTGCCGGACGCGTCATAAAACGTCGCCAGCACGTGCGGGATGTTCACCGTCTGCCCGCTTTCGTTGAGCAGCTCGCCGCGCAGCACAGTACGTCCCTTGTTGTCTTTCTCCACGCGCTGATGGAGCACGCCGATCACCGGATCGGCCGAGGCCGGCACCAGCATGGAATCCGGCTTCATGCGCACCGACTTTATGTCGGCCAGCTTCATCTTCGGAAAGTCAATGCGATACGGAGAAATCTCCTTGGGCAGGAGAACGTGCGATGTCTTGTCAAAGCTGGCTTCCTGGGCCACGTCCTGTCCGCTCTTGTTGATCAGAGTGGCCGCCACAGAGACGAACGCCGGAACCGTGTCCTCATTTTCAATCTCTCCCAGAATGATGATGCCGCCGTCATGCTCGGTAGGATTCATGGAAAGTATGCGCACGTGGGGATTCTCGACATTTTGCGCGCCCCAGTCATCGCCGGCGCCGCGATAGATGATGTCCCAGCGCAGGTAGTTCACGGGAATTACCTGCGGGGGCACGCTTACTTCTTTTTCACTTTGCCAAAGGACTTTCCACGCGACGCCGTCTCGGACGACTTTCAAGTCGCGTGTATCGTAGAACGCGCCGACGGCGGTCGAATATTTCAGCTCCGTGCGCACCAGGGCTTCGTTTTCACCTTCACGCAGGACGCGGGTGTTGATGGTTTCCAGTTGCGAGTAAGTCTTCAGGCTGCTATATCGTCCTTGCAGATCACGCTGAAAGCTGCCTGCGTCGCTGTTGCTGCCGGCGGTAACATAAGAGTACGCGCCCTTCCAGTTGCGCGCCTGAACGTTGTGCAACATGGACTGCACCGCGCCCTCGGGCGTCGATGCCGGCGCCGTGCTGCTTTCGTGTACCGATCCGGCAGCGATCAACGCCACGGTAAGAACAGCGAAGGCGAGAGGAAGAAGGTATTTCATGACACCTCCTTGAGAACAGGCTCCGAAGCGATGAGGGTAGCGGGAAACGTGACGGCTTCGGCAAAGCGGCGCTTGTCAGGCAACACGAACACCAAAATCAGCCCCAGGATGCTGGTGCCGATGGGCAGCGTGCCCCACAGAATACCTTCCAGCGCCGTGGGCGGCGTGCCGAAATAGGTTTTGCGCGCGGGAGGGATGCCGTCCTTCACCCACAGGCTGATGTTGCCGCGGTCGTAGATTTCCTGCTTGCGCCATCCAGCGAACGCCAGAAGCGGCTCGTAGTACGGATCGCGGACAAAAATCCACTTCAAGCCGTACTGGTCAGCGTGTTTCAAGACTGACCGCAAAGATTCCATCCCGTTGGTCCCATAAAACTTCGAGTTGGTGAGTTGGGCGGAGCCGTACTGCGTCATCTCCGGCAGCAGGCGAGCGGAGTTGTATTCGCCGTCCACGCTGGAAGCATTGGCGTACGTTCCCACTTCCGAGATCTTGCTGCCGAAACCGAGGGTCAGGTAGCGGAACCGGTCATGACCGTCACGGTTCAGGAAGGAGACGACTTCAGAAGTGTTGAAAGCGAAATCGTGCATGGGGTGATAGATGGGCCAGGCCACGGCCATGGCCATGGTGAAAGCTGCCAGCGCACCAAGGCAGAGTGCGGCTTTGCGTCCGAACCGATCAATGAGGGTCGCCGCCAGCAGGCCCACCAGAGGCAAGGCCATCAGATTGGCCCAGAAGCTGAAGCGCTCAAACGTGACCACGTCAAAAGCGCGGCCAAGCAAGAAACGTGGCAGCGGCGTGGTCCCGCCCATGGCCAGCATCATGCTCAGCCAGAAACCAAGGAACAACGGCCGTAGCCGTGTTTCGCTCAGACCCTTCCAGAAGATGTAAGGCAGGGCCAGGAGCAGCGCGCCCCAGGGAATGATGAAATAATTCAGCCCCAAAAAAATGCTGTTGAGCAGGTTCTCGCGGCTGGCGTGCGGGATGGGCATCTGCTTGATGGGGTTGTGATACAGCGCAGTCCAGTAAGGCAGAAGCACCAGCCCTATACCGGCGACCGAGAGCGCGCCGAAGATGGCCCCGCGCGTGATCACCGCGACAGGGTTGGAGTCAGCGCCGTCACGTTTGCGGTCCAAAACGGCGGTGAGCAGCACCGGCAGGGCAAATAATACGCTGCCGAACAAAAGCGTGACGTGGTGGGCGCTGGCCGCAGCCAGGATCAGCACCAGGCCTTTCACCAGCGAACGCCATTTGCCTTCGCGCGACCACTGGTAGAAATAGGGTAAAGCGTTCAGATAGAGCGGCGCGGCCCAGGTGGTGGAAAGCTGTCCGGCCTGATAGACCAGAAAGGAAAGCGATCCCAGAAGCACGCTGCCGATGGCGGCGTAACTGGCGGCACGGTCGCTGACCCACATGCGGGCATAGCGGTACACGCCGATCGGCAGCAGCAGAACGGCAATTAATTGCACCAGCATGTATGCCAGATTCAGTCCCATCACGTGTGAGAAAAGGGCCATCCACTGTTGCTCGAGCGGCGGATACGTGGTCTGGGAAAACCCTGTGAACCACCTTTCATTCCAAGGGTTGAACCAGTGCTGGGCGTAATGCGCAGCAAAGAACTGGTGCAGGTGGGCATCGTAGGAGTCGAGTGGAAGCTGCATCAGGAGGAGCGGGCCGTGCACCAGCAGGGCCAGCAACAAGATCCAGCTCAAGGGGACCGCCCGGCCCGGTCCCGCAACCTGGGGTCCGGAAGCGATGGTGGGGGAACTCATGGAAACCTCCGCGATCTGACAAAGCAGGAACGGACGCGTAGTGGCGAGCAGCAGCTCTGCTTCCGGAGAAGTTCGATTCCAAAAGGGGCGATGGGGTTTGCTTTGTGCGTAGTGGGTCATTTTCAAAGAAAATGATCCACTGCCAGTATCAGCGTCTAGCGATTCGCTTGCCCGCCGCGGCGGGCGGGCCCCCAGCCCAGGACTAGCCCAGGCCTTTAGGCGTGGGTGGGTGAGCGGAGCGAATTGCAAAGGTTCATCGCGGAAGCGATGAACCAGGGCTAAAACTACGCTAGTGCCGCTGTGGCACCTGGTCGCCTACGGTGTGCGAGTTTCGCGTCACGGGGAATCCTCTGGCCCAGAAACAGCATCTCGATTCAACATAACAACAGAGTTGCTGCTTTTTGAGCCGCGACGCTGTTGCATTGTCGAAACCACGGCCAGGGGCCTCAGCGTTCCCGCCGGGAAACTTCCGACAACGGTGGTCCGGGTGAAAAAAAGCCTCGTGAGTTTGGCCCTTTTCTTTTCTCTATTCCTGGTCAGGCCCGGCTGGGCGCAGACTTTTGAAATCAACGGGCCGCAATCTTCACAGGCGCGGCCCGACCAGGCAAACAAAAAAGGCAAGAAAGCACAATCCAACTCCGGGACTTCAGGCAGCGGCATGGGCTGGGGTAACAGCATTGAAGTCGGCCGCAATGCGCGCGCCGCCCAGGAGGCGCTCCGAAAAGGCAACTATGCTGCGGCACTGAATTTTGCTCAGCGCATGACCCAGGCTGCGCCCAACGATGCCCGCAACTGGTTTCTGGTGGGATACACAGGACGCCTGGCGGGACGCTTCCAAACGTCCCTCGATGCCTACCAGCGGGGTTTGGCCAAGCAGCCAGGTTCGGTGGAGGGCCTCTCCGGCATGGCGCAGACTTACATGCGCATGGGTAAGGCCGACGAGGCTAAACGCCTGCTGCTCCAGGTGATTGCAGCCAACCCACGGCGTCCCGTGGACCTGACCCTGGCGGGCGAACTCTTTCTGCAATCCGGTGACCTGGCGCAGGCTACGAGCCTCCTCGAACGCTCGGAGGCGGTGCAAGCATTGCCACATACGGACTTGATCCTGGCCATTGCTTACATGAAAGGCAAGCAGCAGGAGAAGGCCAAGCTGCTGCTGGATCGAGCCATCAAACGCAATCCCGGCAACAGTGACATTTTCCGCGCGGTGGCGCAGTTCTACCGCGACAGCCGGGACTACAGCGCGGCCATCGAAACATTGAAACGAGTTGCTTCCAAGAACGCCGATGTTCTCTCCGAGCTGGGCTATACCTACGAGCTGGCAGGGATGAAGAAGGAGTCAGCAGGCACCTACGAGAAAGCCGCGGCGGCCGCGCCCGAAGCGGTCACCGTTCAGCTGGCGGCGGCACAAGCGCAGTTGCGCGTGGGTAATCTCGACAAGACGCGGACTTTTCTGGCGCGCGCCGAGCAACTTGATACCAACCACTATCGCCTGCACGCCACGCGCGGCGATCTGGCCATGCTGGAGCACCGTGACAGCGACGCCACGAAAGAATACCTGGCGGCGCTGGCTGCCGTACCTGAAGGCCCGCCGGAGGGCGTGCTGTATCCGACGCAATTGCGTTTGGACCTGATCGGCGCGTACAGGAATCTTGATGACAAAGATGGCGTCCGGCAACAAGTCACGTTGGCGCAGCAGGCGCTGGCGGCGATCCAGGTGGAAGAAGCGCGGCGCGTGGAATATCTTTGCCTGCGCGCGGCCGTTAAATTTCACGGCGACGACATGTCCGGCGCCGAAGCCGATTTGAAAGAAGCTTTGACGATCGCACCCGAACATGACAAAGCCACGCTGCAATACGCCAGTTTGCTGTGGAAGTTGCAGCGGAAGGAAGAAGCCAAGGAAGCTTATCTCGTTCTGCTCAAGCGTGACGAGAACAATCGTTACGCGCTCGAAGCCATGGGTTATCTCTCGCGTGACTTAGGCGACAGTGCAGGCGCTGAAACCTACTTCATGCGAATGGCTGCCGCCTATCCCAACGACTATGTTCCCTACATGGCGCTGGGCGATCTGTACACCGGCACCCGCGTCTTCGACAAAGCTCAAACCAACTACGAAAAAGCGTACAGCCTGGCGCCGACCAACACCCAGATCATCGCGGGCGGCTCCAACGCGGCCATTGACGCGCATCAGGTTGATCTGGCCGGCGCCTGGGTAGCCCGCGCCACCGGAACCATGAAGAACGACCCGCGCATCATGCGCGAAGGGGAACGCTATTTATTCCTGAAGGGTAAATACGCGGAGTCCGCGCGGCTGGGTGAGCAAGCGGTGAAAAAAATGCCGCACGACCGCGACGCCGCCGTGTATCTGGCGTACGACCTCTACAACCTGGGCCGTTATGACGAAGTGCTAGCACTGGTCAGCCGGTACGAAACCGTTCTGCCCAAAGAGCCGAACTTCCCGCTGCTGGCCGGACACGTCCATCGCCAGAATAATCTGCTGCAGGAAGCCATTGACGACTTTACACGCGCCTTGCAGAAAGACCCGCGCATGGTAGAGGCTCTGGTCAATCGCGGATACGCGCGCAATGACATGCAGGACGCGCTTGGCGCCATCCGCGATTTTCAGCCGGCGCTCCATGTCAATCCCGACAACGGCGTAGCCCATCTTGGCTTGGCCTTTTCCTATCTCCAAGTGCACCGTTCGCGCGAATCTCTGGAAGAAACCGAGCGCGCCGAAACCCTGCTCGGCGAGAGCGGGCCGACCCACATGGCCCGCGCCGGAGCCTACCGCCAGATGCGTGTGCTGAACCGCGCGGAGAGCGAGTATCGGTTGGCTTTGAAGTTTTCTCCCGATGACCTGAAGCTGCATGAAGCGCTGGCCGATACGCTCTACCACGCCCGCCATTACACGCCGGCGATTCAAGCCTGGGAAGACGCGCTGCGGCTTTCGCCCAGTGATCCTTTGATCTACGCCAGCCTGGCTGCGGCCCACGCTCAGTTGGGCCATCGCGTTGAGACACTCAAATATATCCAGCTCGCGGAAGAGCAGGCCACAGACCAGTCCGCCATCCTGCTGGCCAGCGGCGAGGCGTTCCTCACGCTGGGCGAACGTAATGCCGCCATGGAGCGCTTCACTCGCGCTTTGGAAGCGCCGGACGCCAACCGCGTGGACGTACGCCTGGAGTTCGCGAAACTGTTTGTGCGGGAAGGCAAGTTCGGACACGCCAAGCACGAAGTGGCGTTGGCGTTCGCCGAATCACGCATCGGCGAAGCCTCGCCCCTTACCACAGACAATCTGGTGGAGGCCGCCAATGTCTTCCTGGCCGCGCACGATTTCGCTCTGGCCGAACGCTATTTCTCAAAAGCCAAAGATATGGGCGCATCGGATGAGACCGCAGCCATCGGACTGGCGGACACGTACCTTGCCGAAGGCAAGGACCGCGAAGCTGCCGCCATTCTTACCGCGCTAGGCAAGACTCCGGACTATCAGCAGAATTACGATTTTCAACTGGCCTGGGCCAACGTTTATAACGAGCGGCACGAAAACACGCGCGCTATTTCCGCCTACGCGCGCGCCAACCAGATCGCCTCAGAAGACCGGACGGCGCAGAGAGCCATGTTGCAAGTGGCAGGTCAGGAAGGAACCCCGGTCCTGTCCGGCCTCAGCATGCGCAACGAGGTGATCACTACGCCGGTTTACCAGGACGCCACAATCTATGAGATGGACACCAAGCTGCTGGGCGCACCGGTGTCGCCGATTACGTCGCAAGAGACTCTGGTGGGCAGCGAGTTTCGCTACCATCGCTGGCACTGGTTCCCCATCAAGGGCTATTTCGGGCTGCGCAATTTTCATGGCGACTTGTCCTTGACCAACGAAGTGGGCATTATTCCCCGCAACACCTTTGACACATTGTTCAATGTCGGCGTGATGCCCGTGGTGCGGTGGGGTAACGCGCACTTCGCCCTCAACCCCGGAATCGAATACACCATCCGGCGGGACACGATTTCTCCGCTGCAACTCGACCAGAATCTTCTGCGCGAATACTTGTACCTGCAAACATCACCTTTGTTCCAGTGGATCACCATCCAGGGTTTTGCGATCCGTGAAGCCGGCCCGTACACGCTGCAGCCCCTGCGCTCGCGCGACCTGGCTGCGAACCTGGAGTTCCGCGTGGGACGGCCCTGGGGCCACAACTTCCTGGTCACCGGATATTACGCGCGCGACATTCTGTACCATCCCCAACCCAGCGAGTTCTTCAACACCGCAGCCTGGTACGGCGTGGAGCATCGGTTCGGCCAGAAAGCCACGCTCACCGTGCTGGCCAAATACCTGCGCGCATGGCGGGTCCAGGACGTGACCTTCACAACGGGCCAGATCCTGGTGCCGGGCGCCCGCTTTGAGATTAAGCCCACGGAACGCTGGACCATTTCCGCTTCGTTCGACTTGTCGCACGGCGAAGGGTTTGATCTTTACAACAACTATCAGACAGGATTCCTGGTCTCTTACATGAAGCCGCTGCGCCGCCGCATCAGCGATAGAGGAGAGCTTTTGGCGGTGGATTACCCGTTGAGTTTTTCATTCGGTATGCAGCAGCAGTCGTTTACCAACTACAACGGAGCCGGAAAGACTTCGTTCTTCCGCCCCATGATCAAAATCTCTCTCTTTTAGGTTTAGGTGTCCCCGGGCCTCATGAAGATATGTCTTATCAGCTCCTTCCCTCCCAGTAAAGGCGTTCTCAACGAATACGGATTTCACGTGGCGCGCGAACTTCAGGCCGACCCCCTGGTCAGCCTGAGCGTGGTGGCCGATCATCTCGGCGCTGGGGAGCCCGAGTTACCTGATTTTCAGGTCGAGCGCTGCTGGGAGCAGGACCGGTTCAGCAACCATCGCCGCCTGTTGCGGACGCTCCGCAATCTCCGGCCTGACGTCGTGTGGTTTAACCTGGTCTTCTCGAGTTTCGGCAATCGCGACCATCCGCTGGCGGCGTTTTCCGGCCTCACCCTGCCGGCCATGACCCGGACGGCCGGGTACTACACCCACGTCACGCTCCATCATCTGATGGACCACATTGATCTCGACGACTCCGGAGTCCGCAACAAAACGCTCTTTCGGATGGCTGGCTATGCCGCTACTCGCCTGATCCTGATGGCCAATTCGGTTTCCGTCCTGCTGCCGGCCTATCGGCGCACGCTGATCGAGAAATACCGCGGCGAACACGTTCACTTCCGCTCCCATGGAATTTTTTCCGCGCGGCCGGAGTACCCGGACTTCTCGCGCCGCGGCAACCCGGAGCACCGTATTCTGGCGTTCGGCAAGTGGGGGACTTACAAGCGCTGCGAGCTGCTGATTGAAGCCTTCCAGGAGCACCTCGCTGAGCGTATGCCCACCGCCCGGCTGGTGATCGCCGGCAGCAACAATCCGAATTCACCGGGGTACGTGGAATCACTTCTCGAGAAATACGGAAGCCATCCGCGGATCACGTTCCGAGGATACGTTGCTGAGGAAAAGATTGCCGAGCTCTTTGGCACAGCCTCAGTGCTGGTTTTGCCGTACACGTCTGCGGCCGGGGCCAGCGGCGTGGCCCATTTGGGCGCGCAGCACGGCCTGCCCATTGTCTCCGCGGATGTGCCCGACTTCCGCGAAATGAGCGAGAACGAAGGGCTGGCCATCAGGTTTTACCCCATCGGCGAGAAAGAAGCCCTGGCGAATGAGCTGGCGGGACTTCTGGAGTCCAGGCGGGACATGCAGGAGATGGCGGAGCAGAATTTTTCCGCGGCTTTGCGCATGACTATGCCCCAGATCGTCCGCGAGTACGTCCGCGGATTCAACCGCCAGCAGCAGGCACGCGCGCTGGGAGCCGTGGCACGCTTTCGCCGTCTGCCCCGCTGGTTCCCTTCCCGGTCCACGATCTTCCGTGCCTCAGCGCCAAGCTGGGGCCACTGGGTTTAGGCCTTGGGAGAGGCTGCCGCCAGTTAACTTCTGACGGCCCCCGCCGGGGCCGCGGCGTGCACAAAAGCCACCGCGTCATCCAGCAACTCCTGCACAAGTTCCGGCGACGAAGCCTCGCAATAGATGCGCATCAACGGCTCTGTCCCTGACGTCCGCAGCAGCAACCAGGCTTCTGCCCCGTGGTCTTGAATGGGCGTGTCCAGATACAGCTTGATGCCGTCGAGATTGTCCTTGCGGAGGATTTTGTAGCTGCCCAGCCTGCTTGTGCCGTTGCCGACAGCGCGAGCAATGGCTGCTTCTTTCACGTCGTTATCCACTCGCAGATCGCGGCGTGCGTAGTAGTGTGGGCCGTATTCCTTTTGCAGCGCGGCAACCAGCTGGCCCATGCTCTTTCCTTCATCGGCCATCACGTTGGCCAGCAGCAGCGCGTTGAGCAGGCCGTCGCGCTCCGGCAGATGCCGTTGGATGCCGATGCCGCCGGATTCCTCTCCGCCCACGAGGATCTGCCGGGACTCATCCATCATCAAGTCGCAAATGTATTTGAAGCCGATGCCGCACTCGATCAACTTGCGTCCGTGTTTGGCCGCGATGCGGTCCAGCATGCGCGTGGTGTTAAAGGCGCGGACCACGTCGCCCGGCCAGTCCTTACGTGTGACCAGCCATTGCAACAGGATGGAATAGATCTTGTGAGAATCCACGAAGCTGCCGTCCTCGGCAGCAGCGCCGATGCGGTCGGCGTCGCCGTCGGTGACGAAACCGGCATGACACTTTTCCGCGACCACGGTCGACTGCAGCATGCGCACATGCGGCTCGATCGGCTCAGGATTGATCCCAGGGAACAGCGGATTCACTTCGCTGCGGATCTGCACGTGCTCAATGCCGCGCTGTTTGAAAATGTCCGCGAGAATGTTGCGCCCCGCACCGTACATGCAATCGATGGCAAACTTGAAGCCGGCTTTCGCAATCTTGTCCAGATCGGCAAACCGGGTGATGGCCTGAACGTAGGCGGGTTTGAAGTCAGCTTCATCGATCTTCGCCCGCGCTCCTTTGGGCATCAGGCCGGCGCGCACGTTGGCTTCGATCTTGGCAATGATTGCCGGCGTGGCTGATCCTCCGTACGTGGCCTTGAACTTCACGCCGTTCCAGCTCCAGGGATTGTGGCTGGAGGTAATCATCACGCCGCCCGCTGCCCCCAGGTTCTTGACTGCGTAAGAAAGCGCCGGCGTGGGCGTGTAATCATTCGCCAGTTTGACCGGGATGCCGGCGGCGGCAATGACTTCGGCCGTGACTTCGGCAAAGCGGCGCGAGCCAAAACGAGTGTCGTACCCGATAACCAAGCCGTGATCGGGCTTTTCGTTCTCCAGGACGTAGGCGGCAATGGCCCCGGCCACCCGGCGTACGTTTTCAAACGTGTAATCGTCGGCGATCACGCCGCGCCAGCCGTCGGTCCCGAACTTGATGTCCATCATTCTTGTCGCTCTGCTCCAAACCGCTTGAGATTCACTTCCACCAAGCATTTCTACGCTCCTGCAGCAGCGCCGCTCGGCGCGTGGACGGCCTCGCGGCTTCTCATATCGCTTGGCCCGGAAAACTTCACAGGAGCTGCCGGCTATACCAGGTCCGTCATTTTCTTGTCGGTCAGGTATTTTACGATCTTGCCTACGTCCTGCGAGTGCTCTCGCGTGGTGATCAGGATGGCGTCTTCGGTTTCCACCACCACCAGATTGTCCACCCCGACGGCGGCCACAAATTTCTCCGGAGCATAGATATAGTTGCCGGCGGCGTTGAGGGCGTAAAAATCCTTGCCGTCCACCACGTTGCGGCCGCCATCGGTCATTCGGCCGGCGTGGTGGTCGTAGAGCGCGGCCCAGGAACCGAGATCGTTCCAGCCGAAATCGGCGCGCAAGCATAGCAGGTTCGAGGAATGTTGGCCCTTGGCCGAACGCGGCTCGAGAATCGCGTAATCAATGCTGATGTTCTCGCACTTGGGATAGAGGCGGGCAAACTTCGTCTCAAAGTCCTTCGTTCCCCAGGCGGCGGCGATTTGTTCGAGATACGGCGCGCTTTCCGGAAAATGCTCGCGCAGCGCTTTGCATAACGTCCGAGTGCTCCAGATGAACATGCCGCTGTTCCAAAAATAATTGCCCGACACCAGGAACTCTTCAGCTCGCTGCTGGTTGGGCTTTTCCGTGAAGCGCGTCACGCGGACCAGCTGCGAATCCAGCTTGTCGCCGGTCTCGATGTACCCGTAGCCGGTCTCGGCGCGGGTGGGTTCAATGCCCATCACCACGATGTTCTCGCCCTGGCCGGCGATCTCAACGGCCCGCGTAACGACCTTGTGAAATTTCTTTTCGTCTGCAATAACGTGGTCGGCGGGAAACATGCCGATGATCGATTGCGGATCCAGTTTCTCCAGCAGGAAGGCGGCCAGCCCGATGGCCGGCGCCGTATTACGCGGCTCGGGCTCAATGACAATCTGTTTGGCGGGAATGGCAGGCAGCTGCCGGCAGATGGCTTCACTCACGAATTCGTTGGTGATGATCCAGAAAGCGGCCTCAGGGCTGAGAGGCAGGAGACGCTCCACGGTGTTCTGGATCATGCTCTGGCTGCCTTCGAGCGCCAGTACTTGCTTGGCGCGACGGCGGCGGCTGCGCGGCCAGAAGCGCGTCCCGCTGCCGCCGGCGAGGATCACCGGATAGAAACGATGTTCACTCAACAATGAACTCCCGCCCGTATTGTTTCACGGGGACCTATTGTGCTTTTCCTGCGGCGCTCTCGGTCAATACTGTTTTTGGATGCGCCGCCTTTTCCGCCGGCAGCGATGCGCACAAAAATTCCAATTCCCACTGCGGTTTAACGATAAACCTCTCCACTGCCGCCGGAACAACCACGGCCTCGCCGGCGGCACAAGTGATCGCCGTGCCGCATTCGGCCTCCATCACTCCGCAACCGCGCAGAACCGCCAGGCACCAGACACTGCGCCGGGCGTGTGCCGGCCTCTGAAATTGCCAGGTCTCGGTGAGCTTGAACTTGTCCACCACGAAACACGGCGAGGTCACCAGATTCACCTGGCTTTTGCCGCGCTCCGTCCGCTGCGGGCCAGGAACGGCCTTGCCGGCGTGGGTCTTTTCCTTGGTGGCGCGCAAGCCCTCTTGAATGTGAAGCTCGCGCGGACGGCCATAGTCATACAGGCGGTAGGTAGTGTCAGAGTTCTGTTGGGTTTCCACGATCACCGATCCCGGACCAATGGCATGCACCGTGCCCGCATCCACGTAAAACACGTCGCCGGGGTGTACGACGATCCAGTTCAACAGCCGCTCCATGCGTGTTTCCCGGATGGCCTGCTCCACTTCGCGCTTGGTGGTTCCCGGTTTCAGCCCCAGGCCAATCTGCGCGCCGGGATCAGCTTTCAGCACGTACCAGCACTCCGTCTTGCCGCAAGCCAAACCCATGTGCGCTGCGGTTTCATCGTCAGGATGCACCTGCACAGAAAGTTTCTGCTGGGGAAAAAGAAACTTGATCAGCAGAGGGAAGCGCGCGTCGCGGGGCGCGTCGCCCACCAGGCGCGGGCCAAACTCACGGCTTAACTCGGCCAGAGTGCGCCCAGCAAGCCGGCCGTTGGCAACCTGGCATTCGTCACCGGTGAGCCACACTTCGCCAACCGGTCCTCCGGGGATGTCCCGGGAGTAGATGGGTGCAAGATCGCGGCTGCCCCACACCCGCTCGTGGAACTGTGGCCGCAACAGTAATGGATAAAGATCAGACATGCAGGTCCGTGAGCAGACGGTGGCTCGGGTGTGACTCGAAAATCTTAGAATCGAAAACCAGCAGAGCTGTTGTCCCAACACCCCGCCACGCCAACACCCGGCGTGTCGGGGACCCCCCGGAGCTTAGGTCGGTTGCAAAAACTAGAGCTTGCCGAACCACGCCTGCATCCTCTCCAGCCCACGCTTGATTTCGCCGGACGAAGTCGCGTAGGAGAGGCGGATGTGCTCGCGCGTGCCGAAGGCTTCGCCTGGGACGGTGACCACGTAGGCTTCGTGCAACAAACGCCGCGATACTTCCGCCGCCGAGTTGATGCCTGCTTCCCCGAAATAGGCCGTTACGTTGGGATACACGTAAAAAGCGCCTTCCGGCTTCACACAGGTGAGGCCGGGAATTTTCTTCAGCGCTTCCAGGGTCTGATCGCGCAGGCGGATGTATTCGGTTTTCATTTCCCCAACGCACTGCTGCGGTCCGGTGAGCGCGGCTACTGCGGCCTTCTGCACCATGTGCGCGGTGCTCGATGTGCTCTGGCTCTGCAGCTTCACCATGGCGGCTACGACCGGTGCCGGCCCCAGCGCGTAGCCCAGCCGCCAGCCGGTCATGGCATAGGTCTTGGAAAGGGAGCCGACGATCACCATATGTTCGCGGGCGTCACTCACTGATCCCGCAGAAAAATTTCCTGTGTAGTTCAGATACACATAACATTCGTCGGCAACCACATAGATGCCTCGCTTGTGTGCCAGCCGCAGGATGGCCGTGAAATCTTCTGGAGTCATGACCGCGCCGCTGGGATTGTTCGGGCTGTTCAGGATAATGGCGCGCGTGCGCGGTGTGATCTTGCGCTCGATCATCTCAGTCGTCAGGCGGAAGCCATCAGCCTCGCTGGTTTCGGCGTAAACACATTTTCCGCCGGCATATTCAATGATGTCCTTGAAGGAAACCCAATAAGGTACGGGCAAAATCACTTCGTCGCCGTGGTCGACCAGCACCTGGATGGCGTTGAATAGGGCCAGCTTTCCGCCCGTGGAAGCCATGGCTTCGTCCGCTTGGTAGGCGGAGCCGAAGTCCGCAGCATGGCGTTTCACGATAGCAGCACGCAGCTCAGGAATACCAGCCACGGGCGTGTAACGCGTGAAATTCTGCTGAATGGCATGGATGGCTGCGTCCTTGATGTGCTGTGGCGTGGAGAAATGCGGTTCGCCTGCGCCGAACTCAACCAGGTCGGCTCCGCCGGCCTTGAGTTTCGCGGCTTCAGCCACCACCGCCATGGTGGCGGAGATTTCAATGCGGTTTACGCGATCACTGAACTGTTTCACTTCGGGCAGGGTTGCCATTTTTCAACCTCAATCAAGTATTGGCTGCGCTGGCCTGAAATTTTTCACGCAGCCTGTGCTCCACCAGCTCCGGCACCAGGCCACGCACGGAGCCGCCGAGACGGAAGATTTCCTTTACCAGCCTTGAACTCAGGTAGGAATAAGCTTCCGCCGGCATCATAAAAACGGTTTCCAGTTGCGGCTGCAGTTTGCGGTTCATCAAGGCCATTTGCAGCTCGTACTCGTAGTCGCTGATGGCGCGGATGCCGCGCAGCACCGCCTTCGCCTTCTGCCGCATGGCGTAATCCACCAGCAGCCCCTCAAACACGTCCACGCGCACGTTATCCCATGGACGGACCATTTCTTCCAACATTTGACGGCGCTCAGCCAGGGTAAACAGCGGATCTTTTTCCGCGTTGCGCAGGATGCCCACGATCAGCTCATCAAAGATCTTGCTGCCCCGCTCGATCAAGTCGAGATGGCCGTTGGTAAGCGGGTCAAACGATCCGGGATAGATAGCGCGCACTAGGTTCAAGAGTGAGTCCTGCCCAGGCACTGGCTGACTTTTGATTCTATGCCCGAACCCCGGCGTGCGGCAACGTGGATTTCCCAACGCTATTTCTGGGCCTTATAACAATGTCGCGTGACGAAGGCGCGCCACCACCGCGCGGCTTCCTTTGGCTTGTCCTTTGCATCTCAAAGGGCAGACGCGTAGTGTATGCATTGATGCTGGCCAGACGCAATTCTTTCTTCGAGGAAAACAAAGCAGCCAAGCCCTCGCGCGGTGAAGAGACCTTCCTCTTCGCCAAGAATTTTCTTCAGCACCCCAAGATGCTAGGTTCGCTGATCCCCAGCTCGCGTTTTCTCGTGGGACGGCTGCTCAACAAAGTAGATTGGTCGCGCGCCGAGACGATCGTGGAGTACGGCCCCGGCGTGGGCACCTTCACTGCCCACATTCTTGCTCGCATGCAGTCCAACGCCCGGCTGGTGGTCTTTGAAATGAACGAAGACTTCGTGGGCTACTTGAAAAGGACTTTTCCCGACCCCCGCCTGCATGTTGTCCACGGCTCGGCAGAAAGCGTCCAGCAGGAGCTCGACCGGCTCAAGCTCGACGGAGCCGACTACATCATTTCCGGCATCCCTTTCACCACCATGCCGGTGGCGCTACGGGAAAAAATCATGCGCGAATCGCGCCAGGCGCTCAACCCCGGCGGCGCCGTGCTGGTCTATCAGTTCACCCGCGCCGTCCTGCCTTACCTGCGCAGCCACTTCAGCCGCATTCACCAGGACTTCGAACCCCGAAATATTCTGCCGGCACGGCTGTTTTATTGCACACAAGAGATGGCGTAAGCCCAGAGTAACTCCGCGGCTTCCAACTGCACTTCTTCTTTACCTTCGGTGTTGAATCAGCGGTGGAACGAACAGCCGCTCGGTCAACTTGATACAGTCCGTGCCCTAGTCCTCTGCTTCTTTGCATCAAATTCATTGTCACCAGGCGTTGCCTCGTAACTCTATTCCGGGTGAGATTGGGCTCGCCGGCAGAGGGGTGTCGCGCAGAGCCAAGAAAGGTACGTGTGTATGAACGGTCGCAAGAAATCAGCAGCTCTGGTCATCGTGAGTTTGGCGCTAGCTTTAGCTTGTGTTCTGGCTATCGGGCAGAAGACGAGCACGCCGCCGCAGAAACCAACCGCTAACGATGAGATCATCAGCAAGAACGCGCAAGAAATGCTGCAGCAAGGCAGACAGGTGTTTCGTTATGACACATTCGGCGACGAGGCCTTTTGGGGGGACGCCCTGCGTCTTCACCAGGCGATTGCCGGAGAGAAACAGGGCGGTGTCGGTCCAGGAGTTAGCCCCAAGACCGCGCTCGCCGTGGGTCTAAAAGTTGATCTGGACGCATTACCCGCCAGCCTCGTAGATCAACTCAGAGCCGGCAAGGTCAATCTCGACGATCCGGCCACGACTTTGGCATTGCTCAAGCTCAACTCGGTTGTTGGCGTAACCGGCCACTTCGACCAACAGGGGAAACTGGTATCGATGGGAATTCAGTGCGCTTTGTGTCATTCCACCGTCGACGATGCGCTGGTCCCAGGCATCGGTCACCGCCTGGACGGATGGGGCGCTCGTGACTTGAACGTTGGAGCGATCATCTCTTTAGCGCCCAACCTTCAACCCTTTTCCGATTTGCTGGGAGTGGACGTGGCCACAGTAAAGAAGGTCCTTGGCAGTTGGGGCCCTGGCTGTTTTGACGCGGAGCTTGATAAGGACGGGAAGGGTTTTCGGCCCGACGGAAAGCGGGCCTGCACGTTGATTCCCCCGGCCTACGGCCTGGCTGGAGTAAACTTGCACACCTGGACGGGGTTCGGGTCTGTGCCCTACTGGAACGCCTATGTTGGCGCTACTGAAATGCACGGTTCCGGCACATTCTTTGATGCCCGGCTCGCTGACAAGACCCAGTTTCCAGTCGCCGCCAAGAGTGGCTCGTATAACTCCCGCGGCAAACCCGATCAGCTTACCTCCAAGCTGGCGGCGCTTCACTTCTACCAGCTAGCGATCCCGGCACCAAAGCCGCCGGCGGGAAGTTACGACCAGACCGCGGCCACGCGTGGAAAAGCCGTTTTCGAAGGCAAAGGCAAATGCGCAACCTGCCACGTGCCTCCTCTGTACACGGAACCGGGTAATAACCTGCATTCTCCAAGTGAGATCGGAGTGGATTCCTTTCAAGCGGACCGGTCGCCTACACGTATGTACCGCACGGCCCCGCTCGCAGGTCTGTGGAGCCGCCAGAGCCGTGGCTTCTACCACGACGGCCGCTTCCAGACCCTGGACGAGGTCATCCAACACTATGACCAGCACCTCAACCTGGGACTCTCGCCCCAAGAAAAGAAGGAATTGGTCGAGTTCGTGAAATCGCTCTAGCTTGTGGTGGTGCAGGAAGGCACGGTCGCAAGACCGTGCCTTTCACTTTTCAGCCAGCTACGTGGTTCTCAGCATCCCGGATTCTCAAGAACACATTCCGCACAACCCGGTCACATCGATCGGCGTGAAAAGAGAATGCGTGACTCGCGCAGGCGCCTGCCTGGGTGTAGAGCTTCTTGCGCAGGAGAGCTCGGGCGCGGTGGAGTCTGGTCTTGACGCTCTCTTCGGTGATGTTGAGCGCGGCGGCCGTATCGCCCGTGTCCATGTCCTCGACGTCGCGAAGCACAAAAACCGTGCGATAGATCTCCGGAAGCGTGGCGACGGCATTCTCCAACAGCCGCAGGGTTTCCGACGAGGATGCCTGTTGTTCCGGACTGGGCGCGTTTGACGCGAAACGGTCCATTTTCTCCCCCTGGTGTTCTGACATGGGCCCCGGCTCCTTATAGAGGCCAAGGCGGTGCTTGCGGGCCAAGGCCTCATTCACCGCGATCCGCGTGAGCCAGGTGGAGAATTTGGCCCTTCCCTCAAACTGGCTCAAATGCTGATAGGCACGAACGTAGGTGTCCTGGATCAAGTCTTCCGCTTCTGAATCATCACGCAGGATGGCGCGGGCAACTCGGTAGAGACGCTGGTTGTGCCGGCGCATCAGGATTTCGAACATCGCGGTGTCACCGGCGAGCACACAGTGGACAACTTCTTCGTCCGCCAAACTGTCCATTCGCCCGGTCAGGCCTGCTGTGGCCATAGAAGCCTCCCTAGAATTTGAGCGCGCAACAGACTAAAGGTTACAGGAATTTCGGTGCTGGTAGTTTGCGTCGGTGTAACCGATGGCCCCATGGCCACTCTATTGAGCAAGGAGATGAACATGCAAACGCAATTCGATTCGAGATTGGATCAAGCTTGGTGGACGTTGCGCGTTGGACTTGGATTGGCTGCATTCTTGGCAGGGCTGGACAAATTCTTCAACATCCTCGCCCACTGGACCACCTACATCAGCCCACTCGCTCTGCGAGTGCTGCCATTCAGCGGCCAGACATTTATGTACATTGTCGGCGTGATTGAGATGGTGGTTGGCCTGGCCATCCTGACCAAATGGACGCGCCTGGGCGCTTATGTAGCCGCCTTATGGCTGCTGTTGATCGCTATCAACCTTGTCACCACTGGCAGCAATTTTGATGTCGCAGTGCGCGACGTGGAAATGGCCTTGGCAGCATTTGTTCTGGCTCGCTTGACTGAGGTGCGGCAAGAGGCGGCGGCAACCAAGCCCGCCCGCCTCGCGCAGGTGGCCTGACGCTTACACCATCGTCACGACCACTTTTCCAAACGTCTCGTTCGACTCAAGCCGCTGGTGCGCCTTAGCGATCTCGGCCAGAGAAAACTGGCTGTCGATAGCCGGGCGCACCACCCCGGATGCCAGCAGCGGGACCACTTCCGCCGCAAACGCCTGCGTGACCTGTATCTTCTCTTCCAGGCTGCGCGCGCGGAGCACAGTGCCGCGAATTTCCAGTCGCTTGCTCATTACGTAGCGGGAATCCACATCGAATGACCCGCCGGCTACCGTCCCTACCAGCATCATGCGGCCTTTCACAGCCATGAGCTTCTGGCAGGCTTTAGCGTATGGACCGCCCACCAGGTCCAGGACCACGTTGATGCCCTTTTGTCCGGTCCACTGTTCCGCAGCGGCGACCAGTTCATCAAAGTTCTCGCGCACAGCCAAGCCGGCTTCCAGGCCGAGGGACTTCGCCTGCGCGATTTTGTCCAGCGTGCGAGAGGTGCCGAAAGGAACAGCTCGCAGTGCGCGGCACAGTTGCACCGCGGCCAGTCCTACGCCGCTGCCTACTGCGGTAATGAGAACCGTTTCTGACGGGCGCAACCGTGCCTGGATCCAGAGAGCGTCGTGCGCCGTGATGAAAGCTTCCGGAACCGCTGCGGCCTGCGCCCAGTCCAGATTTTTTGGGACCTCCGCCAGCAAGCGCTCGTGGGTCACAACGTACTCGGCTTGGGCGCCGCCGCCGAGCAGCCCAAAGACGCGGTCACCCGGCTTCCACGCCGCCACGCCCGAGCCGGTTTCAGCCACCTCGCCGGCAAACTCAATCCCAGGGATTTCCGGCGGAAAGCCCGGAGGTGGCGGATACTTCCCCTGGCGCTGCAGCAGATCGGCACGGTTCAGGGCTGAAGCCCGCACTCGGACCAGTACCTGGTCCGGCGTGATCTGCGGCTTGCCTACGGATCGGACTTCGAGCACGTCCGACCCGCCGTAGCGGGAAATCCAGGCGGCTTGCATAGTGTTCATAAACATGGCGCCGGTACTGTGCTTACTCGAGCGAGCTGCCTTTCGTCAAGCATTTTGATTCTAATGTGACCGGGATCACGTGGCCGGCCGCCAGGGCTAGTTAACATTGCCTGGGTGCCGCGAGTCCGATATATTTTTAGTCAGCATGTACGAGGACTTTCACGTTACCGACCGGTGGAGTGGACAGCGACTCCACTGTGTTTACCAGGCCCTGATCGTAGCCATTGCCACTCGTCACGCCGATGCCGTGGACATCAAATTTTTGGCCGGCGGACGGCCGGTTTGGATCGCTCTACCGCATCCAACCTGGGTCGAGTATAAACGGCGCACCGGGCGCACGATCACTGACCCGCTGGCCATACAGACTGCCGGACATTTCTTGAAAACGGCCGTCGAAAACGGCAGCTACGAGCAGGGACGGGAGATGTACACACTCACGGTAGCGGAAGCTCTCGAACACCTGAACGCAGTCCTAAGAGAAGTAGGCGCGCCTCAAGACGCGTTGGTTACCACGGCTTAAGCCGTTCACGCTTACCCAAACTTCCCATCAGCGCGGCCTCATGGCGCTTCACGGTTTTTGGGGTACAGGAGATCTAATATGTCGCAAACTTTGCCAGCCCTTGATGTTGCTTCTTCCCTGGAAACGCTTCTTAAAACCAACAAAGTCCATCGCAATCTTCATTCCGGCCCGCTGGTGGAACACGCTGTCCGGCGCGGGGAAGGCCACTTGGCCGATAACGGCGCTTTTGCCGCTTACACTGGCAAGTACACAGGGCGCACGCCCAAAGACCGCTTCATGGTGAAGGACTCCATCACCGCCGATCTGGTGAACTGGGGCGAAGTGAATCAGCCGTTCGATTCCGCCAAGTTCGACGCAATTTTTGAGCGCGTTCTAGAGTTTTTGCGTGGCAAAGAATTGTTCGTCCAGGACCTGTACGCCGGCGCCGATCCCAAGTACCGCTTACCCATCCGAGTGATCAACAATCAGGCCTGGCAAAACCTTTTTGTGCGCGCCATGTTTATTCGCCCCAGCAACGAAGAATTGAAGAACCACCAGCCCGAGTTCACCGTGGTGGGTGTGCCTGATTTTCTGGCTGACCCGCAGCGCGACGGCAGCCGCTCTGACGCCTTTATCGGCGTGAACTTCAGCCGCAAGATGGTGCTGGTGGTGGGCAGCGGTTACGCCGGTGAGATGAAGAAGTCGATCTTCTCCATCATGAATTTCCTGCTGCCGCAGCGCAACGTGTTTCCCATGCACTGCTCGGCCAACGTCGGCAAAGATGGCGTGACTGCCCTCTACTTCGGTCTTTCCGGGACCGGCAAGACCACCATTTCTGCCGATCCGGAGCGCCGGCTCATCGGCGACGACGAGCACGGCTGGAGCTCTGACGGCATATTCAATTTCGAAGGTGGCTGTTACGCCAAGACCATCAAGCTTTCGCAGGAAAACGAACCGCAAATCTGGAGCGCGATCCGCTTCGGCTCAGTGCTGGAGAATGTTCCGGTTGATCCGCAAACACGCATCCCCGACTACGACAGCATTACCCATACGGAGAATACCCGCGTCGCGTACCCGCTCGAATACATTGACAACGCCGTGATCCCCGGGGTTGGCGGACATCCCAAGAACATTATTTTCCTTACCGCGGACGCCTTTGGCGTGTTGCCGCCGATCTCGCGCCTCTCGACCGACCAGGCCATGTATCACTTCCTCTCCGGCTACACCGCAAAAGTCGCCGGAACCGAGGCTGGATTGAAAGAGCCGACGCCCAACTTCTCCACCTGTTTTGGTTCACCGTTCCTGCCGCTGCCGCCCAAAGTCTATGCAGAGATGCTGGGACGCCGAATGAAGGAACACAACGCGCAGTGCTGGCTGGTAAACACAGGCTGGTTCGGCGGGCCGTACGGTGTGGGCGCGCGTATGAAACTGCCTTACACCCGGGCCATGGTTCGGGCCGCCATCGAAGGCCAACTCAATCATGTGGAGTTTGTTCCTGATCCGGCATTCGGGTTGAGCGTGCCTAAGTCCGTGCCCGGAGTGCCGCCGGAATTCCTGAATGCGCGCGAAGCCTGGAAAGACAAAACCGCGTACGACAAGGCAGCTGCCGATCTTGCCGCCCGCTTTGCCAAGAACTTCGAGAAGTTTGACGCGCCGGCCAACGTGCGCGCCGCCGGGCCGGGAGGGAAGAAGAGCTAGACACGTTATGGACGAAGACCTGAATCGGATGTCGCGCGAGGAGCTGATCGCGGAGGCCAAGAAACTCCGGCAAGGTATCCGCGTGCATCGCGATAGCACGGGCCACGACCTCTGCTGGCATCATCCCGCGCTTTGGGGTCTGTTGCCGGACAAGCAGGATCCGCTGCCGACCGTCCCCGCATGGCCGGAGTTT
>DATFXI010000277.1:0-5570 GCA_035316085.1 Candidatus Angelobacter sp.
CACGTGGACAGTCACAAACATACTCACATGTTTCCCCAAGTCTTGCGTCCGGTCTTGCAAGCAGCGAGAGCTTGCGGAATTCGCGCAGTCCGCAATCCGTTTGAGCCGGTGCGCAGCTGGCCCATGAGAGTGGTCGCGTCCGCGCCGGGCCTGTGGTTGCGGGCGGCCGGCGTCGCCACGTTCCAAATGTTTGCTCGAGAGTTTCGCCGGGCGATTCAGGAAGAGAGAATGAGAACAACCGATGGCACCGTCGGCATTGCAGCCACGGGAAAGCTCGACCAGGGAATGTTGCTGGCGATTCTCGACGCCCTGCCTGAAGGGACCTGGGAGCTGGTGTGCCATCCCGGATACGCCGACGCCGACCTGAGAGCTACGGGCACGCGCTTGGTGGAATCGCGCCAGGTGGAGCTGGAGGCGCTTACGTCTGAGTCAACAAAAGAGGCGATCGCCGAGCATGGAATCGAGATGATCTCGTACGCAGACCTTTAAAACAATCGTGAATCCCGCAGTATGGAGTTGAATCAAAGATTGGCGGCAGAAGATCTGCTCAATCAGGAGCGAATGGTGCCCCAGAGTGCAGCAGGGGCAGAAGGATGATAGCCAAGGGAAGGCCCTGTAGCGGTGTGGAGCGAAGCGACAGAAAGTTATGACGAAATCTCGCGGCGAGGCCCAGGGGCCGCCGAGCCGCGTGCAGCAGGGGCAGAAGGATGATAGCCAAGGGAAGGCCCTGTAGCGGTGTGGAGCGAAGCGACAGAAAGTTATGACGAAATCTCGCGGCGAGGCCCAGGGGCCGCCGAGCCGCGTGCAGCAGGAGCAGAAGGATGATGGCCAAGGGAAGGCCCTGTAGCGGTGTGGAGCGAAGCGACAGGAACAAATGAAAATCGGCATCACTTGCTATCCCACCTACGGCGGCAGCGGCGTAGTGGGCACGGAGCTGGGCATCGAGCTGGCGGAGCGGGGGCATGAGGTGCATTTCATCGCCTACCAGCAGCCGATCCGGCTAAACACCCAGCATCCGCAGATTTTTTTCCATGAAGTCACGGTCTCGCTGTATCCGCTGTTTGAATATCCACCGTATGATCTGGCCCTGGCCACGCGCATGGCGGAAGTGGCCGAGATCTATGGCTTGGACCTGCTGCACGTGCATTACGCAATTCCACACTCAGTGAGCGCGCTGCTGGCCAAGCAGATGCTTGCTGCTCAAGGCAACGGAAAGAGCCGAAAGCTGCCGTTCGTGACGACGCTACACGGGACGGATATCACCATCGTTGGCGCCGACCGCTCGTACCTTCCGGTGACGCGCTACTCCATCGAGCAGAGCGATGGCGTCACCGCCATCTCCAATTATCTGAAGCAACGCACGCTGCAGGAATTCGAAATCCGCAATCCGATTGAAGTCATTTACAACTTCGTCAACTGCGACACCTATAAGCGGAATGCGAATTCGCCCGAACGGCGCGCGGAATTTGCCGGCAAAGATGAGCGCGTCCTGGTGCACGTATCCAATTTCCGCCCGGTCAAGCGGCTCAGCGACGTAATCGAAGTTTTCGATCGCGTGCAGAAAAAAGTGCCTTCGCGGCTGCTGTTGATGGGCGACGGCCCCGAGCGCTCCCGCGCTGAGTGGCTGGTGAACAAGAAACGATTGCGGGAAAAAGTGGAGTTCCTTGGCAAGGTGGATCGGGTGAACGAAAAGCTCTCCATTGCTGACTTGATGCTTATGCCCAGCGAGCTGGAATCATTCGGCCTGGCGGCGCTGGAAGCCATGGCTTCTGAGGTGCCGGCGGTGGCCACCGCTGTCGGCGGCGTGCCGGAAGTGATCGAACACGGGCGCACCGGCTTTTTGGCCCAGGTGGGCGACGTGGAAACTATGGCCAAGTACGCCATTGAGATCTTGTCTGACGAAAAGCGCCTGCGCGAGATGGGGCAACTGGCGCGATGGGAAGCGCAGTCGCGCTTTTGCACTAGTAAGATCATTCCCGAATACGAGAAGTTTTACGAGCGAGTGCTGGAACGCGCGGCGTAAGCCACGGACGCGGCGCTCTCTTCCTGTTGTAACACGGGCAATTCCACAATCACCAGCGTGCCATGGCCGTCGCGGCTCTGGACCGTCATCTTGCCTTCGTCGCCAAAGAGCACGTGCAAACGTTCCGCCACATTGATCATGCCGATGCCGCGCCCGGAGCCGGTTTGCGCCGCCACTGCAGGGGGCGCGCTCATGCCTACGCCGTCGTCTTCCACGTGAATCACCAGCTTGCCTTCCTGCAAGCGGCTGCGCACGGTGATGCTGCCACCGTCGACTTTAGGTTGCAGCCCGTGTTTGATGCTGTTTTCCACCAGCGGCTGCAGCAGCATGGAAGGAATAATGACGTCGAGCGTGTCGGGGTTCAAATGTTTATAGACACGCAACTTGTCGCGGCCAAAGCGGGCCACCTCGATGTCCAGATAATCGTCAACCGATTCGATTTCTTCCCGGAGTTGCACAAACTCATCATGTTTGCCGAGAAGGCGGCGAAGGATCTTGGAGAGCTTTACGATCAAGTCGCGCGCACGGTCCGGATCAAAACGCACCAGCGAAGAGATGGAGTTCAGCGTGTTGAAAAGAAAATGAGGATTGATCTGGCTTTGTAGCGCATCCAGGCGGGCCTCCAGGAGAAGGCGTTCCTGCTCTTCCAGCTTCATCTCAATGCGGGCGTTGTTCCAGATCTTGATGGGAATGGAAATCGTGGCAATCACGCCGGCCAGCCCCAGCATGAGCGCCAACGGAACTGGGGAAGGCAGGTCGTCAGGACCGAGAGCAAACAAACCCTTGGGCGCTGCCACCCGCAATTCCAAGCGGGCAGCCTGCAAGGCCACGATGATCAGGAAAAACGCCGTCTGCCAGTCAACCCGCGGATGGCGCAGGTTGCGTTTCAGCCAGCGGTACACGCTCATGTCAAGAAAAGGAGAAAAAGTCCAAATTTCTTCTTCGTTGCGGCAGAAGTGGCGGAGCGAGCCGGCCAGCAGACCAGCCACCACGTTCACAGGCAGGGTGAGATATTCCCCGTGAAGCGTGGCCGGAAGCGCCATGATCGCGCCGCCCAGGGTGCCGGCCACCCGGCCGCCGATGACGCCGATGAGGATAGAAGCTTCAAATCCCATGTCCACGCCCACGTCCGCCGCCTGCAGGTACTTGGCCCGGCAGCGGGTATAAACAAGGACAGCGAAGGGAATAGAAGTAAAGAGGGTAAACAAAACGTTCTTACGCCGGGAGCGCCGCTCAGCAAAGAGCAGCTTTTTGAACTCACGGGCGCGGCCCAGCACGCTGGCCACAGCCGCGGCGGTACCCAGTTTCACCAGGAGTTGGAAAAACAGTGACTGCCAATCCACAGGCCTATTTTTTCATGAATTTAGCGAACTTGCTGAAATTTCAAAATCACGCCGGAATGGGGGCAAAACGCAGCGGCGAGAACGCGGAAATATCGGCGGACGGGCCTTTCCCCATCGCGAGATCACCCATGATGCGCGCCGTCACCGGCGCCAACAGGATGCCGTTGCGGAAATGGCCGCTAGCCAGGAACAGGCCGGGCGTGGCGGTCGCTCCGAGAAGAGGAAGATCGTCCGGGGTGCCCGGACGTAGTCCAGCCCAGCATTCGATCACCGTGGCGGACGCGAGTTGAGGGACCAAACGCGCCGCTGCTGCGTGCAATTGTCGGATGACTTCCGGCTGCACTGTTTTGTCATAGCCCACGTCTTCCACGGTGGCGCCGGCGAAAATCTTTCCCGAGCTGCGCGGCACGAGGTAGACCTCAGGCGAAGCTACCACGTGCTGCAGCAAATCCGTACAGTCCGGTTGGAGATACAGAGCCTGTCCTTTCCGCGGTTTCACCGGCACGCCTGACCAGGCACCGCGACAGTCAATCACGGTCTTTGCGGTAAGCCTCTCTGCGCGGGTCCGGACTTCCACCTGTGAGCCGCTACCAGCGAGCGCTTCCACCGCGCAGTGGCTGCGTATCTCGATGCCATGCCGGGCCGCCGATCGCAGAGCTGCCTGCATCAGCAGCGCGGGATCAACGCTGCCTTCGGCGGCGAAAAATGCATGGCGTCCTGCCGCATCGACAGCGGGCTCCAGCCGGCGCAGTTCATCCAGCGAAAGCATGCGATAGTGCGGCGGGATCTCCGTGCCGCGCAGGAAAGCAATGGTGCCGTGGCGGCGCAAGTCAACTTTCACAGAGGAGGATTCTTCGAGATCGGCCACATATTCCGGAAAAAGCTTCGCGCTGGCCAGCGCCAAGGGGCGCAAGGGGGGCGGCGTTTCCGGATTAGCGAAAGCCAACCAACCCGCGGCCGCAGGTGAGGCTTCACGGCCTGGCTCGCCTTTTTCCAGGACCACCACCTCGGCTCCGCGCCGGCGGAGCTCTAGCGCAACGGAAACACCAATGATCCCTGCGCCGGCAACGATGACGTCTGGTTTGCTCACAAGCTCATTGTAAAAGCCTCCCGACTTTCAATAAACGAGCTGGTGGTTGTGCCAATAACTGGCGACCAACAAGAAATCTGAGTTGCACTTAGTCAGTGCCATCTGGAGAATCCCTAACTATTGGGCGTCAATTTCTCAACTTCGCGAACACCGCCAGCCGTTCCGGTGCGGGACCAATGTAATTGGGTGGATAACAAGTAATCAGAGTCAGTTTTGCCTCGCTGCTGGGAGCGATCACGCTCACGTCTTCCGGCTTCACAACTTTCTTGCCAGTAACTTCATAGCGGAATGACCGGCCGTGGCGCTGAACGACGATTTCATCGCCCACCTCAAGTTCAAAGACATGACGGAAGAACGTGTCGCGATGAGCTGTGATCACGGCATTGCCGCGCTCTCCGGGCAGGGCGGTGTGTTCCAGATGTCCTGGGCCCTCCAAAAGCAGTTGGCGTGAAGTGCCTTCCGCGACGATGGCGTCAAGGTTGATCTTAGGAATTTGCAGGCGCGTGAGCGCCGGGCCAGCTAAGCCAGGAGACGCGGGAGCGGCCTGCTGCCGCTGCCATTGAACTTCCATCTGCTGCTGGCGAGAGAACATCCGCCAGTATTGGCCCCCAGTATAGAGGAGGAGCCCAGCTCCAGCCGCGAGCAGTAGCCAGGAGAGCACACGTCGGGTGACCCCCGACGGCCGCGAGGAATCCGGCGAAGGAAGCGATGCTGGCTCCCGATCCGGGTTCATTCATGATTAGATGCGCTGCACTGGGCGCATAAAAACTGAGAAGAGACTCCTGGATCGGATGGCGATCTTGAAAAACCTCAGGGGGCTGAAGCCCCTATCTTATGGGGCTCTTAAACGCCACGGCTGAAGCTATGCCCCTTCAAAGCCCGAGATCCAACAGCACGGTTTCGCTTCGCTCACCCGCGGCTCAAGGCGTGGGCGAGCACACTACCGAAGGTACAGGGTCTTTCGGCTGGGGTTACGGCGTAAATGCTTGGAAAAAGGGTGCTGAAGTGCTGCTAACGTATGTAGAAAGGTTCATTGGCCGAACGGCATACTGCAATTCGTTGACAGAGCAGCAGTTCCGTTCAAGAATATCCTTCGGGCCTAAATCTCATTTAA
>DATFXI010000278.1:0-2596 GCA_035316085.1 Candidatus Angelobacter sp.
TGTTGGTAGCAAATTAAAATGTCCGGTTTTAGTAGCAAGTGAAATGTCCGGTTCAAGTTAATCGCCAGCCGCCGTCGAGGCTGTGGGAAAGTGGGAATCCCGCGGTGTTTGCGGGATTTCCAAGCGAGACGGGAAAGTCGGGTTTATGACTTTTCCGCCTCGCGTCTTTTCCACAGCCCTTGGCGCGCCGATTTTTGCTGGCTGCAAAGACACTCCTTCCGCACTGTAGTGCCCGAGACGCTGAGGACCGTGCGTGATGGTGAAGGTTCCGTCCAGGTGTTGATGCACCGTCACCATGCAGCCGGCCAGGGTAGCTCGCCAACGCACCGGTTCAATCTGCAGGCGCAGGTTCTGGATGCTTACCGTGTTGTCGCGGTTCACCGTACGTTCGAACTGCAGCGCGAAAATCAGATCGAGGTCTCGGCTCGAGCGGCGCACAAACGCGCTGCCCCGCTGCGCCGCCGGCACCTGAAAGCGCGCATTGAACTCGCCGATATATTGCTCGCGCAGAAAGCGATTCGCGGCCTCTACCGTACGGATTCCGCGCAGCCGCAACTCCTGCGGCAAACGTCCTTGCCAGGTACCAAAATTGCGCTCCGAACGTCCTCGCGCCTGCGGTGAGTAAGCAGGAATCATCTGTATTCCCAACTCGCGCAGCGCTCGTCCCACTTGCGTCAGACGATGCGGATCGACTTTGCCGCCCGCCTTCGGCGTTAGCCAGAAATGGCTGCCGCGATCACTGTACAGAGCACAGAACACTCCCTGGCCGGCGATCACTTCCTTGAGCCCCGCCATTACCGTCAGCGTCGATTCCTCCTCGCTCAGCTGCGCGTAGTAGATCTCGCTGGTAGCGTCATCTAGGATGACGATCAGGTCATACCAGCGCTCGTCCTGGAACCACTGATGATGGCTCCCATCGATGTGCAGCAGCATGCCCGGCAAGGGCCGCCGCGCCCGGCGCTTGCGATGCACACCCCGCTGCCGCTGCCGTGCCACCAATCCAGCCCCTTGCAACACCGTCTTCACCCACGTGTAACTCAGATCGATGGCATGCTGCTCGCGTAACTTCTCGTGAAAATGCCGCACGTTCAGATCGAAATATTTCTCCCGATACAGGGCCAGCACTTTCTCCACCTGGGCGAAGGGTACCCGCTTGGGAGAGGGTTGACTGCGCCGCCGATCGAACAGACTTTCATAGCCAAACTGCTCATAACGCTCGCGCATGCGCCGCAGATGCCGGTCGCTAAAACCAAGTATCTCCGCCGCCTGCCACCACGTGATCTTCTTCGCCATCGCCCGCAAAATCACTTCCTGTATTTTCATCGCCCGCTCCATGGCGGCCTTCGGATAAGAGTCCATGCCCCGCATGGTCTCCTATCTTCACCGCCTGCAAAGCGGACATATCACGTGCTAACTCGACCGGACATTTGATGTGCTAACGACAAAGAGCCAATGTTCTATTTGACAGCCGCTCGGCTCAGCTACATAATGCTGCACTACACGTGGTTGGCGTCTGTGGTCGTCACGTACACCGTAAGTTTCCTCCTCCCCTAAGCAATGTAGTTGGGCCCATTTCTGTTCACACTCGCAAGGTCGCCCCTTCGTGGATTTCTAAGTTCGAATCTGGAGAAGAAACCTCAGCGGATAACTGTCTCCACGTGAAGTCGCAGCTGAGACATCGCAAGCCAGCGCCTGAATAACTTGGAACCCCATTGATTACAACGCTTCCGGCAGAGACCGGAGGGAGGATTTATGAAGGCAGGTTCGTGGAAGGCTCTGGTTGTTGTGGGGTTGCTCTGTCTTGCAACCTCAGTTCTGTCGGCGCAAACCTTTACAGCCCTGATTGATTTCGAAGGAACTGATGGTTCCGGGCTGGGACCGGTCATACAAGGTCTCAATGGGAGTTTCTACGGAATATCCGGTGGCGGGGCCGGTACGTTTTGCGGATCGTCGGGCTGTGGAATGATCTTCGAAATTACCCCAGCTGGCAAGGTGATTACGCTTTACAGCTTTTGCACCCAAAAGAACTGCCCGGATGGCCTTTCTCCAAGCGGACTGATGCAAGCCAGCAACGGCAACCTATACGGGACTACCAATCTACGCGGGGCCAACCATGGCGGCACCATTTTCGAACTGACGCCTTCGGGAAAGTTCACCACACTCTACAGCTTCTGCGCACAAGCAAATTGTGCGGATCGTTCACGTCCCGTTGGGGCGCTCGTCCAGGGGGTGGACGGAAAGCTTTATGGGGTGACGGAAAACGGAGGGGACACATTTTGCGCGAGTGGTTGCGGGACAATGTTCCAAGTTACTTTGAGCGGCCAGTTCAAGTTGGTGTTCAGCTTTTGCGCGAAAACCGATTGCGTGAAGGAAGGCAGGAATCCAGAAGCTGGCCTTGTAGCGGCCCGAACGGGAACTTTTATGGAACAACAATTGGGGGTGGCACCAAACAAGAAGGCACCATCTTCACGATTACGCCAGCGGGTGCGTTGACCAAGCGCTATAACTTTTACTCGTTGCCAAATGGTGCCGACGGTTGGTCCGTACAGACTCCTCTGACATTGGGGGACGACGGGAATTTTTATGGAACGGCGAA
>DATFXI010000279.1:0-2811 GCA_035316085.1 Candidatus Angelobacter sp.
CGGTCGCACTACTGCCAGGTGCTTTCATCGACCCCAGAGCACGTGCACACTCCACAACAGGCGACATGGTGATGCGGCTGCGTGTCCGCGAGTGTGATTCAACCAACGCACTTTACCCGAGCAAGATGGCTCCGGGGATTGAAGGGATGGCGACCAATGATCTTTCTTACCGGCATTACAACTAGAACTCCTACCAGCTCTGACAAGCCATGGATCCACGTGCGAGCCATTTTGATCGCAAGGATATGGATGAGCCTGGCTTTCTTCTCTGCACCCCGGCCGTTCGCGGCGTGGCCTGGCCGGCAACCGTGTTTATCGACAGATGCGGCCGTCGCATGAGCAGCCTTGAGCGCCAACAGCAACGCCAGTGGAAGGAGGTCAGCCGGCGAGGACAACCTAGAATCGCTCCCTCGTGAATCTGCAACGGGCTGGGTAATTTAAGGGTCCGTCCTCTCTGGCGCAAGTTATCCAGCTTCGAAAAAAGTCCGATGAACTATCCCTCAGGGGGCACATGTAACTATCGTGAATCGTCCTGAGTGATAGCAGAAGCGGCAAGCGGTTCACTCAAAAGTTCCTGGAGCGCGGCCAGGATGTTGTGGCACACCTTAGAATGCAAGCTGCACGACTTGGAAGTTGGATGGTCATCCTTCACGGTACGCGGTGATCATCCACCTTCATTTATTGCCCGACCGGCCGCGATGAAGGGCGAGGCGCGCTCGCGCCACTGGCTGGATTGCGATGGGCGCTCTGCACATCGCAGCGTGCGCGGTCTTGAAAAAGCTGGTTCAAATCGGTGGGTTTTCGACTAGGATGAGCCATAACGGATGGATGTAAGACGTAAGACGGATGATCCAATGGTCCCGCCTGCAAGTCAGGAGCACGCTGCAGCCGGGCCGGCGCGGCAGAATGATCCGGTTACATGGCTGCGCGCCTCGGGCGTGAGCACCACGCTTCGCTTGAAGAAGAGAGAAGCGCTCTTCTACCAGGCCATGCCCGCCGACTGCGTTTTCTATCTCCTCAAGGGCCGCATCAAGCTCGCGACAGTTTCTCCCGAGGGGAAAGAGGCTACCATCGCGCTCTTGCGGCCGGGCGACTTTCTCGGCGAAGAATGCGTGGCCCAGGGCCGGCACCTGCGGACGACTGCAGCGATCGCGATCTCAGAGTGTGCCCTGCTCAGAACCGAGCGCGCCGCGATGATCGAATTGCTCCGCTCCCACCCGCAGTTCTTCAACTTGTTTTTGTCGTTCGTCGTCTCGCGCAATGTGCGTATGCAGGAAGACCTGGTGGACCGCCTCTTTCACAACAGTGAGAAGCGGCTGGCGCGCGTGCTGCTGTTGCTCGCCAGCTTTGACGATCCGGCGCAATCGGAGATCCGGATACCCAAGGTGAGCCAGGAGACCCTGGCGGAGATCGTCGGCACTACAAGGTCGAGGGTGAGTTTTTTTATGAACAGCTTTCGCAAGAGGGGCCTGATCGATTATGACGGTCATTACCGTGGAAGTTTTCTCGTCCGCAACTCACTTCGAGAAGTGCTTTCGGGCGACAAGTAGCGCCTTTAGCGCGATTGCGCGCTTTGTCCCAAAACGAACAGCGACTTTACATAACTTTTACTTAAATGTGTTCAATTTTGAACAGATTTGATCAGGTTACAGGTTCACAATGTCGCCACGGTTTCTACCAGAAAGGTTTCTGTCGGCGGAGCAAAGAAAATCGCGCCTTTTCAGAGAGGCAGCGAAGGTCCTCACCAAACATTTTTCCACCGCCGCCAGGAATTGATCTGCTGACAGTTGCGGGCTGTCAACAGTTCACTGGTTGTCTTGATGTTTCCTTCCGGGCACGACTCAGCGCTTGAGCTGTGTTCTCTTAGCGGGAATGCAGCTAGAGCTGAATCGTGCTTAGGTCTTGAGCACTGCACTAGTCGCGTCTCAGTGGCGCGGACCAGTTGGAGGTGCTTGCCGAGGCCATCAATGAAAAACTAGCGGCTCTTTTGCCGGTTGCTGTTTTGGCTCGATGCGGCTCCGGTGAAACTTTGGACTGCTGGACGCTCGCGTTCAGCCGCCCCTGACATTGACTACGAGGCTGCCGGCGGTTGGCTACGCAGTCGCTGGGTGAGGCTCGTCTTAAATTGCGCGGAAACCTTTTGCAGGATTGCCGCTTGCGGAGCGCCATTTATGACCATTGATAGAAACGACGGATTTTTTTTATCGGAGAAGTCCTCCAAAGCACGAATCAGAGAAGCCGGGAACGCGCGCAACAATCGCGCGGAGATCGTCAAGGCTTTCTCGCAGGGAAAAGTAACGCGGCGTGAGTTGGTCAAGTGGGGCCTGATCACAGCCGGCGGCGCCCTTGCCCCTATCCACGGCCTGAGCCCCTTCGTCACCAGCGCCCACGCCGCGAGTGGTCCGGGCAACAGCATTCCGACCGGCGCGCCACCCAGCCCGCTGTTTGGCGTACAGCCTTTCTCCACAGCGATGCCCCGCTTTGACGTGATCGCGCGCAATCCAAATCCGTTCACGTTCCTTACGCCGGCACCCACGGCCCAGGCCAACCAGACACAGCAGCCGCTGGATCCGGCGTTGGTCGGCGGACAAACCGGGTTGACTGGTCCCATTGAAGGACGACCGCCCGGACCGATCTGGGCACACCAACGGTTCACGCAGTTTTCACCGCAGATCGCAGTGGAGATGTCGCAGGCGCAGGCGCAGACCAACACCGTCTACAACCCAGGCGTGGCCTCGCAGTTCAACTCCGGCATCGATCCCACACAGCCGCTTCCCTTGAAGTTTCATCCTGGCTTCCCCACGCAGGACC
>DATFXI010000280.1:0-6274 GCA_035316085.1 Candidatus Angelobacter sp.
ACCGGACCGTGCACACGATGTTCTTCCTTCACCCAGCATTGGTGGTAACTTCCGAAGAAGATACCTCCGCCCTGGCAGTTCACCTTCAGCGTCTGGGCCACGCCTTCCTGCAAACCGGCCACGGACATGATGATCTTGAACACAGATCCCGGGGCGACTTGCGCCTGGATGGCTTTGTTCAACAGCGGGTGCGCGGGATCGTTGGTCAGCTGGTTCCACTCATCGCGCGAGATGCGGACGGCAAACTGGTTGGGGTCGAACGTCGGCCGGCTGACCATGGCCAGCACTTCTCCGTTGCGCGGATTCAGCGCCACAATCGCGCCGTTCTTCCCTTCCAGCGCCAACTCGGCGGCTTTCTGGAGATCAAGATCAATCGTCAACCTCAGTTTCTGCCCCGGCACCACCGGGGTGTTGGGGTCCTTCGGCCGCCCGACCTCTTTCCCCTTACTGTTGACGATTACTTTCCTGGCTCCATCCACACCTTTCAGCGTGTCGTTGTACTGAGCTTCGACACCAGCTTTCCCAACCACGTCACCCGGTTGGTAGCCATCGAATCTGCCTGACTTGAGCTCGTCGTCGCTTACTTCACCCACGTACCCGATCAGGTGGGCCATGAATCCGTCTTTGGGATACAGCCGGCGGTAAACCATCATGGTTTCGAGCTCAGGAAACTCGTCGCGATGGGCCTCAATGAACGCACGCTCGTCCGGAGTGATGTCAGCCTTGACGATGATGGGCCGGAAGGCAGGCACTTTGGCCAGTTGGTCGCGGCGGACTTTTTCCAAAATCTCGGCAGCAGAAATGTGCAGGCCGTCAGCGATCTTCCGGGCATCGGCGTTCAGGTCCCTGACCTGGTCGCGCAGCAGCAGCGCGGAGAACGAAGGATAGTTGTCCACGATGATCTGGCCATCGCGGTCCAGGATTTTGCCGCGCGGCGCCAAAATCGGCACGGATTTGATCGTGTTCTGTTCCGCCCGCACCGTGTATTCGTCGCTGCGGCCCACCTGCAACCGCCAAAGCCCGTACGCTAGCGCCAGAAACACGATCAGAATTGTGTACTGGACTACGGTAAATTTGCTTTGCGTGATTTTTGTTTCGCGACCGAGCATGCCTGTTGCGTTCTGCCGTCCTCCTCAGCAGAAACCGCTTGGGAAGGTGAGTGACGCCCTCGTATCTAGAGTACCTCAATTCACCGGACGGCGGGATAGTCGAAAGCCTTAACCCAGGTTACTGAAGGACGACCGGCACCGGCTACCGGCAGAAAATCTCAACCACAGAGGACGCAGAGGATCACGGAGGGCAGCCAAAACGTGCCATTTCTCTGTGTTCCTCCGTGTCCTCCGTGGTTCAGGGTTTTGATCATTTCGAAGGCATCCGAAACACCACGCAGGGCAGCGAGGTGCCGTTGACCCGGTTCGCGGCTGCGACGCTCTTGACGGTGCATGCCGTCAGGTGCCTTCCCGTGATCGCCTCATCCTTCAATACCGCTCCCAGATCTTCGAACACCAGCTGCGAGTAGTCGTAGATCGAGTGCCCGGTGACACCGGCCTTCAGCGGCGACAAGTCAACAGTGTCCACGCCGCTCAGGACTGTGTATTGCTTTCTGGCGTCGCCGGCGCGGATAGCGCCGGAATGCAGGATGCTCACGGCATGCAAAGCCCAGTCGTTTTGCGAAACGTACATCGTCTTGCGGCGGAAGGGGCCTGAGTGGGCCATCAATTCCGCAAAAATTTGCGCGTCCACGTCGGGAGCGATGAGGATCAGCTGGCCGAACCGGGGATCGGCGAGGTCCAGCCGCGACAACGCCAGCAGCAATGCCCGGTTTCCCATACTGTGGCTCACGAAGTGGAGTTGGTGTCCGGCGGGAACGGCAGGCGTGATATCGCGAATGAAGGCCGCGAGATGGTCAACCGTCCACTCGCTCATGTCGTAGTCGACGCCGTAGCCACCGACTCTCCCCTGCGAAGGCCAGCTGTAAGCCACCGGGGTTGCGGGGAATCTAGCGCGCTCCACGATGCTCAACGCGACTTCTAGGGACTCATCAAACGTGTAGTTGAATCCGTGGACGTAGAGCACAATATCGCCTTTGGCATTCGCGATCCGGTCTAGAAACTGGCTGCGATCGAGAGCCAACGACTCCACGTCGCACGCCGCTTTGGCGCGCGCAGGGTCTTCACACTTCACGCCGTAACTCATGTGATCGCCCGAAGGATTCAGAGCACTCGAGAACGTTAGCTTCTCCCGTGACTCGGGCAGCCGGTCCGTGCCGAACAACACCGGGGCGGGATGTACCTCCGGCAACTCCGGCGCCGGGACCTTCACCACGCGCGGACACATCAGCAGTTCTTTGGCGCAGCCGGAAAGCAAAAGGGCCAGGGCCAGGAGTGTGGAGACACGAAGAGTGCTACGGAAAAGGAAAGTTTCAAGGCGTGATGCCCCCATGCTGCGTTCTCTACCCTGCCCGGCGGCGTCATTATAGCTCACGGCAGTTTGCGACGCGCAGCTCATTCGCTTCGCTCCCAACCACCTGCTGTGATGATTGCGTTCAGTGTTCACAGGAATAGAGCCGCTTCGTGCCACCCCAAGTCCTATAGAGACGGGCAGTTGAGCGGTTGATCTCTTTCCGCGTGCGAAGCTTTCCGGGCCCGCGGCCGGAACCCGGGAACACCAGGAACGAAACGCCCCCTTCGACGGCGCCACCGCGCGGATTCGAGGGTAACCCCAGCGCTTTGGCGAGCGCAATCGAACCTTCGCCGAGTTTTCCGGCAGGTCCCACGTCAGCATAGATGGCGTACGCGATCCGTCCATTCCTCTGGTTGCTGACCACCGCGAAGTCACCCAGACGGATGCCGAAGCTCTCGGCAAGCTCCCCTGGCAAGACGATATACGGAATTCGTCTCGCGTCCACATACTTCTTAGGATCGGCATCGTTGCTGGTGCTTGCGTCTTCCAGTGAAGTGGTGGAAACGTAATAACCGCGGTACGCGCCGCGTTTCTGGAGCACTGGATTGCCATGTGCATCGGCCAGGACGCCGGCCCAACCGTTCTGGCCACGGGCATGTACGTTCAAGTCCAAACCCTTATTGTGCGGGCCATAGGCATTGGGTGCGCCGTCGGCGTCGATGGCCAGACCGGCTTCAAAAAACACTGCGTCGCCAACGCTCGCGATAGGCACTGTTCCTTTCCTGGTGTGCAGGTCGATTTGTTTGGACAGTGGGCAGTCACTCTTGGCGTCCTGCGGCCATCCCGTGCCCGGACAAGCCGCTAGAGTCAGCGCCACGATGATGGCGGATCGGCGGACCGGAAGCCTGAGACTGGAGGACATTCGTTTCATCATAACCTGATGAGACCATGTGAACTTGTTTCGCTGCGTAATTGATCGCCCGGACAGGCTGCGTTCTAGCCCAGGATGACGTGTTCCTCGGTTACAAAGTAGGCGACTTTGCCGTGGTCGATGAAGTTCAATTCATCGTCGCTCGAGGCTTTCCATTCCACTGATTGGCGGGCCGCGAGCAAAGCCTCCGCGTCGTCAAACCACAGTTCCACCATGCCGTCGTAATCCGGACGGTGTTTATCTCCAGGGACCGTCACGCGGTGGCTCTGCACAATTCTCCGCGCTCCCGGAATCCGCGCGCCGATCGGGCCGTGAACGTTCTTCCAGTAGCGAAAGAATGCAGCGTCGGTTAGGTCTTTCTTCTTGGTGATGCAGTAGACAAGCTTGACCATAGTAGTCTTAGAGTCGAAGACGGTCCGCGCGGACGAATTTATTTCACAGGTGCGGCTTTAGGAGTTCTGGCGGCTGAAATGGATCACTTACCGCAATTTGAACCGATCCAGCACTGCAAACAAGGCGACGGCCAGCAGGGCGTTGACTATGGCCGAGAGTACGGTGTGTCCCCACAGCCAGGGTTCGTTGCCCCCCACCAGGCCCAGATCAATGATCATGTAGATGATGCGGTGGAGAATGCAGAAGACAAAAGTCATGATGAAGCGCGAGCCGGGATTTTCCACGTCAATCCGGACGCCCAACGACGACGCGAGATAGCCGATCATGGTCTTGGCAATTCCGTTCAGCCCTATGACCGGGCTCGAGAAGACATCCTGCACGGTACCGATCAGTGCTCCCGTGACTAACCCGGGGATAGGGCGGCGGCGAGCCACCGCAAAAAAGATCGTCACCAGCAGCGGCAGATCAAAGATTTTGATGAACGTCAGCCACTTGGAAACAAAAACCTGAATAAAAATGGCCAGGAGGGGAATGCCAATCGAGACCGGCCAACTGAACCGGTGGACTTCGATTTCCTCACGCGACGTCATGGAGACGGCGTAGTTCATCGCGGGGGCTTCTCCGCTGCCGGCGGTTTCTCATCCGCCTTCGGCGGCGTTGTTTCATCGGGGCTGGGTGAAGGCGTCGCCTTTGGCTTCGGCTTGAGTTTGGTCGCGTTTGCAGGGGTCACGGTTGGCAGGGCCACGGTCGCGGCGGAATTGTCTGTCGCCACTTTTTTGGTGGCGCCAGCTGGGCTGGGCGAAGGATTCGCGGAAGCGGCACCCCGGCTTGTACTGGCAGCTGTGTTCGCAGCGGCGTTGCCGGCAGTTTTGTTAGCCGCGGGATCAACCGGCTTTTGGACGCTGGGCAAGCGCTGGGACAGGATATCAGCAGCTCGGCGCGGCGCTCCATCATCCGCGGCGACTGGACCTTCCTCGGCAATCTTGGTCACGACCAGGACTTCTTCGAGGCGGTCGAGGTGGGCGGCGGGCTTGATGCGCACAGCAAGAAACGGGCCGCCTTCGCTGTCAGAAGCAACATGCACCACAGTGCCGACAGGAAGCCCTTTGGGATAGACTTTGTCGCCGCCGCTGGTGATGATCGGCTCGCCTACGTCAACTTTTTCGTCAGACATGATGTCGCTGACCTGCAGGAAGCCCTGAGGGCTGCCGCGCAGGATGCCGTGCAGCCGGGAATTCTGGAGGATCACTCCGGCGCCGCTCTCGCGGTCGTTGATCAACAGCACGGTGGAGTTGAATTTGTAAACATCCTTCACCTTGCCCACGATGCCGTCCGGAGTGATGACCGCCATGTTGGGCGTGACGCCGGAGCTTGAGCCCTTATCGATCTGCACCGTGCGCATGAGGTCGCTGCCGCTGGTCCCGATCACCTGCGCCGCGACAGTCTGGCCCACGTAACGTTCTTTGAAATCAAGCAGCGCACGCAGGCGGCGCACCTGGTCAGCATCGCCTTGACGACGGACTTGCTCCAGGCGCATGCGCGCCAGTTCGTCCTGGAGTTCGCGGTTCTGCCGGCGTACGTCGTGGAGATCGACGTAATCGTGCCAGGTATCACGGAAGAAATGTCCCGTGACCACTAGCGCGCGTTCCAGCGGCGCAATAGCGGTGACAGTCCACACGCGGATCAGCCGCGTGCCCCCCGGACCCGACGCTCTTCCGCTCTCGGGGCGCTTGACTTGAGTGGCCAGCGCGATCACCTGGATGAAAAGCACTGCCATCAGCACCAGGGGGTTCTTGTACCGGCTGAAGAAGTTTTCCATAACAAGCAGTCAGCACTCAGCATTCAGCCATCTCCAGACTTAACCTGCATCCCGGAATCGAAACACCTCAACGGCTGAATGCTGAGTGCTGAATGCTGAGTGCTCCTTGCGTTTATTCGATTGAAATCTTCCGCAGCAGCTTGAAGTCGCTCAGCATCTTGCCCGTACCCAGCACCACGCTGGCCAGCGGATCGTCGGCGATGGACACCGGCAATCCGGTCTCCTCCCGGATGCGCTTGTCCAGGTTCTTCAGCAGGGCTCCGCCGCCGGTGAGAACAATGCCGCGGTCACTGATGTCGGCGCTCAACTCCGGCGGTGTGCGCTCCAGGGCCACACGGATTGCGTTCATGATGGTGCTGATGCACTCGCTCAGAGCTTCGCGAATCTCGCTGTCGTCAATGGTAATGGTCTTGGGCACGCCTTCGATCAGATTGCGGCCTTTGATTTCCATGGTCAGCGGCTTATCCAGTGGATATGCGGAACCGATCTCCATTTTGATGGTTTCCGCCGTGCGCTCGCCGATCAGCAAATTGTATTTGCGCTTCAGGTAATTCATGATCGCTTCGTCCATCTGGTTTCCAGCCATACGCACGGAACGCGAATAGACGATGCCACTGAGTGAGATGACGGCGATGTCGGTAGTGCCGCCCCCGATGTCAACCACCATGTTGCCGCTGGGTTCGGTGATCGGCAGCCCGGCGCCGATCGCCGCCACCATGGCCTGCTCC
>DATFXI010000281.1:0-14560 GCA_035316085.1 Candidatus Angelobacter sp.
TGGGCGAAAAATACAGCTGTCAGATTGAGCAGCAGGAACAGGATCAGTATTCGGTTACGCATTCGCTGACTCCCCCTGAAATCTTACAAACTGTCAGTCACTTCTTTTGTGCGGCAACGCTCGATTTCCTACGGCACCCAGAGGATAGCTGTGCTTCTCTGTCGATACCATTTACGAGTTTCCAATCACCACGCCCGCCGCGAACACCAGAATCCCGCCGATGATGACCTGCAGCGTGGCTGAGAGCCAGGGCGAGTCCATGTAGCGATGGCGGATCCAGGCGATGGTGCCAAGCTCGGCCAGCACCACCCCCACAGCCACAGTGAACGCCACCTTGAAGTTCGGGATCAGAAACGGCAATGTGTGGCCGATGCCACCAAGAGCGGTCATCAGTCCGCAGACCGTGCCGCGAATCCAGGGATGCCCGCGACCGGTGAGACTGCCGTCGTCGGAGAGAGCTTCGGCGAAACCCATGCTGATGCCGGCGCCGATGGACGCTGCCAGACCCACGAGAAACGCCTTCTCCGTATCGCGGGTGGCAAACGCCGCGGCAAAGACCGGGGCCAGCGTGGAGACCGAACCATCCATCAGTCCGGCCAGCCCGGGCTGGACGATCTGCAGCACAAACAGCTTGCGGTTGGCTTCTTCTTCCTGGATGCGGGACGCGGCGTCGAGCGTGCCGCGGCCCAGCTCTTCGGCTTTGTGTTCGTGGTCGCGCTCTTCGAGCGCCAGGTCGTTCAGCAACTGGCGCATGCTGGCATCTTCGCTGCGCGCCGCGGCTCTTTCATAGAAGCGCCGGGTCTCGACCTCGAGCGTCGCAGCTTCTTTGCGCACTGCGTCGAGACGCAGCGGTTTAGTCAGCCACATGGGACGGCGGTGCACAAAGCCCTTGACATCAGTGCGGCGGATCAGCGGGATATGCTCGCCGAACTTCGCCCGGTAGAGCTCGATCAGGCGGCGGCGATGTCCGGATTCCTCGGCTCGCATGCCGTCAAACATGCTGGCGGTAGCGGGGAAATCCTGGCGCAGGCCTTCGGCAAAGTCGGCGTAAATACGTTCGTCTTCTTCTTCCAGCGAAATGGCAAGGGCAAGCATCTCGCGCTCGGAGAGGCTCTCAAAGGTGCGCATGGTAGTGAAAGATTGTAATTTATTGGTGCGCAAGCAGCACTCAGCAGTCAGCCCACACTCTGAAATTCCGAGCGGCAGCGAGGAATCCATACAATCTTGGTCGCTTTGAGAGTGGACGATCATCCCGCTTTTCAAAGACATTTCCACATGGGGTCCCGAGGCTGCTTTCAAAACTTTTAGGTGAGAATTGACCCACGATCCCGAACGGCGATATGGATCCCTCGCTACGCTTCGGGATTTGAGAAAGAGGCTGATTGCTGGCTGCTTTCCTGTTATAACCTCCACGTCGCATCCAGCGAGAGCAACATGGCCAACTACGTCGGAGCACTGGATCAAGGCACCAGCAGCACCCGCTTCATTGTCTTCGATCGCGCCGCGAAAGTGGTGGCCGCTGCCCAGAAGGAACACACGCAGATCTATCCGCAGCCGGGCTGGGTGGAGCATGATCCTGAAGAGATCTGGCAGCGTACGCAGGAGGTCATCGCTGACGCTCTAGTACGGGGCGCGATCCAGCCGGGCGATCTGGCGGCCATCGGCATCACCAACCAACGTGAAACCACGGTGCTTTGGCACAAAAGCACCGGCCGGCCGGTAGCGAATGCCATCGTCTGGCAGGACACGCGCGTCGCCGCCGATGTCGCGAAGCTCTCCCGCGATCTGGGGAAGGACGTGTTTCGTCCTGCCACAGGGCTGCCACTCGCCACCTACTTCAGCAGCCTGAAGATCCGATGGCTACTGGAAAACGTTCCCGGTTTGCGCCGCCAGGCGGAGTCGGGCGAGATTCTGTTCGGCACCATGGACACTTTTCTGCTGTGGAAGCTGACCGGCGGCCCGCACGGCGGCATTCACCTAACCGACGTCACCAATGCCAGCCGCACCCAGCTCATGGACCTGAAAGCCCTGGCCTGGGACGCGGAGATCCTCCGGGCATTCGACATCCCGTCTCAGATACTGCCGCGCATTTGCTCCAGCAGCGAGCTCTTTGCCAGCGCCGCTCTGCCCGCACTCCGTGGCGTTCCGATCGCCGGCATATTGGGCGATCAGCAAGCGGCGCTGGTGGGACAAGCCTGCTTTAGCTCGGGCGACGCCAAGAACACCTACGGCACCGGCTGCTTCATGCTCTTGAACACTGGCGAGCGCCTGGTGCCATCGGTTCACGGACTGTTGACGACCGTGGCCTACAAACTCGGGAGCCGGCCTGCGACGTATGCGCTGGAAGGCAGCGTAGCCATCTCCGGCGCGCTAGTGCAGTGGATGCGCGATAACCTGGGGCTCATCAAGTCCAGCTCAGACATTGAAGCCCTGGCGCGGACAGTCGAGGACAACGGCGATGTTTACTTTGTGCCCGCCTTCTCCGGCCTCTACGCTCCTTATTGGAAGGACACCGCGCGCGGCGTGATCGCCGGTTTGACGCGTTATGCCAACAAGGGACACCTGGCGCGCGCCGTGCTTGAAGCCACCGCATTCCAAACTCGCGACGTGGCCTGCGCCATGGAGCATGATTCCGGAATCAAGCTGAACCTGCTGCGCGTGGACGGCGGCATGATCGAAAATGATCTGCTGATGCAGTTTCAGGCTGACGTCCTGGACTGTCCGGTCGTGCGTCCTGAAGCCAAGGAGATGACGGCGCTGGGCGCGGCCTACGCCGCGGGGTTGGCGACTGGATTCTTCAAGGATGCAGACGAGCTGCGCTCGCATTGGCGCGCCAGCAAGACCTGGAACCCGCAGCTTCCGGCCTCAAAAAGAGAGCGCCTGTACCAATCGTGGAAGAAATCCGTGACCCGCTCCTTCGATTGGCTGGAATAGACTGAGTAATTGCTTGGCGTTTCGTCTCCCATCACCCCTTCGCAACACATTAAAAACAAAGGGGAAATACCTAACCCGTTGGGCCGCGCGACTAACCGGACTCGAAAAGAGGCACCGGCACTGAAACGTTTTGGACCCAGGCCGCACTACACACCAGGCAGCACTTCTGAACGAGGCATTCAAAGTGACCGAGCAACAACCAAGATTGGACCATCATAGGCATGAAACTGGATCGCTGCGCCGCACCAACAGCGAGGCGATTCGTGCCGGCTTGGGTTTCATCCTGTCACAACAGCAGGGCGAGCGCTGGCCTGACCTGGGTTTGCCTTCGGGCGAAGGCGACGCGCGAATCACAGCCTGCGTGCTGGCCCGTCTCGCGGATCTGCCCCTGCACTACATCAGCCGTCGACTTGAGCAGCAGGTAAATCAGGCATTGGACTGGCTGCTTGAAGCGCGCAATCCCAACGGTGGCTGGAGTTCGAGCTCCGGCCAGGATGACGCTGAGACCACGGCCTGGGCGGTGTTGGCTCTGCGTGGGCATCGCCGGGCGCCGGCCCCGAGCGGAGCGCTTGATCTACTGCGCCGCTGCCGCCGCTTGGATGGCGGTTTTGCCCCACAACCTGCTGACAGCCCGTCAGTCAGCCCGTCTTTGAAGAGCACGCCGGAAATCACTGCAGTAGCTATGCGGGCGCTGGGCGAAGCCGACTGCGCCGGCCAGGAGTTCCTGTCCACGCAGCTGAAATTTGCCGCACAGCCCGCTACTTGCCTGCTGGTTTGCCTGGAGATTCTTGATTGGGACCGCGGCCTGGCCGCCCCTTCGTTGCTGCAGCAGGTGACCGAGTTCGTGTCCTGGGTGGAATCGGCAGGCGCGATGGAGCAAGCGCTGTTATTGCGCTGCCTGCTGCGCTTACGGATGCAAAAAGCGTGGCCGATGGCGGCCCAGCTCCGCTCTTCGCAAGCGGAAAACGGCTCTTGGCCGGGACGCGATCGCCGCAAACTTTCCGGCCCACTCCAGTTTGAACTGGATGACAGAAAAGTTCTGACCACAGCCACTGCGGTTTCCGCATTGGCCCTGGCCGAGTTTCAGCCCGGGTTGTACTTCGGCTCTGACCTGCCGGCTCCCCAGCGGCTGCCTGCATTTTAAGGATGGTGAAGATCGTGAAAAGCGCACGCACACCAGCACTGGCTAAACGACGCCGCCACAGGGCACCGGTGCTGCAACCGTCCTTCGGTGTCGCCAAGCCGCCTGTAAGCGCCGGGTTCCCGCCGGCCGGTGAAGTATACTGGTCACCCAATAAGAAAGTGGAATTCTACTCGTTTGACGCGGAATATCTGCGCCGCCTGCAGGCGCGGGACCAGGCCACGGAGACTCACTTCGTCTCTTATTTCGAAAAACGCTTGCAGATGAAACTACGCAGCCGGGGCTTCGCCGGGGCTACGCTGGAGGACATCAGCCAGACCACCTTTGTCCGCGTTCTCACGGCTGTGCAAAACGGCTCCGTGCAGTTTCCTGAACGCTTTGGCGCCTTCGTGAGCGCGGTGTGCGACAACGTAATCCAGGAGCAGTACCGGGACAACGTCCGCAACCAGTACGTGGATGTGGACGCTTTGGATCTTCCCGACCGCCGCACCAACCTGGAAGCCATGTTGCTGCGCAAAGAAAAGAAAAAAATTGTGGCTGACATTCTGGCCGAGCTGCCCGCCAAGAAACGCAACATCTTGCGCGCGCTTCTCTTCGAGCAATTGGACCGCAGCGAGTTGTGCGCTCGTTTCAAAGTGAAAGGTGATTACTTGCGGGTCCTGCTTTTCCGGGCCAAGGAAGACTTTGCCGCTTTGTGCAGAGCCCGAGGACTGGATCGTTTGGAAGAAGGCCGGAATTGACTGGGGAAAAAGGGGTATCTATGACAACTGACACCATGAGCCATGATCAAGCCGTTAGCAGCCAGGCTGCCGAACGCTACGTGCTGGGCGAGTTGACGCTGGCGGAGCGCGAGGCGTTTGAAGGCCACTACTTTGATTGCGGCGCCTGCTTTGAGCAGGTCGAAACCAACGCGCAGTTCCTGGGCCGGGCCCGCGAAGTTTTGGATCGCGAGCCGGAACCAGGCTGGTTCCTGAGCATGCTGGGCGATCTGCGGCGGCCAGCCCCGGTTTTTGTCTCAGCTATGTTGTTGTGTGCCGCCGGCATCGGCGTCCATCAGCAAATGGTGATCGCCCGCTCGCGCGCGCCGCACATGGAAGAACGTGTTTTGCTGGCTGACTCTTCTCGGGCTGCCACCAGACAACTCAACGTGTCCCGCCAATCCAACTTGAGCTTGGGCGTGGACGTCACACGCAAACCGGAGTTCGTTTCCTACCAGGTAGAGATCATCGACGCTGCCGGGAAGACCAGATACTCGCTCGAGTTTTCGCAACTGAATGGCGAGGTCGCCGCCATCGGTTTGCCGGCCAACGCTCTCGAAGCCGGCACGTACTCCATCGCGGTCCAAGGCGTGGCCAAAGACGGCACCAAGAACCAGGCTGGACACGGCATGTTTGCATTGCAGTTCACTGACTAAACCCGCGCGCCCTTCGTCAAAATGCAACTCTTCCGGCGTGGTAGTTTGGCAATGCTTAAAGTGTTCTAAGCGCGACAAAAAGTAGTACAATCACCGGCTCCTGTGGTTGCAGTACCCAGCTGCCCCGCGGCAGTCCTAGTTAGATCAGGGCCCCAAAATCCTATGTAAAACCTGGAGTTAGCCATGCCCGACAAGCCCGAAAAGTGCTCTCGTGATCACTCCCATCACTATTACCACGCCAGCGCATACGGTCTGGCCGGAGAGTTGATTCGTCCGGCGCGGCACACCATTCCCACGCAATCGGCGACGGTCCTGGGGGTAGGCGGAGGCCGCGGCTCGCAGCGGATTGAGAATTTCCGCTTTGACGGCATCGTTTCCTTTGACGCTGCCTATGTCGAAGTGGGCGGAAGCTACGACCCATGCCACCGCAGACACACCACATTTGCGCATTCCGTAATCGAAGGCCTCAACATCGCAGAAGTGGTCAAGGCCGACAAAATCGTGGCTCGCATGGCAGTGTATTCTCCGCACATTGATGACAAAGGCGGAGAAAACAGCTTCGACATCACCGGCAGCCATTTTGAAAATCTGCGCATCGCCGGGCACAAGCTCGATGTAAAATTGGCGACCCACAGATTTCACAAGTGCGATACCTTCACCGCGCTGGAGGACGAGTACCAAAAAAAATCTGCGGATGACATTCTTTGCCGGACCAAGCTGAGCCTACCGACCAATCTGAGAGCGCTGGAAGGTGAGTTTCACGCTCTAGACGGTATTGCCGACGTGGCGGATGAATGGAAGAAAAACAGCAAAAAACGCGCTCGTGGCAACGAAGCCTTCTGGTGCTCTGCCACCAACGATCTCGAACAACATTTTGGCAAAGACTCCGAGATGAAGGCCTTCGGCTGCTTTATCTGCATTCCCAAATTCGGAGTCGTCCGCCTGGCCGAGGTAGTCATCCACAAGAATTTCAGGCTGCTCAACATGATCCGCGTGCAGATGTGCTCCACCGGCGAGGGCAATATCAATGGCGGCGGGACCGGCGGCAATGGTGGGCCCATGCCTCCTGGCTAGCGGCGCTCCTTTGCGCGGGCCTAACTGGTTGCAGACCGGTTGACTGCGAAACGCTGTATGTAGCTGCCCAACAAAGGGTGGATCAGCGTGATCCAAGCGCATCGAAGTTTGTTGAGGACGGATTTCGTGAGACTCTGGGCGATCCTGTTTGCAATTACAAGTTTCGGCTTCTTAAAGCCCAGACTCGGGTATCCACGAGACCTAAGGAAACCCTAGAGCTCCTTATCACTTCGCTGCCACGTGAACTAGTGGCCACTGAGTTTGAGGTTCGGAAAAAGCTGCTGCAAGGCCAGGCTTTCAGTGCCTTGGGCCAACATCACGATGCCGAACTCGCTCTTGATGAAGCTGAACGCCTGGCAGCCTCAAGAGCACAACGGTTGCTCGCCAAGATTTTCCTCGCCAAGGGTGATCTTTCAAATCGACAAGGAAATTTGCAAGCGACTGAAGAGAACTACGTAAAAGCGCTGCGCTTTGCGCGCCAATATTCACAGAGATCCGCCGAGATGGACGCCCTTGTTGACTTAGGTTTCATCTTGGAGCGGCGCGAGCGGTTCGATGAAGCCACGGATCAACTTTACAAGGCCTTGGACCAATCCCGCATCTTGCACAACCGGGTTGCAGAAGAGGTTGCCCTCGGCAACCTCGGCTATAGCTATTTCATGTTGGGCAACTTAGATCAATCCATCTCCTTATTGCAAGAGGCCGACAGAACCGCGGGCGAGGTGGGGGAAAGGCGGGGTCAGCAAAGGTCGTGCACGGTCCTTGGAAACGTTTATTTAAGCAAGCGCGACTACGTCCAGGCCGAAAAATCCTATTCCAAAGCGCTTTCTCTGGCTCTGGACCTGAATAAACCAGATGGAATCGATCGAGATTTGGTGGCGTTGGCGTACCACAATCTAGCCCAACTGGAGCTTGCGAGAGGAGACCTTGATAAGGCAGAAGAATACAATCGAAAGGCTTTTGCAGCTGAGAACCTAACTCTTGATGATCGCTCCGATCCCTACTTGGTGCTGACGACAGCGGAGATCGCCAAAGGCAGGCAGCAGTTTTCAGTGGCGGCAGAGCTGCTGAATAGTGTTATAGCGAATAAGGCATCGGATTCCTCTCTCCGCTGGCGGGCGCAATCCGACCTGGCCAACGTGTACGTCGCCCAAAAGATGTTTCCCGAAGCCGAGCGCGAGTTTCAAAAGGCCCTGGAGATCGTGGAGAAAGCTTCGGAGGATGTCAACCAAGAGGAGCGGCGCATGTCGTTCCTCGACGCCTGGCCTTTTTACGACGACTACATCCGCTTTCTCGTGGACCGCAACAACCCACCGAAAGCCTTGCAGATCGCCGAGTTCAGCCGCGCCCGCACTCTGGCCGAAGCCTTTGGTATCAAAGCCCAGCAGCGGGCAGCCGGGCTCAGCATCGCCCAGCTTCAGAGCTCGCTCGCAGCGCGCAAGCAGATCGCGCTGGCGTACTGGCTTGCCGATAAGGAATCTTACCTGTGGGCAATCACCCCGGCCGAGATCAAGCTGTTCCGTCTGGCCAGCAAAGACCAGATTGAAGACGCTATCAAAAAGAACGTAGCGCAGATTGGGGAGCGCCTTGAGCCCCAGGATTCGTCGGCGGCGCAGCAACTCTATACCATGTTGGTCGGGCCCGCCGCGGCGCTGATTCCCAAGAATGCTCACGTGGTGATTGCTCCCAACCGCAGCCTCTACAAGCTCAACTTTGAGACTCTGGTGGTTCCCGGCGCGAAGCCGCACTATTGGATTGAAGATGTACAGATTGAAAACGCGAGTTCGCTGGCGCTGCTGGCGGCTTCCCGTCGGCAACGGCCCGCTGCAGCAAACAACCTGCTGCTGATCGGCGCTCCGCTCGAAGCCAGCGGAGATTTTCCCGCACTGAAGCACGCGCCGGAAGAAATGCAGAAAGTAGAAAGCCATTTCCCCGGCGGCCGCAGCAAGAGGGTTTCCGGCAAAGACGCTACGCCGCCGTCGTACCGCGCCAACCGGCCCGGGCAATATCGCTTCATCCACTTCGTTAGCCACGGCACGGCCAATCAGATGAGCCCATTGGATTCGGCCATCATCCTCTCCGCCGACACCGAGAATTCCTACAAGCTGTACGCGCGCGACGTGATCAATGTTAGCCAGCGTCCGGAAGACCGTCTGCACGCCGACCTGGTGACCATCTCTGCTTGTTACGGTCTGGGCAACAAGACCTATTCCGGCGAAGGCCTGGTCGGGTTGGCCTGGGCTTTCATGCGCGCCGGGGCGCATCAGGTCATCGCAGGTCTGTGGGAAGTGGACGACGCTTCGAGCCCCCGGTTCATGGACGACTTCTACAGCGAACTGAGCCGGCGCAAGTCCGCTGCTGAAGCTCTGCGCCAAGCCAAACTGAATATGCTCAACTCCAACGACTTTCACCGGCATCCCCACTTCTGGGCATCGTTGCAGGTGTACACCGGCGGCTGATCTTGCCTGCACGTCGGGGACAGGCGTACCATCGCCTGCAGAGACCGGACTGTATCGTCCTGCGTGCGGAAAAACCGCAGAAGGAGTCCACGACGATGAAACGTTTTGCTAGCGCTCTGTTGATCGCTCTGTTCTGTGTCGCGTTAAGTGCTGCGCAGAATCCTCCAGCTCCGCCCAAACCCGCACCTGAACTGAAGAACCTCGATTACTTCACCGGGACCTGGCACTTGTCCGGCGACATGAAAGCCAGCCCTTTCGGTCCTGCGGGGAAGTTTACCGGGACAGAACATAATGAATGGATGGAAGGCGGCTTCTTCCTGGTTTCGCGCTCCGAAGAGAGCATGCCTGCCGGCAAAGCCAAGGGTTTGGCCATCTTCGGATACGACAACGACGGCAAAGCCTACACCTACCAGGCCTTCAACAGCATGGGTGAAGCCGAGCACGCCCGTGGCGCGCTGGAAGGCAACATCTGGACCTGGACCAATGAGCAGAAGATGGGAGACAAATTGATGCGCGGCCGCTTCACGGTGAAGACCATTTCACCCACCGCATACGAATTCAAGTTTGAGATGGCCCCGGAAGGCGGCGATTGGTCCACGGTGATGGAAGGCAAGGCTACCAAGGCACCTGCTGCAACAGTGAAGAAGTGACATGCGCCGCCGGTCCGCGTCGGCTGGAGCTTCCGGTAAGACGCGCGCTGCTGGCGTGACCTTGATTTGGAGCTGGGCTGACGAGCTTGCACTTTTTTGAAAAAGCGCCGCGCGACGTCCAGGAGATCCTGGACAAACCCATCCGCGAATTGGGGTTGAAGCTTGAAGGTTCTCCGCTGGAGAAGCTGGTGCAGCGCCTCTACCGCGAGCTGGACCGCAAAGGCCTGAAAAAGTTTCGCCCGGTGTGCTATCTCACTGACGAGTGGGGCTGCCCGTCGGGCGAGCCGGTCATCGGCATTCCTTTTTATCTGGCTGATCCGCGGCTGTCACGTCTCGAAAAAGAGATCAACGATCTGGAAGACCCTCGCCAGATCATGATGTACCTTCGGCACGAAGCAGGCCACGCCATCAATTACGCCTACGGACTCTACAAAACGCCGGAGTGGAAACAGTTGTTCGGTCCCTACCGCCGGCGCTACCGCGAAGATTACCGGCCCGTAGCGTTTTCGCGGAGCTACGTCCGCCACATGGAAGGCTGGTACGCGCAGAAGCATCCAGACGAAGATTTCGCCGAAACATTTGCGGTGTGGCTCACGCCCGGCTCCGGCTGGCGCAAGCGATACAAAGACTGGCCGGCGATTGAAAAACTTCGTTACGTGGACCGCATGGCCCGACAGTTCGGCAACGCCGCGCCGCTGCGTCCCCGCGGACGAAAGGATCTCACCGTGGACGATATGGACACCACCGTCGGCGGCTTTTACCAGGCTGCGCTTGACGACCAGCCTTCGCCCGGCGACTTGCCCCTCGATGCCGATCTGCAGGACATCTTCAAGATCGGACGGCGCCGCAAACAAGGTGTGCGTCCCGCCGCGGCCTTGCTCAAGGAACATCGCAAGGCGCTGGTGGACAAACTCACGTACTGGACCGGCGTGCAACGCCCGCTGATCAGAAAGTTGATGGACGCGATAGAACAGCGAACCGAACAGCTTGGCTTGAAGGCCGACATCAAGCGTGAAAAGGAATACATCACTGAGATCACCGTCTATGCCACGGCCCTGGCTATGAACTACATAACCCGAGGGAAGTTTGTGCAGGCATGAGCTCTCAAGCATCCAACTCATCAGTCGCGGCGGCCGGCAGAGGTGCCGGTTGCGGCGTGCGAGCGTGAAGGGACTATGGATAAGAAACTGAAAGTGGCGATTCTTTACGAAAACTGGGGCGATGAAGAACTCGTCCCTGCTGAGCCGGAAAAGAAAAAAAGGGCGCGCGGCAAAAAGAAGAAACGGCGCGAAAAGCATGATTTCGAGGAAATTTACGAAGCGCTGGAAAAAATCGGCCACGAGCCCAGCTACGAAATCCTGGACGGCACTGACAAGACTCTGCTCGCGCTCTCCCGCTGCGAGACGGACTTATTCTTTAACCTTGTGGAGTCTTACGCCGGTGACGACCAGAAAGAGCTGCATGTGGCTGCTTATCTCGATCTACTGGCGCGCCCTTACACCGGCGCCGGCCCACAGGGCCTGTATCTGGCTCAGGACAAGGTCCTGGCAAAAAAACTGTTCGCCTTTCACGGCATTCGCACGCCGTTCTTCGCCATCTGCTACCAGGGCACCCTGGAGCACAGCCATGATATTTCGTTTCCGTTGATCGTGAAGCCGAGCGCCGAGGACGCTTCCATCGGCATTGATAAAGATTCCGTCGTGGGCAGCGTGAAGGAACTGATGGAGCGGATCCATTACGTCCAGGAACAGTTTGACTCGCCTGCGCTGGTGGAGGAATACATTGAAGGCCGCGAGATTTATGCCGGCATTATCGGCAACCAGTCGCCGGAAGTTCTGCCCCTGGTGGAGCTCGATCTTTCCCGTTTGCCCGCGGGCATGCCGAAGGTCGCCGGGACGGAGGTGAAGTGGGAGAAAGAAAGCGAGGCTTACAAATCCACCAAGTCTGCGCCGGTCGAAGACCTGGACGAAGAGATCACGGAGCGCATGGGCGAGATTGCGCTTTCCGCCTATCGCATCCTCAAGCTGCGCGATTACGCGCGCATTGACATGCGGCTCACCGACAAGGGGGAGATCTACGTGATTGAAGCCAATCCCAATCCCTGGCTCTCCAGCAACTCGGAGTTTTTTATGGCGGCGAAGAAATCGGGGCGCTCGTATGCCGACATGGTCTCAGCCATCGTGGATCTGGCGAGCTCCGACCGTCGCCGCCGCGACCAACTTCGGATGAGCTGAACGGAGGCATTCGGCAGTCAGCGTTCAGCCTCCGGTATCCCCTCTGAAGAATTGTGTCAAGCCACCCACAGTGTCGCCTCCGGACGACGTAAAACGTCCCGACCCTAACGTCTTAAACATCCCGCAATCAATGACTTGCAGAATGGCTCGTGCCGTGCCCTTCACCATCGCGCCCGCCGTGGCGGGCGGAGGTGAACTAACATGGCAAAGATCATTTCATTCGATTCAAAGAAAGCCGGCGGCGTGATGCAGGCAATGCGCCGCCTCTGGACAATCAGCATTCCCGCGACCGCGGTGCTCTCGGGGACACTGGCGGTGGCCTTCGCTATCGCCATCGACGGCTGCTCCAGCGGCTCCAAAAAGACTGAGGTAAGTTCGTCTAACACCAACAGCGTGAGCAAGTCGCTTCCAACTCCGACTCCTTCTCTGACGAACACTGCGGAGAAGGCGCTGGTCACGACCAAGAAGAAAAGCCCGGTGCAGCATTCCAGCCTCGCTTACGCGGACAACGGCTCCGGGCTCTCTTTCCGTTATCCGCGTGAGTACACGCTGACGACGCCGGAGAAAGTTAAACTGAACTCCGAGCTGTTGGACCGCGTGCCCATGAACTTTGTCCAGCCCGGCGGCGTGAAGGTTGCCACCGTGGCTCTGCCCGGCAAGCTGGTCACGCCGCTACTCGGCGTCAACGTGCACAAAGGCCTGAGCGCAGGACAGTGCGAACAGTTTGCTGATCCTGATGCCGCTGATGTGGCCGCGACCTCCAAGTCCGATCCCGACGACGAATCCATCCCGGTTAAGATCAGCATGCGCGGCCGCGACTTCACCCGCGTGGAGAACGGCACCGAGCAGACTGACACCCGGTACTACCACCACTTCGAAAACGGCGCCTGCTACGAGTTTGTGCTGGCCGTAGCCGAGTCGCCCGACAACAAAATTGCCGTGGACCACTTCGAACTGTTCGACAACCTGGAGCGCATCCTGGCTTCGGTTGAGATCAAGTCCGGTGCGCCCGCTTCGACGGCCAGTGTCACAAGCACTCCGGCTGGTGAAAACAAGCCCCAGTAATCCCGGGCGTGCGGTGACGGAAAAGGCCAGGCTGCTCGAGGAGCCTGGCCTTTGTTCTTCTTGAAATCCCGAGCGCAGCGAGGGATCCCAATCGCAACCAAGGCTTTATCGGCTTCGTTGCACTTCCCGATACCGGAAGCAGCTCACCAGGTGGTCGTTCACCATCCCGACCGCCTGCATGAAGGCGTAGCAGATTGTAGGGCCGACGAACCGGAAGCCGCGCTTGAGCAGGGCTTTGCTCATGGCGCGGGATTCGTCAGTTTCGGCTTTGAGATCTTTCACCCCGCGCAGGGAGTTCTGGATCGGCCGGCCGCCGACGAATTGCCAGATGTAACGGTCGAAGCTGCCGAACTCTCTTTGCACCTTGAGAAAAGCCTGGGCGTTGGTAACCGTGGACTCGATCTTGAGCCGATTGCGGACAATCCCCGGATCCTTTATGAGGCGCTTGACCTTTTCCTTGTCGTAGCGTGCGACCTTCGCGGGATCAAAGCCGCTGAAGGCTTTTCGGTAAGCTTCACGCTTGTTAAGGATCGTCGACCAGCTCAGGCCGGCCTGCGCGCCTTCCAGGATCAGGAACTCAAATAACATGCGGTCATCATGTTGCGGGACACCCCACTCGGTGTCGTGGTAAGCGATCATCTCCAGCGTAGTGGCCCATGAGCAGCGAGTTCTATCCGGCATCTTGTGTGTGAGTATACGGCGGGCAGCAACACAATGGCGTGTCGTGCCACAGTGCAAATCAGTTCAATCCGCGTTCATCTGCGGTAAGGGTTTTTCGGTTCAAACGGAAAAGGCCCGGTTCATTTCTGAACCGAGCCTTTATTAATGCGGCAACGACCTACTCTCCCACACACTTTCGCGTACAGTACAATCGGCCCTGCGGGGCTTAACTTCCGTGTTCGGGATGGGAACGGGTGGAACCCCCGCGGTATGATCGCCGCAAGATTATCCGCGCTTCGCGCGGGCAATTAGCACTTGGCAATTAGCCATTAGCTTGATCCTCTTCAGGCTCAGATCCTCGTCCGTGCCCGCAATACAGAAGCTAACTGCTAACTGCTATTTTGCCAATTGCTAAATTTTCAATGCGCGGCGCGAGTCAGGTTCTACGTCGTGTTGCGCGCAAGGGGCCCTTCACGGGGAAAGGCCAAGCTTGTAAAAGAGCGTGAGGACGATGCCTCACAACTGAATAGATTGAATCGCTACTTTTGGCGCGCCCAAGCCGTGGGCTTGATGCTCCAAGTAAATTTTATGGTCAAGTCGAACGGGCGATTAGTACTCGTAAGCTGAGAGGGTTACCCCACTTACACTTCGAGCCTATCAAACAGGTGGTCTTCCTGTGCCCTTCTTATCCCTTACGGGTTGGGAGATCTTATCTTGAGGAGTGCTTCACGCTTATATGCATTCAGCGTTTATCACAACCGAACTTCGCTACCCAGCCATGCCGTTGACACGACAGCTGGAACACAAGAGGTTCGTCCATCCCGGTCCTCTCGTACTAAGGACAGGCCCTCTCAAATCTCCTACGCCCACACCAGATAGGGACCGAACTGTCTCGCGACGTTCTGAACCCAGTTCACGTACCGCTTTAA
>DATFXI010000282.1:0-2249 GCA_035316085.1 Candidatus Angelobacter sp.
TCCCAGCATTCCGCAGGGCAAAGCGGTCGAGGACCCCGGCACGCACGCTCAAGGAGGATACCGGCCGGATCGCAATCCCACGTTCAAGAAGTACACCACTCGCAGCATGCGTCCCGTGGTGAACTTTGACACCTGCATTAAGTGCACGCTGTGCTGGCTGCAGTGTCCGGATTCATGCTTTGATGTGACGCCGGAAGGCCTGTACGACGCCAACATGCAGGCCTGCTGCGGCTGCGGCGTGTGTGAAGCCGTTTGCCCAGTGAAGGAATGCGTGACTATGGTGGCGGAAACCGAATTCAAAGACAATGCAAGCCAGTGGGAAGCCTGGAGAAAAGACAAGAAGGGTTACGAGGCCTGGCTGAAAGACAAGACCAAATCGCGCGGAGAGCGGTCGCATGGCTTCCGCTACAAGGGCCAGTACGAAGAGCAGGTCCCGGAAATGCTGGAGATCGCCCGCAAGGGATAACTTGAAGATTGGGAAGGGAGCTTGTCATGGCGCAGATGGCCGCAGTTGTTGAAGAACAGCACGGAAAACAGACGGAAGAAACCGCACTAATTACCGGCAGCGAAGCCATTGCCGTGGCTTGCAAGCTGGCCGATGTTGATGTGGTCACGGCCTACCCGATCCGCCCCTACGACACGGTCATGCAGTACGTGTGTAAGCTGGTGGCGAACGGCGAGCTGGATTGCGAATACATCGTCGCTGAAGGCGAGCATTCCCAGTTCGAGATCGTGAAGCACGCTTCGGCGTGTGGCGCCCGTGTGTTTTGCGGCTCCAGCGGCGTAGGCTGGATGTACGCCATGGAAGCGCTCACCGTCACGCCGGCGCTGCGCATTCCCATGGTGGCCATGGTGGGCAACCGCGCGCTCGACGATCCCGGCGCTTTCGGCGTGGAACACAATGACGCTCTTGCCGTCCGTGACCTGGGCTGGCAACTGGTTTGGGTGGATAACGCCCAGGAAGCTCTGGACACCGCGCTGATCGCCTATCGCGTTGCCGAAGACCGCAGAGTGTTTCTGCCTTGCGCCATCAGTTGTGACGGCGCATTTCTCACCCACTCCCAGGCGCTGGTGAAGATCCCCAGCCAGGAGAAGGTGAACCAGTTCCTGCCGCGCTATGACCGCAAGGAACTGCTGTTGCATCCCGACAACCCAATCACCGTGGCTCCACAAGGAAACGAAGACTGGGTGATGGAAATCCGCCGCCAGAACTACGCCGCCATGGAGCGCAGCTCGACGGTGCTCAAGGAAGCGTACAAGGATTTCGAACGGATCTTCGGGCGGTCGTACGGCAATCCGTTCTTCGAGGAATACATGACGGCCGATGCCGACATCGTCTTGATGGGCATGGGGACGCTCTCTACGCCGGTAAAAGTTGCCATCCGCAAGATGCGCGATGCCGGCAAAAAAGTCGGGTTTGTGCGTCTCCGCTGGTTCCGGCCTTTTGCCGCCGAAGAGCTGGCCAAGTGCCTGAGCCGTTTCAAGGCCGTGGGCGTAATCGATCGCGACTACTCCTTCGGCTCGCCATACATGAGCGGCGTGGTCACCACCGAGGTGCGCACCGCGCTGTATTCGTCGCCGGGGGCCAAGCCGCCGGTGCTGGGTTTCATCGCCGGGCTGGGAGGACGCGAAGTCACCGTCCCCGACGTCGAAAAGGTCACTGAATCGGTATATCAGGCGGTCGCCGGCAAACAGCAGCCGCTTACGCAGTGGATTGGTCTGCGTGAATAAGGCCATTGGGCGAACAATTTTTCGCTGGTGCGTTTTAACGCATCAGAAAGGATAAGAGGCACCATGTCTACCTTCGTACAAATTGATCCGACGCAAAAGCTTGATCCCTTCAAGTCCGTAAAGAAGCTGCCTCTGGAAGAATTCTTTACGTCCGGCCACCGGACCTGCCAAGGCTGCGAATCAGCGCTGCTGATGAAGCTGATGGCCAAAGCTGCCGGCCCGCGGACAATTGTCCTGGGCAGCACGGGGTGCATGTACGTAGCCAACACCACGTATTACAGCACGTCCTGGGTGGTGCCGTGGATGCACACCCAGCTGGGCAGCAGCGGCTCAGCCGCGCTCGGCGCTGCCGCGGCGCTGAAAGCGCTGATGCGGAAAGGCAAAATGAAGCAGGAACCGATCAACGTCGTCGCTTTCTGCGGCGATGGCGGCGGAGCCGACATGGGCATAGGCGCGATATCAGCCACCCTTACCCATCCCGACTACAACTGCCTCATCCTGATGTACGACAACGAGTC
>DATFXI010000283.1:0-15845 GCA_035316085.1 Candidatus Angelobacter sp.
GTGAATTGGGACCAGGTGATTCCTGTTACCCGCGCGGTGAGCGAGATCTTTCGCGACTCCGCGGTTCTACGTAACAGCCGCGAACGGGCGCGTCTGAAGTTTCTCTTCCTCGAGCACGGCTGGACCGTGGAGCGTTTCCTGGAAGAAGTGGAGCGGCGTCTGGGCTTCAAACTCGATCCCGCTGTGCCCGAGCAGGTCCCCGCCGGCGTATTTCGTGACCACACCGGAGTTCATGCGCAGAAGCAGCCGGAACAGTTCTACGTGGGCGCTGCCGTGCTCCGTGGACGCATCACGCCAGAGCAGATGCGCGCGGCTGCCGATTTGGCGGACCGCTACGGCAACGGCCAGCTGCGCACCACCAACACGCAAAACCTGGTGATCGTAAATGTGCCCCACTCGCAAACCGGATTCGTCGCTGACGGCCTGAACCGGTCGGGCCTGCGCGTGGAGGCTTCCACGTTCTGGCGCGGGGCTGTGGCTTGCACCGGCACCGAGTTCTGCAAGCTGGCCATTACGGAGACCAAGTCGTTCACCCGCTGGCTGGTGGAGGAACTGGAAGAGCGTGTACCGGCTTTCGACCAACAGTTGCGGCTCAACGTGACCGGCTGCCCCAACAGTTGCGGCCAGCATCGCCTGGCCGACATCGGACTGGAGGGCAAGAAGGTTAAAGTTAAAGGTCTCATGCAAGACGCGTACTACTTCTGCTTGGGAGGCTCTGTGGGCGAGCACGCCGGGTTTGCCCGTCCTGTCGGTTACCGCTGCGCCGCCGAAGAAGTTCCTGACGCTATCGCGCGGTTGCTGCGCTCATATTTGCTCTGCCGCCATGGTGGCGAAGATTTGCGCCGCTTTTTTGCCCGCCACTCGGAAGCCGAGCTGCGCACGTTTCTGGCCGGCCAAAGCGTCGCGGAAGCGGAACGCGATCCGTCCCCCGGGCGCCCGCCCCGCGGAGTTGAGGGATAATTCCATGACGCTTTATCCAATCTTCCTGAAGCTCGAAAGCCGCAAGGTCCTGATTGTCGGCGGCGGGACTGTGGCCGAGCAGAAGATTGAGGCTGTGCTTCGCTCCGCGCGCGACGTAACCGTGCTGGCTCCGCGCCTGAGCGAGCGCATTCAGCTGTGGGCCAATCAGGGTCGCATCAAGCACGTGGCTGCGGAATATCGCGCTGGCATGGCCCAGGGATATTTCCTGGTGATTGCGGCTACCGATTCCCAAACCGTGAATCGCGCCGTCTATCAAGAAGCGGTAGAATCCGGGGCATTGGCCAACGCCGTGGACGATCCTGGCTATTGCAGCTTCTATGCTCCGGCGGTGGTCGAGCGCGGCGATTTTCAGATTGCGGTCTCGACCGGCGGCGCCAGCCCGGCGCTGGCCCAGCAAGTGCGCCGCGAGCTGGAACAAAGATATGGGCCCGAGTACCGGCCCTGGACCGCCTGGCTGGGGCGCACGCGCTCGCTGCTGCTTCGCGCTCTGCCACCCGGCGATCGGCGCAAACACTTGCTACACTTGGTGGCATTAGCGCGGCCCACACAAATATCGGACAGAAAGGTAAGGAAGGTGACCATGAGTCTGGATCAAGCCAAGAGAGAAGAGCTGGAAGGAAAACTGAGAGAGGTTTTAAAGGACCATCAGCGCGACGGGCTGAACATGATCGGCAACGTGGAGCAGTTAACGCGCAAGCTGTTGCAGGCCGTCGAAACCTGGATTGACCACGAACCCTTTGCCGGTCGGAAGAGCGCATAGGAGTGCGACCGCCGGCGTCGCCGGCGGTTGAAATGCCGATGGCGGGAAGAGTGTCGATCATCGGAGCCGGGCCGGGGCCCGCGGACCTCCTGACGGTGCGCGCGGCGCGTCTGCTGCGCGCGGCCGAGGTCGTGCTCCATGACGACCTGGTCTCACCTGACGTCCTTTCACTCTGCTCCGCACCGGCGCACGTTATCAATGTGGGCAAACGTTGTGGTAAGGCCGGCTACGGCCAGCAGCAAATCAACTTGCTCATGATCGAGCACGTCCGTCGCGGGCGCGCGGTGGCGCGGTTGAAGTCAGGTGACCCCTCGATCTTCGGCCGGCTGGGGGAAGAGTTGGACGCTCTGCGGAAAGCTGCGATTCCGTTTGAAATCGTTCCTGGCGTGACCGCGGTTACGGCCGCCGCTGCCGCTGCCGAACTCACCCTGACCGACCGGCGGTCGGCATCTGCCTTGCTGGTGGTCACGGCGCATGCAGCCCGTGACACGTCACCACGCCCGCTGTTGGAGCCAAGGCGTACTACGCTCGCGGTTTACATGCCCGGGCCGGATTACGCCCAAACAGCGCATCAATTAGTGCAGAGTGGAATTGATGGCGGCACTCCGTGCGTTGTAGTCTCGAACGCTTACCGTCCCGCCCAGCGGGTGCAAGCGCATTCGCTCAGCGATCTCGAGTCTGGCCTCGATGTTTCCCCGCCTGCGGTTTTGATCATTGGCCGCGTGGCGCAAACCCACGTCACCAGAGGTAGGCACACCGCGCTCACCGAACAAGACTGTGTCAGTGGCGCAACCACGACAATCGACTGTCCCGCGCAGCCGCCCTTTCCGTTCTCGCATCCATCCTGCTGAAGCATTTGCCGGAGCTAATCTCGCACGAGGTTACTTTCGAGAGGTGTCAGGCCTGCTCCTCTCGGTCACAGCCGCGTTCCGCAGTGTGGGATAATCATTTGTTTTGCCGAAAGCACACAGGCGCGAGTACATGCGCCGCGCGAGTTTGGAGCAAAGCGACAGGAAGGAGCGACAGTTTTGGATTTTCAGTTTAGCGAAGAACAGCAGCAACTCAGGAAGTCAGTACGCGAATTTGCCGAGCGCGAGATGCTGCCCCATGTCATGAAGTGGGACGAAGCCTGCCACTTTCCCGCGGAAGTCATCCAGCAGTTGGGCAAGATGGGCATGATGGGGGCTATTTTCCCCGCGGAATACGGTGGGGCAGGGCTCGGCTACGTGGAATACGTGATCGCCATCGAAGAACTTTCCCGGGTGGACGGCTCCGTGGGCATCACCGTGGCCGCGCACAATTCGCTCTCCGCCAACCACATCTTCCAGGTCGGGAGCGAAGAGCAGAAGCGCATGTATGTTCCCAAGCTGGCCTCGGGCGAATGGCTGGGTTGCTGGGGACTGACGGAACCGGGCTCCGGGTCGGACGCCGGCGGCGCGCGCATGAGCGCAGTCCGCAAGAAGGGTGGATGGCTGCTGAACGGCTCCAAGACGTTCATCACCAACGGCCACCACGCCGATGTCATCGTGGTCATCGCCGTGACCGATAAAGCGGCGCACACTCACGGACTGTCGGCGTTTGTCCTGGAAAAAAGCACCAAGGGATTTCGTCCCGGCAAAAAAGAAAACAAACTCGGCCTGCGCGCCAGCGACACTTCTGAGCTGATCTTTGAAGATTGCTTTCTGCCGGAAAATGCTCTGCTGGGCAAGGAAGGCGACGGCTTCATTGACGCCATGCGCATTCTCGATGGCGGGCGCATCTCCATTGCCGCGATGGGTCTGGGCATGGCCCAGGGCGCGTACGAAGCCGCGCTCAAGTATTCGCGCCAGCGCAAGCAGTTCGGGCGTGTGATCAGCGAATTTCAGGCCATACAATGGAAGCTGGCGGACATGGCGCTGGAAATTGACGCGGCGCGCCTGCTCACCCTGCGCGCCGCCAGCATGAAGGATGCGGGGATGAAGACCACCATGGAGTCGTCTATGGCCAAGCTTTATGCCGGCGAGGTGGCTGTGAAAGTCGCCAATGAAGGTGTGCAGATCCACGGCGGCTACGGTTTCATCAAAGACTATCCGGCGGAAAAGTTTTACCGCGACGTGAAGTTGTGCACTATCGGCGAAGGCACCAGCGAGATCCAAAGACTGGTGATCGCGAGGCAGTTACTGAAAGACTGAAGCGTGGCAGACACGATTTCAACCTGGGTCGAACGCATTCGCAGTGGCGACGTGCGCGCCCTGGCCCGCGCCATCAGCACCATCGAGGACGGCCGTCCGGAGTCGCTTGCGTTGCTGAAGGCCTTGTTCCCGCTCAGCGGACGCGCCCGCGTGATCGGGCTGACTGGCGCTCCCGGCGCCGGCAAGAGCACGCTGGTGGACCAGTTGGCGCGCGAGTATCGCAAGCAGGAGCGCACGGTAGGCATCATCGCCGTCGATCCCACCAGCCCCTACACCGGCGGCGCCATCCTGGGCGACCGCATACGCATGCAGGCCCACCACGCTGATCCCGGAATTTACATCCGCAGCATGGCCACGCGTGGCTTCCTTGGCGGGCTGGCGCGCGCCACCACGGATGTGGCAACTGTGCTCGATGCCAGCGGGAAAGATCTGGTGTTGATTGAAACCGTAGGGGTGGGCCAGGATGAAGTCGACATCGTCCGCCTGGCCGACATTACCGTCGTGATTCTCGTTCCGGGCATGGGTGACGACGTTCAGACTATTAAAGCTGGCATCATGGAGATCGCCGATATTTTTGTGATCAACAAGAGCGACCGCGAAGGTGCGGACCGCGTGGAGCGTGAAATCCGCGCCATGCAGACCCTTTCCCTGCGCAAGGACCAGTGGACGCCCTCGATCGTCAAGACCGTGGCCACCGAAGGCAAGGGTGTCGCCGAGTTGGCCGCCGCCATCGCCGCGTTCGAGGGCTTTCTTTCGCAACACGACTTGCTGATGAAGAAGAAAATCAGCAACTGGCGGGAACGCCTGATCGAAATGCTGCGCGAGGCGCTTCTCCAGCGCCTGCTGCGCGAGCGCATGGACGAAAAAGAACTGGCGGGGTTGGCGGCAGAGATTGCCGAACACCGTCGCGATCCGTATTCTCTGGTGGAAGAAATCTCCAACGGCTTCAGCTGCCGGGAAGAATCGACTATTCACCACGGAGGCGCGGAGACGCGGAGCAAGACAAAAGCCAAGGGCTAAGGTCTAACGGCTAGAAGCCAGCAGCTGTTATGCACTCCATCGACCATCTCGGCATCGCCGTCAAGTCTCTGGCCCAGGCGCGCAAGTTCTATGAGCAGCTTGGCCTGACGGTCGGGAGCGAGGAAGTCGTGGCCCACGAACGGGTCAGAGTCGCCATGGTTTCCGTGGGCGAAAGCCGCATTGAGCTTCTGGAGCCAACCGGCCCCGATTCGGTGATCGCCAAATTTCTGGAGAAGCGCGGGGAAGGCCTGCATCACGTGGCGTTGCACGTCCCCGACCTGGCGAAAGTGGTGAAGACGCTCAAAGCCGCGGGCACGCGGTTTGTGACGGAGGAAATCAAGATCGGGGCCGGGGGACACCAGTATGTCTTCGTGCATCCATCCAGCGCCGGAGGAGTGTTGGTAGAGTTGGTGCAGGCGGTTTCACATCAAACAGAAAATGCTCATCCTCGGGATTGACACATCCGGAAAATCGGGCGGCATCACTCTCGCCGAAGGCGACGCGCACTCATTCCGCGCGCTTGAATCCTGCCCCATCGCCGGCGGGACTTTTTCCGCGCAATTGGTGCCGACCATCGCCGGACTGCTGGAACGGCACGGCCATACTGCCAAAGATCTCGACGGCTTTGCTGTCGCGTCAGGGCCAGGATCGTTTACCGGGCTTCGCGTGGGCCTGAGCGCAGTGAAAGCTCTGGCCGAAGTACTCAGCAAGCCGATCACGACCGTCTCTATCCTCGAAGCCTTGGCGGTCTCTTCCGGCCGCCAGGGACGGATCGCTGCCGCGCTCGATGCTGGGCGCTCGGAGATTTTTTGGGGCTTGTATCAAGTGTCCGGGGGCTCCGCGCTGGCGACGAACCAAGAGCTGCTTTCGCAGGAAGAGTTCGCGCGGCATCTCAGCAACGGCGCCCTGGACTGCCTGATTATTGGTGATTCCGCTCTGATCGAGCTGGCCTCCTCCGCACAAGGGAAGACACGTGTCCAACCCTCTGCCCGACCCGGCAGCGAGGTCATCGCTCGCATCGGGCTTCGCAAATTGCTGGCCGGCGAAACGGTTTCCGTGGAAGCGCTGGACGCCAACTACATCCGCCGCTCTGACGCCGAAATTTTCTCCAAGGGGAAATCATGATCCGGGTGCGCTCCGCACGCCGCGAGGACGTGCCGCGCATGATGCAAGTTGCCGGCCACTCGGCGACGGCGGCGAACTGGAACCAGGAGGCCTACACCGGCCTGTTTTCGCCCGGCGCCCCAGCCGGGCTGGTTACGCTGGTAATCCAGGAAGATGAGGTGGTCGCAGGTTTTCTCGTCGGCCGCAACGTTGCTCGGGATGAGTGGGAAATCGAGAACGTGGCCGTCGCCGGCGCCGCCCGGCGGCGTGGCTTGGGCTCGCGGCTGCTAGGCGAATTCATGGATCTGGCGCGCCAACGCGGGGGAAAGCACATTTTCCTGGAGGTCCGTGCATCCAATCGTGCCGCACAGGCTCTCTATCAAAAATGGGCCTTCGTCGAGGCCGGAACCCGCCGATCGTACTACCAGGACCCGGTGGAAGACGCCCTGATCCTAAGGTTTACTTTTCCACAGGACGGAGAATTTGCTGGTTGAACCAGCCCGGCCCCTATGTTAAGGTTCGATGAAGATACACGCAGGAGGTTCTTCCGGATGGTCGAATCCGTTCGCGAACAGCTTCTTGCCAGCCACGAAGAATTTCGTCGGCTGGCCCAGGAACACACTCAATACTCTCAGCGCCTTCACTCCCTGACCGAAAAACGCTACCTCTCAGAAGAAGAAAAAGTGGAGGAAGTGCGTCTCAAGAAACTTAAATTGCGCGTCAAAGACCAGATGCAGATCATCGAGCAGGATTACAAGCGTACCCACTTCCAGGTCGCCTGATCCCGTTCTGAAACTTACAAAACCTCTCCTTTACGTCCCTTCAGGACAGTGGGGAGAGGTTTACTATCTGCGGCTTCCTCGCACCGAAGCCGAACCATAAGTGCCAGTCCCTTTTCGTGGGAAGTTCATGATTACCGCTCCGGCGCAGTCGCTATAATCGAAGTGGAATGGTCCACGACGGGATCTATTACGCTTTGGGAATGGTGCTGGTAGCCGCCCCGCTCTGGTGGCTGGCAGCCCCGCTCTGGGCACTGGTTCCTCTGTTGTTCGCCATGTTTTTCTTATGGTTTTTCCGTGACCCGGAGCGCGCCATTCCCGCCGAACCTGGCCTGATTGTCTCCCCCGCCGATGGCAAAGTCACCGAAGTCGCCGCTATCCAGTTCAACGGCAGCCCTTCGACCCGGGTCAGCATTTTTCTGAGCGTCTTTGACGTGCACGTGAACCGCTCGCCCATTCACGGCGTAGTCCGCGACGTGGTCTATAAACCCGGAAAATTCCGCAACGCCATGGACTCCGCCTCGGCAGACGACAACGAGCAGAGCGTTGTGACCATGGAAGGCCAGGACATGACGCTGGTGTTCAAGCAGATCGCGGGATTGCTGGCGCGACGCATCGTCTGCACTCCCAAACCTGGCGACACACTGGCCCGCGGGCAGCGCGTCGGCATGATCAAGTTCGGCTCGCGAACTGACGTCATCTTCCCGGCTGCGGCCACCGTCAGCGTGAAAGTAGGCGACCGCGTCAAAGGCGGCGCTTCCGTCCTGGCGCAATACGTAACACCCCAGACCATGACCATTACCCCCGCCCGCAAATCTACGGAGGCTGTGCCATGAAGATGCCTTTGCCCATGCGCCACTGGGAAGACTCCGGCCCTTTGCTCAGAAGGCGCCGTATGCGCAAGGGCATGTACATTTTGCCGTCGCTATTCACGGCCTTGAACATCGGCGCCGGGTACTTTGCCATCACGGAGACGTTGCAGGGCACAGCCGCGGACAACTGGCACTTCGATCTTGCCGCCAAGTTCATCGGTGTAGCCATTGTGGCCGACGGCCTGGATGGGCGCATCGCCCGCATGACCGGCACCGCCAGTGACTTCGGCCGCGAGTTCGATTCCCTGGCTGATGTCATCACTTTCGGCGTAGCCCCGGCGCTGCTGGCTTGGATGTGGGGATTTCGCTGGCTGCCCATGTTCGATAGCCCACAGTTGAAAGGCCGGTTGGTTGCATTGGGCGTGATCGCGACTTTCCTTTTTCTGGTGGCTGGCGCCAGCCGCCTGGCCCGCTTCAACATTCAAGCCAATCCGCAGCCTTCCAACCCCGGGCGTCCGGGAAGAAAATATTTTGTCGGCATGCCCATTCCTGCCGCCGCAGCCGTAGTGGCGGCCACCATCCACTTGCTGGAAGGGCGGCCCATCGAGTCCTGGTGGATGGCCGGGGCATGGATGGTCTTGCTGGTTTCCGCCGCCTTCCTCATGGTCTGCACCTGGCGGTTCTACAGTTTCAAAGACCTGAACCTGCGCAACCGGCATCCTTTCCAGCTGGTAATTCTGATTTGCGCTTTTCTCTACCTGTTGTGGTATTTTTCTGGTCCGTTGCTGTTCGTGCTGTCGGTAACCTACATGCTCAGCGGCGTGATGACCCGGCTGGCGTCGCTTTTCCGGCGGCGTCCGCCTGAGCCGGGACCGGCCGTGTTCGAAGAAGCCGAAGCCCCTTAACTTAAATGAAGACGGACAATCAGAATCTGTTCCGGGTGGCCATTGTGGGCGCGGCCACACTCAAAGGGAAAGAACTCAAAGAGGTGCTGGAAGAAAGAAACTTCCCCGCGGTGGATATCCGTCTTCTTGACGACAACGAATCTCTGGGGCAACTGGAGCGCGTCCAGGATGAAGTCTCGTTCGTCCAGCCGGTCACGCCCGATCAACTCGCGCACGTGGACTTCACTTTCTTTGCCTCAGAACGCGCTTTTACGCAGGCCAACTGGAAGTTAGCGCGGCAGGCAGGCAGCGCTATCGTGGATCTTTCTTATGCGCTCGAAGGCGAGCCAGCCGCGGTCCTCAGCGCGCCGTGGATCGACCGCGAATTAGGCCGGCACGCGCAGCTCAATCTGGAATCGAGCGCGGTGATGACCGCGCACCCGGCAGCCGTCACGCTGGCCTTGCTGCTCCTGCGCGCGGGCAAAGCCGGCGCCATCCGCCGCGCTGCGGCCAGTGTGTTTGAGCCGGTTTCCGAACAGGGCCGTCGCGGCATGGACGAGCTACATGAGCAGACCGTGAACCTGCTTTCCTTCCAGCATATGCCCACCGGCGTTTTTGACGCGCAGGTAGCCTTCAACATGATCGGCCGCTACGGGTCGGCCGCCAGTGGCTCTCTGGAAGCCATCGAGCGGAGGATCAGCGATCACCTACGGGTCCTGCTGGGCGACAAAGCCGCTCTGCCCGCCCTTATGCTGGTTGAGGCCCCGGTTTTTCATGCTCACACGTTTTCGATCTACGTCGAGCTGGAAAAGCCAGTCTCTTTGGGAGACTTGTCGCAAGCCATGGCAGGAGAGCACGTGCAGGTGGCGCGGTCGCCTGAAGACGCGCCCAGCAATGTGAATGTCGCCGGGAAAGATGAGATCCTGGTGGCGCTGCGGCGCGATTCGTCGCACGAAAACGGATTCTGGATCTGGGCCGCAGTAGATAACCTGCGCCTGGCCGCCATCACCGCTGTCGATTCCGCCAACGCTCTGGCCGCCGTCCGGCCGCATGGGAAGGTGCAGTGAAACGATTTCTCTCGCTCTGTGCTGCGTCGTCCGGCTTGCTGATCGTGCTGCTGACCGGCTGCGGCTATCACACCGTGGGCAAGGCTTCGCGCCTGCCTGCTGACCTTCACGTGCTCGCCGTACCGGTGTTCGTCAACCAGACACAGGTGTTCAAGATCGAGCAGATCATGACCCACGACGTGGTGCGCGAGTTTATCAGCCGCACCCGTTATCACGTGACCAATAACTCCGGGGATTCCGCCGACGCTACGCTCAAAGGCACCGTGGTCTCAGCACAAGCCACGCCACTGACCTATGATGCCCAGACGGGACGCATTTCGAGCGCCGTGGTCATCATCACCGCCAAAGTCACGCTCACCGACCGGAATGGCCGGGTGTTGTTTGAGAACCTCAACTACACGTTCCGCGAGCAGTACCAGGTCTCGAGCGAAATCAACAGCTTTTTTGCTGAAGAAGCGCCCGCTCTGCAGCGCTTGTCCCAGGATTTTGCCCGCACTCTGGTGACCGACATTCTGGAGGCCTTCTGATGCCGGGGCAACCACCCCAACGCGCGAAAGACGCGCGTGTCGGTACCTCGGGACGCAGCTTTGCGCCTTCGGAAAAATTTGTCGCCGAGGTGGCGGGTCGCAAGCTTCGCCCCGGCTATGTTTTTATCGGCGACGAAGTCTTCTTCCGTGACCGGTGCCGCCAGGCGCTGCTCGAACACCTGGTCCCGGCCGACCTGCGTGACTTCAGCCTGCACGATCTCGATCTTTCTGAAGTCAGCGTGGCCGAACTCATCAACCGCGCCCGCACGCCCTCGCTGATGGCGCCGTTTCAGGTGTTCTTCATCCGAGGCGTCAAAAGCCTTTACACGCGCGGCTCCCACGCGGAAGAATTCGCCGCCATCGAAGCCTACCTGAAAGATCCCAACCCCGACGCGGTGCTGATTTTCGTAGCCGACCACATCAGCATTCCTGCCGACGTCCGCCGCATGGAGCTGCAACATCGCGACCGCTACGAACGTATCCGCGAGACTCTGGGCGAATACTGCGGCATGGTGGAGCTGGCCCGCGTGGAAGAGAGCGACGGCATGCGCTGGATCATCGAGCATGCGCAACAACAGGGTGTGAGAGTGGAGCAGGACGCAGCCCGGGAATTGATAGACGCGTTGGGCGCGGACATGATGCTGGTCAGCGGCGAATTGGAAAAATTGATTCTCTACATCGGCGAAAGGAGGCACATTACGCTGGGCGACGTGGAGACCCTGGTGCTGGCGGCCAAACAGCGTTCACTTTACGAGCTTACCGACGCCATTTCTGCCAAAGATAAAGCCCGCGCTCTAGCCGTGCTCGATGCTCTGCTTCTGAGCGGTGAAGGCGACGATGCTGCTATCGGCCATCTCTACATGCTGGCACGCACCTTCCGCCAGATGCTGGTGATCCTGGAAAAAGGCGTGCGCGATTCGCGCACCATCTGGCAGGCGCTGTGGCAAGGCTTCCGCGTGCCGCCCTTCGCCGCAGAGGACATCATCCGCCAGGCCCGCCGCTATAAGTCCCGCCGCGAACTCACCCGCGCCATCAAGCTGGTGGCCCGCGCCGACCTTGCGCTCAGATCGAATCCTCCCAGCAAGCGCCTGGTGCTGGAGCAGTTGGTCATTGAACTTGCGGAAGAACCGAAGATGCTCCCTGCGGCATCGGTGCAGGAAGAGTTACCGGTGTGAAAATATCTTGACTGAATTGCACGAAGCTTCTCGTTGATTGCCAGAATTGCCAATATTGCCAAACATCGCCGAAACTGATCGTTATTCACTTCAGCGGTCTTTCAAATCAATCTTTGGCAATTGTCAATTCTGGCAATTCCGGCCAAGATAACAATCTCGCGCGACGCTCGAGATTTCAGGGACGGTCTGATTTCTCGTTCGTAGACACGGTGATCCATTCCGATTCAAAATTCTTGAGGTGCGAGCGGTCGCCTCGGAACCTGAAAGTACCGATTCCCAAGGAGCGATCGTCAGTTGCGCTGGCCGGCAAGCGTGAGGCGATGATTGGCGTCATCGCACTCGGACTGAAATAGCGCGCCGCCCGCAGCGGCACGCTCCGGCCGTTGATCTCGATTGACTCAAGTTCTATCCCGAGTTCGAAGTGGTCGAATGGCTCGGATGCGTGTGCAAACCGGACCAGGCGTCCATGAAGGCGAGAGCCGGTGGGAGCCTCGATGTTGTGCTTCTTGTCCCGCACTGGAGAGCGGAGGACAGCTTCGATCGAGTCTCCTGCCCATGCGGTGTCGAAATCAATCGGCGTCACGATACGGGTGTGAAGGTGCAGGCCTTCGGGCAGCGCGTTGGGCGGCGCTGACGGCCGCTCTGCGCCCGCTCCCGCGCTGCCCGGCGGAGCCTCCAGAAGCATCCGGCTCTTGCTGGCATATTCACGGCAGCCCGAGTAGGTGGTCACGCTGAAAGCTTCGCTGCCATCGCGCCGGATTGTGCGCAGCCGGGTCTCGCGCGGGATGAGAACCATGTGGTCATGAATCAGCGTCCTGCCGTAGTCAACCTCGCTCGTTGCCCAACAGGCATTCCCCCCTGGCGGCAGCTCGGCGGTGCGCACGGTCAAACGCGCGATGTCCGCGCCGGCGGGATCCAGCAGGAATGTTCCACTATACGCAGTTAGGGCCCAGCCTTCGTCGGTTCTGACGCTATACCCGCTCTTGCCGAGCGGCATGTCATACGAGTACTTCAGCAGCCGCCGGCCATCCACGACCTCCTCTCCTTGAAAACTCACGCCAGCGCGGCGCAAAATCTCGCTGAGAAAAAATCCGAAGTCCCCGCTGCCGAGCGGGCCTCGTCCGGCCAACTTCTCCATGTTGCCTTTTTCAAACTGGGGTGCGCCCACCCAGGAATAGACGATGTCGTTCTCCACGATGGCCACCTCCAGCCGCAGGCGGTCCCAGGCCTGTGTTGACAATTCGTGATTTCTGGAATCGTGGGCGGCAATCAATTCGGAACAGCGCGGCTGCCGCAGGTGGATCGGCGCGCCAAAATACCTTCGCGTGATGGCTTGAACGCAAGTGTACCGCGGCAGGCGCGTCAAATCCGCGAGCAGACGGTCACGAGTTTGCTGCAATGCGGCCGCTGGGTCAAGCGCTTGCTGGCAGGCACCGGCCAAAGCAGGAACCACAGCAACGATCGCAGCCACGGTGAGATGATGAATGCGCACAGCGTGCCTCGCCCGCTGAGAATAGCGGGCTTATTCTATCCCGGGAAAGGGTGGGAGAAGTGTCTCGCGAAAAAACTGAAGCCCGGCCATAGCCGGGCTCTTTCTCGGAGCCAGCAATCGCCAGCAGTTATTTTACGGCCGCCAATCGCGCGCTCAATCTCGATTTGTAGCGCCCAGCGGTGTTCTTGTGGATCACGCCCTTCCGCACTGCCTGATCGATCTTGGAGACAGTCTCGCCGAATGCGTTCTTGGCCTTGGCCTTGTCGCCGGCGGTCAGGGCGGCGCGGAATTTGCGCAGCGCCGTGCGCAGCTGTGAGGTGTTGGCGCGGTTCTCCACCGTGCGTTTCGTGGTCTGGCGGGCGCGCTTCAGCGCCGAAAAATGGTTGGCCATGTTGCTGGTAAGTCCTTTTGGATTTCTTTCGGAAGTAAGCCGAAGAACTTATTTTACTTGGGCTTAGCGGGTTTGGTCAATGTGGACCCGGCGCCTCGCCGGTGGCCTTCTGTCCAAAGGTCCCACAGCGGGGGCAGCTGTGCCACATCGGTATCGCTGAAACTAGACAATCATTTTTCTGAAATTCTTGGCGGCCAACATCAGAACTCCCAAGCCCATTATCAAGAGCACCAGCGCGTTCAGCCATAATTCAGCCAGCCCTGCGCCGCGCAAGATGATGCCGCGGGCAATGTCCATCATGTAGGTAGCGGGAAGGCAGAAGCTCATCAGGTAGAAGATGAGGGGCATGGTGTCGCGCGGAAAAATGTATCCGGACAGAAAAATCGTTGGCAGCATGATCCCCATAGCCCGCTGCATGGCGTCGTTCTGCGAATTCGCCTTGGAGGAGATCAGCATTCCCAGTGCCAGCTGCACAAACATATAGAGAGTCGCCAGGGCGAAGAGCAGGATGATGCTGCCGTGAATGGGAACTGAAAACACATAGCGCATGAAGATCAAAATCGTGGACATCTCAACCAACGCCACTACGAAATAGGGCACGATCTTCCCCATCATCAGTCCCAGGGGGCGCACCGGCGTCACGAAAAGCTGTTCCAGGGTGCCCCGTTCCTTCTCCCGGACGATAGAGAATGCAGTCAGCATGGTAGTGACGAAGAGCAGCAGGACGGTCATGAGGCCGGGCAGAAAGAAGTTCGGCGAGCGTGAATCAGGATTGAACATCACCTTGGGACGAACGTCGATCGGCGGCCTGGAGCCGGGCGGCAGCATGCGCCGCAACGACTCATCCAGGCCGATGGCTTGAGCAACGTTCATGGACTGGCCGGCCACCGAAGAATCCGAGCCATCCACCATCACCATGACTTGGGCTGAGCCGCCTCGCAACAGGTCGCGGTCAAAATCGTACGGAACCTTGACACCCACCTTCGCGCGGCCGGCGACCATCTCCTGGGTCAACTCGGCGTCCGAGTGCACATAGCGGTAGATGCGAAAAGTGTCGGAATTGCGGAAGCGGTCGAGCAAGGCTCGGCTCTGCTGGCTCCCCTGTGTCCCATTGCCGCTCTCCATGATGCCGGTCTGATCGTAAACCGCGGTCTTCACCTGTCGAACGTTCGTGTCGATGGCGTACCCCAGAATGATCATCTCCAAAATGGGGATCGCCAAGGCAAACATGATGGCCATGGAATCACGGCGCAGATGCAGGGCTTCCTTATAGAAGATCGCACGAAACCCGCGGAACGGGTTGCCGGCTTTGAACATCTTAAACATGACCGGTCTCCCTTTCTGCCTGATGCTTGTAAGTAAGCTCCACGAAGACGTCTTCCAGGTCGGGCATGAGCGGGCGGATCTCCTCCGCGTGCACGCCCACGCTCTCGAGTTCACGCTCGAGCTCAGGCTGAGTGATTTTGTCGTCGACCAACGCGTGGATGGAACGGCCGAAGATCGTAGCCGAACGCATGAACGGCAGTTTACGCGCGCGGCGGAGCGCGGCGGTGACGTCTTTCGTGGCGATTTCGAACCGCTGCGTGCCTGGCTGCTGCACGTCGGGAAGTTCACGCAGAGTGTCTGGCGTCCCGTCGGCAATCAGCTTTCCGTAGTAGATGTACGCGAGGTGCGAGCAGCGCTCGGCCTCGTCCATGTAGTGGGTGGTCACGAAGAACGTGATGCCTTGGCCGCTCAGGTCAAAGAGCAAATCCCACAGCTTGCGACGGGCCACCGGATCAATGCCCGCCGTGGGCTCGTCAAGGTAAACAATCTTCGGGCTGTGGAGCATGGCGCAACCGAGCGCGAGACGCTGCTTCCATCCGCCGGAGAGCTTGCCGGCAAACCGGTCTTTGTATGGCTCGATGGCATTGCGCTGCATGGTTTCTTCGATTTTCTTCTGAGCTTCCGCGTCTTTGAGGCCGTAAACCTGCGCGTAAAAGCGCAGGTTCTCGAGCACCGTGAGGTCGTCATAGAGGGAGAACTTCTGGCTCATATAGCCGATGCGAAGCTTCACTTCATCGGGATTCTCAGTCACATCGATGCCGTCGACTACGCCGCGGCCGGAAGTGAGAGGGAGGATCCCGCTCAACATCTTGATGACGGTCGTTTTGCCGGAGCCGTTGGGGCCGAGAAATCCGAAGACTTCTCCCGGCTCGACCCTAAAGCTGACGCCATCGACCGCCGTGACGTCTCCGAACTTTCGAACCAGATTTTCTGCGAGAATGGCAGGCATCAATTCACCTCATGGAACCTGACGTCGGCATTGATACCGGCGCGAAGCTTGTTGTCCGGATTCTCGACGCGCAGCTTCACCCCGACCACCTGGTGCTCGCGCTCTTCCTTCGTCTGGACGTTACGGGGAAGGAATTCAGCCTGCTGCCGGATCTGCTCGACGACACCACGGAACGACTCTTTCGGGAAGGCGTCAATCTTCACGTCGGCCGATTGGCCGATGCGGACTTTACCGATCTGGTCCTGGGGAACGTAGACGATCACATAAAGCTGATCGGCTTCCAGCAGCTTGGCGACGGGAGAGTTCGCAGGAATCAGATCGCCGGGGCGCAGGTCAAGCACCTCGACCACCGCGTTGGCGGGCGCGCGCACTTCACGCTCGATATAACGCGCCTCAGCCTGCTTGAG
>DATFXI010000284.1:0-4525 GCA_035316085.1 Candidatus Angelobacter sp.
CTTTCGCGCACACTGCTGGTGGACCGCATCGCAATCTTTCTGGCCACGGAGAATGAAGCCGAGCAGTTCGTGATGGTCAAATCCTTCGGCATTTCCTACAGCGGTCCTCTCGACCTGCGCTTCCTGGTGGTGGACCGTCCGGAGCAATACGCCGGCCACATCTTTTTTGACAATACTCGCAAGGCGCTCCAGGAAAGCGCCACCGCGCGCGAGACCATCGCCAAGCTGAACCTGAACTATTACATTCCCTGCGTGCTCCAGGACCGCATCGTGGCCGTGCTGGGACTGGGCAAGACCGTAGGCGGCGACTTCCTTTCGAGCGAAGACGTTGAGCTGCTCGAAACTCTGGCGGGTTACATCGGCATCGCCATCCAGAATGCGCGGCTGTACGCGTCCCTGGAGCAGAAAGCCAGCGAGTACGAGCGGCTGAAAGACTTCAACGAGAACATCGTGGAATCGATCAGCGTAGGCGTGCTGGCCGTGGACCTGGAAGACCGCATTGAGTCCTGGAACTCGCAGATGGAAGTGATGTACGCGCTGCCCCGCTCCGAGGTGCTGGGACAAAAGCTCAGCCAGGTGTTTCCGGCCGCGTTTATGGATGAGTTCGTCCGCGTACGCCGCAACCCGGGGATCCATAACCTTTACAAATTCCGGCTGAACACCCCGGCGGGTGATGCGCGCATCGCCAACGTGGCCATTGCTCCGCTGGTGACCCGCAAATTCAGCGTGATCGGCCGCCTGATCATCGTAGACGACATCACCGAGCGTATGGAGCTGGAATCGCAACTGTCGCAGGCGGAAAAGATGTCATCGATCGGCCTGCTGGCCGCGGGCGTGGCCCATGAAGTGAATACGCCACTGGCCGTCATCTCCAGTTACGCCCAGCTGCTCTCCAAGCATATCAACGGCGACACGAAGCTGGCTGACCTTACGGACAAGATCACGCGGCAAACGTTCCGGGCTTCGGAGATCGTTAACAACCTGCTGAATTTTTCGCGCACGAGTGCCACCGAGTTCAGCGATATTGACGTCAACAAGATCATTGAGGAAACGCTTACCCTGCTCGAGCATCAGTTCAAGACTTCGCGTATCAAAGTGGAAACTGATCTGCACCGTGACTTGCCCATGATTCACGGCAATGCCGGCAAGCTGCAGCAAGTATTTCTCAACCTGTTCGTGAACGCCAAGGACGCCATGGCGGGCGGGGGAACGCTGCGCATCTCGACGGTCAATGGCAGTGGCGTGCACGTGAGCGTGAGCGATACGGGCGGGGGCATTGCGCCGGAGCATATCAACAAGATCTACGATCCCTTTTTCACCACTAAGACCTCTCCTCGCGAGGGCCAGTCGCGGGGCACGGGTCTCGGCCTTTCCGTTACCTACGGGATCATCCAGGAGCACGCAGGCAAGATCACGGTGGAAAGCCACGCTGGCCGCGGCACCACCTTCCACCTTGAGTTTCCCCTGATCAGGAAGGCCGTCAATGTCTGAAGCCGCCGTTCTAACCCGCCAGCCAGCCACTGCTCCCGCGCGCGGGTCCATCCTCATCATTGATGATGAAGCCGCAATCCGGGAATCGCTGGAGACGTTGCTGGAGTTTGAAGGTTACGCCGTAGAGTCTGCCGAGACCGGAGAAGAAGGACTGGCCCGTCTAGCTGATCGTCCTTTTGATCTGGTGCTGCTGGATTTCGCGCTACCTGACCGCAATGGCCTGGAAATCCTGGCCGACATTCGCGGCCGCGATCCGCGCCAGGCTGTGATCATGATCACTGCTTACGGTACGGTGGACAATGCTGTCCGAGCCATGCAGAACGGCGCCACCAACTTTATCCAGAAACCCTGGGACAACGAGAAACTTCTGGCTGACGTACGCGCCGCCGTAGCGCGTCGCCGCGCCGAGGATGAAAACGAACAACTGAAACGCGCTTTGAAACAGCGCTACTCATTCTCAGAAATTGTTGGCAAAAGCGAAGCCATGCTGCGGATATTCGACCTGGTAGGACAGGTCGCAGCCAGCCGCTCCACTGTACTGATCCAGGGCGAGAGCGGAACCGGCAAAGAATTGATCGCCAAGGCTATTCACGCCAATTCGCCGCGCAAGAACCAGCCGTTCGTTCCAGTCAACACCGGCTCCATGCCCACGGACTTGCTGGAGTCCACGCTCTTCGGCCACGTCAAGGGCGCCTTTACCAGCGCTGTTTCTTCCAAAAAAGGACTGTTCGAAGTCGCCGACGGCGGAACTATTTTCCTCGACGAGATCGGCACCATGAGCCTGGAAACGCAGTCCAAGATCCTGCGCGTGCTGCAAGACAGAAAATTCATGCACCTGGGCGGCGTGCAGGAAATTCAAGTGGACGTTCGGGTGATCGCCGCCACCAATGTCGACCTGAAGGTTTTGACGCGCGAGGGCCGGTTCCGCGAAGACCTTTTCTATCGCCTGAACGTGATCACCGTGGACTTGCCCTCGCTGGCCAGCCGCCCGGAAGATATTCCTCTGCTGGTAATGCATTTTCTGGCGAAATTCTCCGCCGAAAACGGTAAGCCTGTGATGCAGGTTTCGCCGGAGGCCCTGCGCAAGCTCATGGACTACCGCTGGCCGGGTAACGTCCGCGAGCTCGAGAACGTGATCGAGCGCGCGGTGGTGCTGGCCAACGGACCGGTGGTCGGCGTTGACCTGCTTCCCGACTCTATCGTCAGCCGCAACCTTCCGGGTCAGATGTTTGACCACCAAACGGACGCTTCTTTGTTTGACATCGTGGAAGAAGGCGAGCGCCGCTTGATCATGGACATGCTGGAAAAATGCAACTGGAACCAGACCGAAGCGGCGGAGCGCTTCCGCGTCCCGCTCTCCACGCTGAACCAAAAGATCAAGCGCCTCAGTATTGAGATCCGCAAAAAGGCCGCGGGTGGCCGCGAAGCCTAAGCCTCCTGCCGGGAATCAGCTTTCATGCTCCTGCGCAGGCTGCTAATATTGTCCACTTGATGGAACTGATTTCCCCCGCAGAATACGCCAAGCGCAGCGTGATGGCCGTACAGGACTATTCTTTGCTGGCGGGCCGCTCGTTGTTCAACATCTTCCGCCATCCCCGCTACGTGGCGGACATGGTCCAGCAGGGCGACTTCATCGGCTGGGGCTCACTGCCCATCGTTGCTTTGACCGGAATGTTTACCGGGATCGTTCTGGCGCAGAACACCGCCAATACGCTGCAGCGTTTCGGTTCGCTCTCGCTGACTGGGCAATTAGTCTCGCTCTCGATGGTGCGGGAACTTGGCCCGGTGCTGACTAGCTTGATGGTGGCCGGCCGCAACGCCTCGGGAATGGCCAGCGAACTCGGCTCCATGAAAGTGACCGAGCAGATTGACGCCATGCGCGCCCTGGGTACCGACCCCACCAAGAAGCTGGTGACCCCGCGAGTCATCGCCACCGTGATCATGATGTTCTTCCTCACCATCATCTCGGATCTGGTGGGACTGGTTGGAGGATGGCTCTATTCTCTAATCATGCTGGGCCTGGACAGTTACCAATACTGGAACACGGCCTACCAGAAGCTGACATATAACGACGTTATGACAGGTCTAATCAAGCCGATTTTTTTTGGTTTTATCATCGCCACAGTCGGGTGTTATTACGGCATGAGCACGCGCGGCGGCACCCAGGGCGTCGGACGCTCCACAACCCAGGCTGTCGTGGTGGCGTCCATTCTGATTCTGGCCATGGACGTCATCCTCACGCAGTTCATGCTACAGTTTAGTTGAGCACCCCATGGCTTCGCTGCACCTCCAGCGATTCGACGACGGACCTACCGACACTGTTCACAAGACCATCATCTTTGAAGACGTGGTGCTCGGATTTGAGGGCCTCAAAGTGCTCGATGGCGTCTCCTTCGAACTAAAAAAGGGTGAAACCAAAGTGGTTCTGGGGATCGCAGGCTCGGGAAAGAGCACCATCCTCAAGCTCTGCCTGGGGCTGAACCGCCCCGACTCGGGGCGCATCTACGTTCTCGGCCACGACATCACCACTATGTCGGAAGAAGACCTGTTCGATCTGCGCAGCAAGATCGGCATCGTTTTCCAGGAGAGTGCGCTGTTTGACTCCCTCACGGTGCGGGAGAACGTAGCCTTTCGTCTGGTGGAAGAAAAGCTTCCCGAAGCTGAAGTGGAGCAGCGCGTGCGAGAAGTTTTGCGCTTCGTGGAGCTGGAGGACGCTATCGACAAATTTCCGTCGGAACTTTCCGGCGGCATGCGGCGGCGCGTGGGCATTGCCCGCGCGATCATCACCCAACCTGAAGTGCTGCTCTACGATTCGCCCACCGGCGGACTGGACCCCATCACCTCCACCACCATCATCGAACTCATCATGAAACAGCGCGACGTTTACAAGACCAGCGCTTTGCTGGTGAGCCATCGTCTGCAAGACGGTTTTATGCTCGCCAGCCATTATTACGATCCGGAAACCAACAGCATGCAGGCTGTAGACGGCAAGCCTATGCGTGACGTCCATACCAGCTTCATGGTCCTGCGCGAT
>DATFXI010000285.1:0-43839 GCA_035316085.1 Candidatus Angelobacter sp.
CGGCGCCAGCTTCACGTTGTCGGAAAGATTGAAGGTCACCAGCGTGGCCAGCGACGCGGTCATGCCGACGCCGGTTGTGGCCGTGGGCAGTTTGTCCGTTCCCCGAAACACCAGGGCCACGGCGCGAACGTTGGTTTCGGCTGGAATCGTCAGCCGGACATCGGCCGAACCGGAAGAATACGCTTTGATCAGGACCGTGTTCTTAGTGAAAGTCGGCGCCGCCATGCCTTTGACCTCAGCCCGCGTCGAGTGAGGCGTGAACACGGCGGTAGCGGCGATGCTGTTGGAGGTCTCGCCCGCAGGAACAAAGATTCGCTTCCCGTCCTTCACAACCACGTCTTCCGCCACCAGTTCGAATGCAAGGTCAAGGCCGGTGTTGTTGCTGAGAGTGAGCGTCTGCGTGAGTTGCTGGCCGAAATTGCCTTTGGCCATGATCACAGCCGGGCTCAAGGAGATGGAAGGCGGTATGCTGGATTTCGCATTCGGATTCGGTTGTGACGTTTGCGGGCCGCTGCCGCCCGGGCCGATGGTGGGAAAGCCCTGACCGTGAGCCGGAGCTGGAACGAAGACAGCGGTGGTTAGGGCCGCCGCAATCACTGCAACGATCCTCAAACGGGCTGCGGTTGATAAGAGCAAGCTTGACATGCGACTCCTGGCGTTTCTTTCCCTTCAGTTAGGAACCACTTGAAAGACGATGGCATTCTGCAATTGCGAGTTTTTTTCCGTCAATGAGGTGGGTACCTCAATTTCCAGACGGTGCTGGAGGGTCTCGCCCACTCGAACCCTTCCCTGGATCACTTGCGGCGTCGTCTCCATTTTCGTGCCGTCCAGGCGAAGCGTGAAGTACGGCTCAGGAAGGGCCATTGACGCCAGAACGGTGGCGCTCGAAAACCGCTGTGCCGGATCCTGGATATTCATGCCAAATCGGGTGGTTACGACGAAGCGGCCGTCAAGATGGCGCATCTGGACATTCGACATCCGCGCGCCCGACGCATAGGAGACGGTCCCCAGGTTCAGAACTCCCCGGCCGGGAGCCACGCCGCTCAGCGCCGTGCCGTCCGGCGAGGCGGTGAAGGTCACGACAATGGAGCCCTGGCCTTGCGACTGCATGTTCAGAGCCGTGGTGGAGGTGCGTTTGGCTGCACTTCTGCGCTGCGCCCACCCGTTGGTTATAAGGGAGGAACCAATGAGCAACATCAGCAGAAACTGCCGCCTGATTTTGCACCTCCGCGCCCAGCTCTAGATCATCGTGACCCTATTTATTGCCCCACGTCCCGGTTGCTGTACAGGCACCACTAGTTCGCGGTAGCCGTGTAGTTAATAGTGTTGCTGATGGCGGTTCCACTCGCTGTCGTAAACGGAATCGTGATGGCGACCGGGAAGTTGCTGTTGGCAGCATACGTTCCCGTTGCGGTTAGCGTGGACTGGGCGGCGCTGGTCACAGCGACTCCGCCCACAGCCCAAGTGTTGACGGCATCAGCGGCGCCCAGTTGCGCTTTCAACGTATAGTTGGCGCTGGCCGAGTTGGTCTTGGTGACCTGAACGTCCACCGCCGAGCTGACGGTGAAGTTGGTAGCCGTCACGCTGGGCCGGGTCACGCCGGCAGAGAGCGCGCCGAAGGCCGAGACGTTGCCGAAGGCCAGCGTCGCCGCATTGGTTCCGCTCCCGGTCAGGGCCACGCCGGCGGCGTCAGAATTAAACACCAGGCCAATGGATCCCTGCACCGTGGCGGTCACGGTAAGGGTTCCACTAGCTGTTTGGGCCGAAACAAACGACGGCATCAACATCACGATCGCCGCCGCGATTGCAAGAATGAGCACTTTCTTCATGGTTTGGTTCCTCTCCTCGTAAGAAAAAAATTGCTTGCTGTATTTCTTGTTGCAAAACTCAATTCGCCGTAGCCGTAAAGTTGATCGTCGCCGTGATCGGACTTCCGACTGCCGGACCTCCAGCCCCGGGAGCGGCGGTCAAGACCACCAGTCCCAGATTGTGGGCCACATCCGTGCCGTACGCGCCATTGGCCTGGATGGTCTGTGCCACGGTGGTCAGAGTGACCGCGTCAACCTTGTACGTGAATCCGGTAGGCGCAGGCGCGGCCAGGTTCGCGGTCAACGTGTAGCTGGCGCTAGCCAACCCGCCTTGCGTCACGTTGACGTCAAAGATCGTCTGCACGGTAAAGTTTGCGGCAGTTACGCTGGGCCGCGTCACCCCGGCCGAGAGCGCGCCAAAGGCCGAGATGTTTCCGAAATTGACGCTGGCCGCCGACGTCCCGCTATTGCCCAGGGCCACCCCGGCCGCGTCGGAGTCAAACACCAGCGTGATGCCGTTCTTGTTGATCAGCGTGCCATTAATGACGCCGGTGGCCGTCTGTCCGAAGAGCGCGGCGCTCGAGAGCATCAGAATTGCTATCGCTGCCGTTCGCGTTAGGTTTTGTTTCCTCATTGCCGCATCACCTAATCAGTTGGCTGACGCCAAGAAAGTAATGGTTTCGCTCAGCAGTTGTGCCGGCACGTTGTTCTTCACCTGGACCTGCAAGGTCTTGGTGACGGGCGTGCCATAGTTGTCTGCTGCATCCAAGTTGGTGAAACCGGTATTGGTCAGCACGATGTTGTTGACCAGCCAGGTAACGTTGGCCGGCGGCGGCGTGGAAATCTGCGCGGCAAGCCGGTAGTTAGGACTGCTGGTATTGGCCTTACTCACCACGACGTCGAAAGCGCTGGTCACCTGGTAGGTGGCGCTGCCAATGTGACTGTAGCTACCGCACCCAACGTAGCTCGAGCCCGGAAACGCCGCTGACCCCAGGTCCAGGCCCACGTTGTTGGTGCCCGAATTCGTCAGGGCGCAAAAGCCGGCTGCCGGGGACGCAGGATTCGTCTGGAAAATCAAGCTGATGGAAGACTGCACATTGAGGGTAACGGTTAATTGTCCGGCGCTGGTCTGGGCGCGCGCGGGCAGCGCGCAGGCGCCTGCCAAGACGCAGAGTGCCGCCAACAGCCGTGCCCGGCCACAGATGAACTTCGCTTTCATTTTCTCTAGGACTGAGCGGGGGTGGATGGTGCGCGCTCGCCTTCTCCTTCTTTCACGCCGAAGCCCGCTCTGCTTAAGCCGCTTGAGGCACTGCGTGAAAGCTCACATACTGCTTGTGACAAAGTTTAAGACCGGCTTTCCGAACGAACAACGGTACTTAGGTAATTAGCTGATTCTAAGAGATTTGGCAGTTGTCAGCTTTGTAGCGACGGAGCCCGCAGAGCCTGCCCGGAGCGTGGTCTAAGGGCGAGGTCGTCGGCGACCGAGCTTGCCGAAGGGGAGTCGAAGGACCGGCCGAGTAGTGGAGGCCCTGGGCGGAGTCGAACTTGAGGCGGCTAGAAGGCGTGAGCGATCCCGCGCAGCGGGAGAGCGGGAGCCTTCTGCCGAAATCCTGAGCGAGCGGAGCGAGTCGAAGGACCGGTCGAAGTAGTGGAGGCCCTGGGCGGAGTCGAACCGCCGACCTGCGGTTTAGGAAACCGTCGCTCTATCCATCTGAGCTACAGGGCCTGCATGCACATTATAAATGTGCGTCCATGCGGCGGGTCCGACTACAAGCAGCCACGAAGTACGCCCGCGGAAAAGGCCGGCTCCAGATGGTCATTTCACTTCGAGCGGGTCTCCCGTTTTGTGCTCGGTGATCTGGAAGCGCAAGAATTTCTGCACGGCCACTACGGCGTCTGAGTTCTTGCTACTGATGGTCACGCGGCCGCCTTGCGTGATCGCCTCATACTCGTAGTGAATCTGATCTTTCAGCTTGACCATCACCGGCACACCAGGAGGCGTCTGGTCGTGAACGAAACCGGGAACGTTGAAGTCACCGGATTGGAACGCGCCACGAATGTGCTCCAAGTGCATCCGGATGTGCTCAATGCTTGCTTTATCGTCGGCTAAATTGGCGGTGACCTGGATCGCTCCGCCATCCTTGCGCAGGAGGAAGTGATGCGTGGTCTTGTCCTGGGCAAATCCCATGCCCTGGTTGCCACGGTTTTCCAGGTCATGGTGTGCGTGGTCGGTCTGCGCTGAAGCCGTGAACGCCGCCAGCGCCAAGATCGCAAATGAAAGTCGCCTCATCCCTGGCCTCGTTTCCTGTTTGCAATAGACTTTCCGGATAAGCCAACGTGAGCAGAAACAGCGGTCTGTACTTTGGCCCGACGTTACAATGTAGCCCGATGACCGCCGACCGTACCATATTTCTGTTCTCTTATGGAACGTTGCAACGCAAGGACGTGCAGTTTGACACGTTCGGCCGTGAGCTACGAGGCCGCAAGGATTCGTTGCCCGGATACGTTCGCGCGATCACGGAGGCCGGAGGAGTCCTTTACTACAATATCGAGCCCAGTTCCAGCCCCGACGACGCCGTCTCGGGAACGGTATTTGAAATTACTGAGCAAGAGCTGGCTGTTGCCGACACATACGAAAAAGGCCTTACGTACCGCAGGATCTTTGTGAGGCTGCAGTCAGGTGTTGAGGCTTGGGTTTACACGCAAAGTCCGTTTCCAACTCACCGACCCCAACGTGCGATCTAGTGCGTTTTCTGTCTTTGCTGGCGCACCATGGCCAGCCTCAGCTTCGACCAGGAGCACGCGTTCCCGCTGATGCCGAGTGGTCAGCTAGAAAGCGGACAACCACCGCAACACAATCGCCTTCTCTTCAACATCCCTAGAGGTTAGGAAAGGAGAAATTCACATGAGTTCGATTACCGTGAAAGATGGTACGAGGATCTACTACAAAGACTGGGGCAAAGGCCCGGTCGTAACGTTTTCTCACGGCTGGCCGCTAAGCTCCGACGCTTGGGACGGCCAATTGCTTTTCTTCGCACAGAACGGCTTTCGTGCGGTTGCCCATGACCGGCGTGGCCATGGCCGGTCCAGCCAGCCATCATCCGGAAACGACATGGACGGGTATGCTGATGATCTTGCCGCCGTGATCGAGGCGCTCGATCTCAAGGGCGCCACGCTGGTCGGCCACTCCACCGGCGGCGGCGAAGTCGCCCGCTACATCGGGCGTCACGGTACCAAACGCGTCGCCGGAGCGGCCCTCCTCGCGGCGGTGCCCCCGCTCATGCTGAAAACCCCAGCCAATCCGGAGGGCTTGCCGATGGAGGTGTTCGACAACATGCGCAACAGCCTCTTCAAAAACCCCTCACAGTTCTACGAGGATTTGGCTCCAATGTTCTACGGCGCCAATCGGCCGGGCGCCAAGGTCTCGCAGGGGATACTGGATCAGTTCTGGCTCTGGAGCATGCAGGCCGGCCTCAAGGGCGCCTACGAAAGCATCAAGGCCTTCTCCGAGACCGATTTCACCGAGGACCTTAAGAAGTTCGATGTCCCAACCCTGGTGCTACACGGAGAGGACGACCAGATCGTTCCGGTCAAGGACTCGGCGAAAAAATCCGCGCAGCTCATCAAGGGCGCAAAGGAAATCTACTATCCGGGCGCGCCGCACGGCCTCACGGCCACGCATCAGGATCGGGTCAACGCGGACTTGCTGGAGTTTGTGAAGAACGTTCAGAAAGTCGCTAGAGCAGCCTGAACTCAAGAGAATGCGGCAGACCGCGATGTTTGACTTCCTTCTCCACTGGGGCCCCCCTCGGCCCCCAGTGGTTTTTGCGGGACGGGGTGAGATTGCGGCGGACGCGCCGCAATCAAGGTCCAGCCTGTGCTCGGGGACTCGTCACCTATCTCGCAACAACTTGGACACGAATCTCTGGGCCGCGGTTCAAGATCCGTCCGCGCGCTCCACACTACTCTATGCAATGGGCGGTCCACGCTGAACTTTTCCCATTCAGACATCCTGACAAAGTTCTTCCTCATCATCATTCCCATTGGTGAATGGCGAGCGTATTATTCCGATGCACATCAACGGACCTCATTGGATTGCGCCGTTGCGTGATGATTTTTGAACCCTCGAGTCTCCCATGCCAACAAACCCATTCCCCCGTGGGTTGTATTGCGGTTGCCTGGCATTGCTGTCGATAGCCTTGGCTCAGAGCGCAGCCGCGCAGAACACCGGCGCAGGCGCCAATCAGGCCCCGGCCACGCTTCAGATTCGAGTGCAAGTGGCCCCGGTCGCCGCGTTCTTGCCACCAGCCCCGGCGCCTAAAGACAGCAGCATTGCAAGCGTCGTTTACAACATGCCGCGCGACGTCCTCTCCATGAGCCTGAGCGAAGAAATTCGGCCGCTGCGTCCCGGCGACAAGGCCTTTCTGCCGCCGGGCGCCGGCGTGGCCGATGGAACGCTCAAAACGATGACGATTGTGCTGCGCTGACTCGGCGCTGCAGAGTTACAGCGTACCGGTGGCCGGCTTCTTATCAGTCCGATCCGGCGCGGCGGGTTGAGGAGAAGGAACTGCCGGGGTGATCACGCGTGCGCCACTTTTGGCCTCCCTGGCAGCGTCGCGTACCTGCCCTGCGGTCTTGCCCACCAGATACGGCACCAGATCAGGATTGCTGATCACGATGGTCGCGCCCTGTACTTGCATCGGTTCGGCGGGCATGCGCACCACGCCGCTGGGTACCTTCATCCCCTCGGGCAGCGTTCGCAGCGGCACCAAGGTGATCTTCAGCTCGCCGGCGGGCAGATCGCGCAACAGGAAGTTTCCGTTCTCATCCGATTTAGCGACGCTGTAGCCTGCCGTAAGCTGGACGCCCGCCAGCGGAACCAACGTGAACTCCGGCTCTTCTGGGGCAGGAGAGTTCTGTTGTCCCACGGCCTGACCGCGTTTGCCGCCGGCCTGCTGGCCGCGTTGCCCGTTCGTGGCGTTCTGCGGCACGCCGCCGATCTTCAGGTTGCCCGGATCACCCGCCGGAACGGTTTTGTCGTTGGCCACGCGCAGGTACACACGGCCGGCGATAGAGCGCAGCGCGCGCGTGGGCACGTCCAGCACCGCGGTAGAAACCGGCGCCACGTGCACGGGGAAACTCTCGGCGGGCAGCGTATAGTTCGCGGGAAGCGAACTGGCATCAACCGTCAGCGTGTAATCGCCGGGAGGAACATCGTCGAGTTCGTAGTCGCCCATCCCGCCCGTGGTGATGGTGCGCCTCTCCATCCCGCTCTCCAGGAACAGCCGGATCCCGGGCATGCCTTTGGCATCAGGCCGCCGGGAGCCGTCAAAACGGAGATCGTTATACACGTTGCCCATAAGCCGCGCGAAATCAACGATGCCAAAATTCACAACTGCGATCCGCTCGCGAATCAAGTCCACATTGGCTTGGCTGCGGGTGGTCATGCGCACCGGCCCACGGAATTGCGCGAGGTCGAGTGACAAAGTATGTTCACCGCCGGAGACGTTGTTGAACCGGAACCTGCCCTGCTCATCCGTCAGTACAAATTCTCCGTTGTCCATCACCACGCGGACTCCTACGTATCCTTTGTCCCCGGGATTGAATACGCCGTTTACATTGCTGTCGCGGAAGACACGGCCCTCAACGATGCGGCCGCCGTGGCTCGCCAGCGATGTGACCGGCAGCGCACTGAAGCTCTTGATCAGCCCAACGGAGAAGACCGTGGTCCGTTGCACGTTGTTCTGCGCGCTATTGAAGACCCACACGTTCGAGAGCCCGGAAGTAAGCTGAAGCGTCCGGCTGGCCTGGAAGACGAGCGCGTAACCAGCGAAGGGCGTCCAGGACTCCGTCCTGCCGGAATCAGAGCGAGCGAAGGAAACATTCGGATCCAAGGCGAGCCTGCTCCCCAGGCGAAAACGGCCGACGAGCGAGACTGACGTGTTGACCGGGACCTGAGCGTCGAGCAGGGCCTTGACCTCCGGCGGCAGGTTGTTGGATTGCACGAACCCAACCGGGTCCTGCAAGTAGAGCTGCTGCAGGGCCGGCGAGAGAACGTTCAACTCCTGGCCGATTTTCTGTACCAGTGACGGGTTCCTGCGGCTGTGCTGAACGACCGCTTGCAGATCACCGCTTTTCACCGGAAACGTGATTCCTTCACGCAACGTAAATTCGTCTTCGGAGTTCAATTGCAGCGGGTCCTGGACCGTGCCAACGATGAGTTCCGCAGAGCTCACGACGCGCGGCGTAAATCGATACTGCCAGCTTGTGCCAAACCGGTTGCCGGTGGAAGACTGCTTGGCAAACCCGCCGTCGTTCCTGCTGTAGGTGTAGTTGAAAGTAACGTCCTGCGCCGGGTTGACCCGGAACGTCAACGAAGGAGCCAGGTAATCCGAGCTGCCCGCCTGCACCACGTTGCCAATCGCTGCGGTGATGGTGTGCTGGTAATAAGCAGACTCAATGAACCGCTCTGAAGACTGCACAGTCAATCCGGCTTTCACGGCCGTAGTGCTCGAGAAAAGTGAAAACACCTGATTCATGGGGAACAGAGGGGCAGACTTGGTCCCCGCCACGTAGAAGGTGAGATGAGGTGTGATGTAATCCGCCTCGGCCCGCCCCATGCCGCCATGGTTGCTGGCGCCCAGGGTGCTCGCGAGCGTCCACTTCCGGTTGGGCGTTAGCGTCACGCCTCCGGTCTGCATGTAGTTGTTCTGGCGGCGCCCGCTCAGACCCAGGAAGTCCGTCGGCGTATTGATGTAACTGGACGTGGCAAAGAAACTCAACAAATCCGACTGCTTGCGATAGAACGAGAAGCCGCCGACATCGCGTGTGGAGCCGAGCGTTAAATAGAAGAACGGGATGGTGGTTCCGGCGAAGAACATGTACTGGTTGCCGCCGTCCTTCAAGGTGAGCTCTGCGCCACGGAGTGCCATCGAATCCGACATCGTAAACGGGCTCAGGTACCGCTGCGGCCCGTTGCTGGTAAGGCTCACCACATAATCCATGGCCTGCACCTGCATTTTTGGATTCGTGAATGACAGATTTCCATGGCGGATGTTGAAAGCGTGGCCGCCCGGCATGTTGTTGTCGTCCACCTGCATATTGACGTCGAGATGCCCTTCGCTTCCCGCCAGTTGCGACCAGGAAAAGCCGTTCACAAACGTGAGTGTGGAGAAGCCGTTGGAGTTGGTGGTCTGCGCGGTTGTGCTGACCAGCCCGTGCGCCATCTCGGCCTGCCGGCGCAGCGTGCCGGGAGAGACGAAGAGCGGCGGCCGTTGCATGACCCGCACCCGGATGCTGACCGGCTTGTCATTCACATATCCCAGGGCCACGGTTTCGCCGCGTCCCACGCCAAAGAACTGAATCGTGTCGTAGCCGGTTTCAGCGCGAGCGATGTCAGGATCGAGAACGATCAGGTTAGTGATGCCCGGCGCTACCACCGTCTTGGATGACTGCCAGTACACCTCGACCAGCGTGGGCGTGGCCCCAGCAGCGCTGGCCTGCCCGAAAGCGCGTGGGCCGCAGACAAGCAGCGACAACTGCAGCGCGATCGCTGCCGTTGCCTTCGTGATTTGCCGCTTTGACTGCATGTTCTACTTTCTACGGGGCTTTGGCGCTGAACGGAATTTGCTGCGTCTCAATGCGATCTTCGCCGTAGCTTACGGTCAAGATTGCGCTGTAATCGCCGGGTGGCAGGCTGCCGGCCCAGCTCACTTGCATGCCGTCTTTCTGGCCGGGCAAGAAGCGCTTCTCTTTGCTGTCGGCTTTGGCTACCAGCTTTCTGCGAGCATCAAGGATTGCCAGGCGTGCCACGGGGAAAATGTGGGAATTGCCGGCATTCAGTAAATCGAAGGTCAGTTCCAGGCCTTGATTGGCAGTCGGCGGCGTCAGTTTTACGTTGCTCAGCTCAAGTTTGAGTTGCTCGGTGTTTTCAGCGGTGAGCAGCACCAGGCAGCCCAGGCGCATGTTGGTATAGACCTGCCTGCCGTCTTTGGTTTTGTCAAAGGCCAGCTGCGGTTTCGACATCACGAACAACGTTGCGTAATATCCGCCCTTGGCGTCGGCCGGAGGCGTCACAATGGCGCGCATCTTCTGGGTGCCATGCGCCGCCACCGCGAAGTGCTCTGGAACAAATTGAATCCAGTTCGCTGCGGAACGGGGGGCGGTTCCGGGATCGGAAAACACCTTCTCGTTTTTCTCGTTGTACCAGAGGTCAGTGATCTGGACGCTCATCTCCACCGGAGTATCACCGCCGTTCGAAGTAGAGAGACTGATCTCGAAGGGAACGCCGGGCTTGAATTTCTCGCGCACCTCGGCCGGAGCGAGGCCGAGCGATTGCGCTCTCGAGGCTGCTGCCAGCAGCAACACTGCCGCGATTACGAAGACAAATGCACGAATGGGAGAGTGCTGATTCATTTCAGGGCACCGTCATGGTGAAAGTGAGCGTCGCTGAGTCACTTCCGGTAAAGGCCGCAGGGCCGTTGACATTGGACACGAACAGACCCAGGTGCCGCGTGATGGAACCGCGGTTGGCCGCCGTGGTTGTGATGGTAAGGGTCGTGGGACTGTTTGGGATCACCGAGTATGGTCCGCCGCTGCTGGAGGCGTCTTCGAGCGCCAGAATCGCTGGATGAGCAAAATTCGTGCTCACGGAAACTTTGAGCGTGGCGGTGGTGGAGCTGAAATCAGAGAAGACTGGGTTGAGCAGGTAGGGAGTGTGGTAGACAGACCCTCCGGCTACAGAGAGGGTGCTCAATCCTGCTCCGGGCCCGATCCCCAGCCCATTCACGTTGCCGAAGTTCGCACTGTAGTCAGCTGCCGGCGAAATGGTCAGGCCACCCGGCGCAGTGCCCAGGGTGAGTTGCACCGAGGTTTGAAGAGAGGTCACGCTCACGTCGATGGTGGCCGTCGCGGTTTTGCCGCTGTTGTTGTCGATCATGGTGAGGGTGATGCGGGCCGAGTCGCTGCCGGTAAACGCGCCGGCACCATCGTTGTCGGGAACAAAGATTCCGAGGCCAGCCGTTACGGTGACCTCCCCCACCACTGACGCCACCGTCGTGGGCGTAACCGTCGACAATGCGGAGTATTGCCCAGCCCCGTTACAGCTCAGGTTGTTGGGGCAACTCTCCAGCACCAGCGCTGCCGGATGCGTAAAGTTGGTGGTGATGAGCGCGGTCACCGTAGCCGTGTGGCTGTTGTTTCCGTTCAGCTGAATCGTGAGGTTGTACGGAGTAAAGTAAAGAGCACCGTTGTTGAGCGCAATCACCGTCAGGCCGGCTGTCGGAGTGCCGATGGCAAGCGCGTTGACGGTCCCAAACCCGGCGGTTGCCGCAGTGTTGGTGCCGCCCAGCACCACGCCCCCGGGCGCCGAAGAAAGCGTAACCTTGGTTTGCGCGTTGAGGGGAAAGGAAAACGTCAGAAGGACCAGAACCAGAATGATGAGAGCCGCGTGAGAAGACGCGCGTGTCCCCTGGCACACCTTCCCTGCCTGTTGTGCGGCAGGAGAAAATGGGGCTTTGAGGGTCTCATTCTCATTCGCTCTCATCATTCCAGTTCACGGCCATAAAGCTGACAAACGAGTACGGGGAGAAGACTCCGTCAACTAATTCACAGTTAGGGTAAAGGTCACGGTAGCAGTCTGCGCACCAGTGAGCGTTCCCGCCCCGTTGGTCGGGGCTACCGCCACACCGATGAAGCGAGTCACCGCAGTGCCGTTCGCACCATTGGTGACGATCGTATCCGCCGAACCTGTACCCACCGCCGAAAATTGATTGGCAGCAGTCGGGACGGTACTGGAATTCGCGGTGTCACGGACAACCGAAATGTCGGCAGCCGTGAAGTTCGTGGTCACCTGGGCCGTGATGGTGTTATTGGTCGTGCTCTGGCCAGTGAACATCGGAGTCAAATTGTAGTCAGACCAATAAATCGCACTGTCAACGCCAGGAACTGCCGGCGCAAACACGCTGCCGCAGGTGGGCGCATTGATGGCCAGTGCGTCCACTGTGCCGAAGCTCATGGTGTAGTCAGGAGTGCCACCCGTGGCGGTCACCGTGCAATGCGGCGTAGCGGCGGTTCCTGTGCTCAGTGTCAGGCGGATCGCCTTTTGCACGTTCGCAGAAATTTGCAGGGTCGGCGAAACGGTGTTGGTGTTCGTCGCCTGTGTGCCCGCAAACGCTGCTGTCGTGAAGGCCATCAGCGCCAAAATTACGATCGAATACTTCTTCATGTCTTCTCCTCAGTTTTCCTAGGTACGTCCGAACCGGTTACGAATGGTCATTGGCCGGACTGTGTCCATTCTGGGGGAGGGTTGGGGCTTCAACAACGGTACAAATGTAACCGCGTGGGACACGAACGTAACACTTGCAATGCGTTGAATTTATAGGTGTTTATACCGGGAATCTATAAGGTGTTTCCAGGGCCAAAGTGTGACAAAAACACTCAGGCGGATGCCACCTGAGATGTGAAAACCAAGATTGTGCAATCTACGCCGGCAGCTTGCGCAACAGAGTCGAAGCTTTGCGGAACCAGGGACGTTCGCGCCGCTTGAGATACCGCGGCATGGTGGCTTTCTTGGCGAGGATTTTCTGCACCCACTGGCGTGCTTCCGGAGTCTTTCCCTGCTCGGCCAGGAAGTGCGCGTAGTTGTACTGGGTTTCCGAGAGTGTAGAAGTTTGGGTGATCTGCTCAAACAGTTGCGCGGCCTGCTCCGGCTTGCCGCTTTGCGACCACGCGTAAGCCAGCAATCCGGGGGCGCGCTGGTAATCGTAACTGCTGTCGATCCTCACCACGCGCTCCAGGTCGGCTGCCGCCGCGGCAAAGTCGTTCATCTCGAGCTCGCAGAGAGCGCGGCGGTAGAACGGGTCGGGCGAATCAGTGCGGGTGGAGATGGCGCGGTCGTAGCAGTCCTTCGCCATGGCATATTTCTTCTGTTCCAGGTAGAGATCGGCCAATTCCTCGTAGTTCCCCGCGGAAGGATTGTCCAGTACCATCACTTCCAGACTGCGAATCCGCTTGCGATGAGTAACCACGCGAAAATACTCGCGCAGCAAGCCGAGGTCGGGCAGCACTTCGACGATGATGTACACCAGCGCGCCCAGACCGCCGCCGATCATGATGATCCACAACCAGTAAGTATCGGGCCTGCGGCGGGCAAAGTGAATCAGAGCGATCACCATCAAGGGAAGCCCGAAACTATAGTTTCCGAATAGATTCATGGATTCACGTACCGCAACCAATTACTGTTTCTTAGGGGTTGAAGTCGGTTCCTGGTCCGCTTCCATCATCTCCTGTGCGCGTTGCGCGATCTTCGCCTTGATCTCGTCCATTCGTTTTTGTTCAACCGCGGCTCCCGCTTGCATACTCTCTTGAATGATCTGCGGCTGCTCGTGCAGAAGCTTCTGACCGACGGGCGAAGAATAAAAGCGAATCAGTTCGTCGATGTCTGTTTTCGTCAAGTGACGCTGGTAAATCGGAATGATGGCATCGATCATGTCATCCATTGACATGGTGTCAACGATGTCGTCAAACATTCCACGCAACGCCGCCAGCTGTTTCGGAGTGGGATTGGGCACTTTTTCCCGAAAGCTCTGCTCCGCACCCTCTCTCATGACTTGCTTCATGCTCTCCATCATCACCGTCATGGTCCTCCGCACCTGCAGCAATTCAAGCAGAGTCATGACCTGATCGCGCGTCGGCGCATCAGCGCCGAGCTTCGCGCTACTCCTTGCTTGAGCGGCGGCTTCGGCTACGCTCTGCTGGGCTGTGGCAGGGAGGGTGAAGAGCAAAACCAGGAAGAAAAGGACGAAGTTGCGCATGGACTCTCTCCTAGTGACAAGGCGGCTGGATCGCTTGTGCGTTGTTTAGTGTTGTGTACTCTACATGAGGCCACGGAAAGTTGCTAGCAGAGCGTTTCTGCCACTGGATTTGAAAGGGCATGGCTTTAGCCGTGCCGGCAGAATCTCTAAGAAGAATTTGGGCTTTAGCCCCTGGTGTGGTTTTCCGAACTTTGACGGCCATCGTCAGATGCGCTCAGAGGCTAAAGCCTGGAGGTGGAATACGTTTACGGCACGGCTAAAGCCGTGCTTCTTCAAACCTTTCGCCACACTAGCTACACCACGCGTCACTTCGCGCGAGGGTGGGTGCGATCGTAGACCTCCATGACTTGCGTCATGGAGAGCTGCGTGTATTTCTGCGTGGTGGATAAGCGCTCGTGTCCCAGCAATTCCTGAATGGCGCGCAGGTCCGCGCCCTCACTCAACATGTGCGTGCCGAATGCGTGGCGCAGCGTGTGCGGATGGATGTCTGGCGGCAAGCCGCAGGCTATCGCGATCTGCTTCACGATGCGGGCGACGCTGCGCGTGGTCAGTGGCCCGCCGCGGCGGTTGATGAACAGTTTCTGCGTGTTCCTTTTTCTTTCCTGAAGTATCTGGCGGCGCACCGCGCGATACGCCGTCAGCGCTTCCGCAGCCGCGCCTTCCAGCGGCACGTAACGCTGTTTCTTCCCTTTGCCGCGGACCAGGATTACTCCGTTGGCTTCTTCAATATCACCCAGCTCGATTCCTACCAATTCCGAGTTGCGCAGGCCGCAGCCGTAAAGCAGCTCGAAAATGGCGCGGTCGCGTTCGGGAAAGGCGGCGCTGTCCGGTATCTGGCTGTCGAGCAGGCCGTTCATTTCTTCGAGGGTGGGTACGCGCGACAGTTTTTTGGGCAGACGGGGCGTGGCTACCAGCTTGGCCGGATTCTGTCCCACCACGCCTTCGCGCGCCAGCCACTTGTAGAGCGACCGCAGCGCCGCCAACGCCCTCGCCACCGAGACTTTGCTTAGGCCGTTCGCGTGCAGCTCGCCGAGAAAGCCGCGGATGGTAACGTGGTCAGCGTCTTTCCAGCGCGTTTCCGGGCCCAGGTACTCGGCAAAGCGCTGCAACTCGCCGGCATACGCGCGCAGCGTGTGCGGTGAGGCGTGGCGTTCGCCGCGCAGCGAGTCCAAGAACTTGCGGATTCCCCGTTCGACTTCGGGATGTACGGCTGCCTTCGCTTGCGGAGTTTCTGGCGCGAATCTCGCCGGCGTGCGCGATTTCATGAACGCGCCTCTGCCGTTGACTTCTTTATAACTGTTCGTCCGCCTGAAGGCCCGCGATCGCGCTGAGCGGGTTCGCTAGACGCTGATACTCGGTCGCGGGTCGCTTGTAGCGACCCACGACCGCGCGGATGAAATTTGCGATAGACGCTCTTCAGCCGGTCAAGGGCTACGTGGGTGTAAATCTGGCTGGTGGAAATATCAGCGTGGCCCAGGATGGTCTGCACGGTGCGCAGATCAGCGCCGTTTTCCACCATGTGCGTGGCGCAACTGTGGCGCAGCATGTGCGGGCTGGCGTGCCGCGCCGGGGCGGATGCCGCGCTCACCATCTGCCATACGCGCTGCCGCGTCAGCCGTCCTCCGCCGCGACGCACAAACAACATTGGCGAAACTTTTTCGCCCAGCAGCGCAACGCGGCCGTCAGCCAGATAATTGCGGACCGCCTCCTGTGCTGCGCGGCCCAGCGGCACCAGCCTTTCCTTGTCGCCTTTGCCGCGCACCAACACGTGGCCCAACTCCAGCTTCAGGTCTTCGAGCTTTACATTGATGATCTCCGACACCCGCAGGCCCGCCGCGTACAGCATCTCCAGCAGGGCGCAGTCGCGCTGTGCCAGCGCCGTTGCCAAGGGAGAAATCGCAGCAGCCGTTTTCCGCGAGGCCAGCATGGAATCGATTTCGCTCGCCGCCAGCGACTTCGGCAAAACTTTCCACTGTCGCGGCGAATCGATCTCCAGCGTGGGATCGTGTTTCACCACGCGGTCGAGCAAAAGGTATCTGTAAAACTGCCGCAGAGCGGAAAGCTTGCGCGCCACTGAGCGGTCACGTACGCTGTTCGCAAACAGCTGGCTCAGGAACGCGCGCACGTCGTCACGGCGGGCCTGCTTCAGGTCGCGTTTACGCTCTTCCAGAAATCCGGCAAACTGCACCAGGTCCGACTCGTAAGCTCGGACACTGAGCGCAGCCAGGCCTTTCTCGACTTTCAGATAGTCGAAAAAGCTCCTCACCAGGTTCTGGTTCTCAATTTTCACTCTCTCAGTATCCCGCGCGGGCGCCAGAGCGGCAAATAGCGAATTGGGTGCGGTAAGTGGCCTTTAGGCTTAATTGACTTTCACCGGCGCGCCGAGGACTTCTTTCACTTTTTCAATAAGGCGGTCCGGTGAAAACGGCTTCTGCAGGAAGGAAATGCCGGCGCTGATCACGCCGTGCTGGGCAACTGCGTCGCCAGGATAGCCCGACATGTAGAGCACGCGGGTTTTGCTGTGCCCGTTGCAAATGCGCCGGGCGACCTCGCGTCCACTGGTTCCCGGCATCACTACATCAGTCAGCAACAAGTCGATTGCGCCGGAGTGTAGGTTGGCAAGCTGCTCCGCCTGTTCGCCGCTGTCTGCTTCGAGCACCGTAAAGCCCGAAGAGGTCAGTATTTTGCGGGCCAGTTCCCGCAATTGAAGATCGTCATCCACCACTAGTACTGTCTGGTGGCCCCGCTGGCAAGCACAATTCGACGACGCCGGCGAGAGCTGCTCGACCGGACGGCTGACGCGAGGCAGATAGATCTTGAACGTGGTTCCGCAGCCGAGGTGGCTGTCCACACCGATCTGCCCCCCGCTTTGATTGACAATGCCGTAGACCGTTGCCAGGCCTAAACCGGTACCTTTCCCGGCGGGTTTGGTGGTGAAAAAAGGCTCGAAGATGCGGGCTTGGGTCTTGGCATCCATGCCGACACCAATGTCGGTGACGGTCAGCAGCACGTAAGCCCCGGGAGGAACGTTGAAGTCCGGACCCACGCTGCTGCGGTTGCTGTTGATGTTGGACGTTGCCACGATCAGTTGGCCCCCGGAAGGCATGGCGTCGCGGGCGTTGGCCGCCAGGTTCATCAGCACCTGCTCGATCTGTCCGGGATCGGCCATCACCGTGCCCAGGTCAGGATCCAGCCGCGTCTGAATTGTGATGTCCTCGCCGATGAGCCGGTCGAGCATCTTGCGCAAGTTGGCGACAATCTCGTTCAGATTGATGACGCGCGGCTGCGAGACTTGCTGACGGCTGAAAGCCAATAGTTGGTCCACCAGAGACGCAGCCCGAGCCGTGGCTTTGGTGATCTGGTCCACACTCTCGCGGATGGCGGGATGTCCTTCCGCATCGGCGTGCGCCAGATAGCTGTAGCCCTTGATCACCGTGAGCAGGTTGTTGAAGTCGTGGGCGATCCCACCGGAGAACGTGCCGATGGATTCCATACGCTGGGCCTTTTGCAGATGTTGCTCCATACGCCGGCGCTCGGTGATGTCCACGGAGATGCCGAGCACGCCGATGACTTTCCCCTGCGGGTCGCGATATGGGTTCTTCGTGGTGAGGTAGGTCCGCGTCGTGCCCGCTGAAGTCAGTATGTCTTCCGACGTGACCATCTGGCCGGAGTTCATGACTTGTCGGTCGCTGTCCAGAATGGCTTCGGCTTCGCGCTCCGGGAAAACTTCGCGGTCGGTCTTGCCCACGATCTCTTCCGGCATGTATCCCACCAGGCGCGCACCTGCGGAGTTCATCAGCAAATAGTGGCCTTGAGAATCTTTGAGATAAACCGCCTCGCTGGTGCCTTCAATAATGGACTGCAGAAGATTGTTGCTGGCGCGTTCACCCTCGAGCGCGGTCTGATGACGCGCCTCCGTCAGCCACAATCGCAAACTGATGATGCCCAGGGTGACCGCGATCAGGCCTCCCCAGATCCATGGCGAGGAAGAAAACATATTGGCGCTGATCGCCAAAACCAGCACGGGAACCACTGTGGGCGCGCGACCCAGGAGATAGCGGCCCCACCGCATCGAAGCCGACCGCTGGGCCGGAACCTCTTGCGGCCAGTCCCAGGTCAGCGCCAGTAGGACGGCCAGCACGCGCGGAACAGACCAAACCAGATCAATCCAAGTGCCGGCCCGGGCAGTATGGGTGGCCCCAAGAAACCAGAGATAGACCGCGTTGCTGAGAGTGTAGGCGCAATAAAAAATGCTGAGGCGCAGAAAAAGAGCTCGAATTTGCCTGGAGTGTGAGAAAAAGGCCCGGCCCCAAAAGCAGCCCAGGACGATAATGTCGCGAAAGACCCGTGCTTTAAAACTCCAGTACAGCAGCTCTTCGGTGCGACCTTGCCAGCGCGCGGTATCGGCAAAGACAGAAAAGTGCAAGGCCAACGCCAGCAGCGCGAGCAAGCTGAAATCCAGGATCGAATTCCAGTCAAACCCTCCTGCAGCTTCGGCCGGGTCTGCCACGGCAGCGGCAATGAGCGGCAAGACCCAGAAAAAGAAAATCGGATCATAAATGAGGGCGCCCGACTGCGTGGAATGCGGTTGGCCAGTGACGTAGTAGCTATACGTGAAAATGGCCTGCCCGACGGTGTAGACGCCGACGGCCAACGCGGCCAGGAGCCAAGTTCGTCGGCCGAAGCGGCTGGAACGCTTACCAGCCTCCAGCATGGCCAGGACCGCCAAAACGCCCAGGCCAAGCTGCACCAGATTCGATAACAGGGATTTTGAGTGAGGGACGGAGCCAGCGAAACTGAGAATCACGACGTGCGCCGCAAGACCCAACAGTGCCAAGGCCAGCAGCGCTTGATGGTACAACCGCTCTCCAGTGTCAGCCAGCGTCGCCGAGTCGCGCGAGGACGAGGCGAGAAGAGACGCAGAGCCGCGCCTCCACAAATACTGCATGCAACAACCTCAACAACCTGATTTGGACACACAGACCGGACACAAGCGCTGCGTGATGGATTTCAAGAGCCCACTCCCCGATCATTGGATCCCGAGCACATAGCCTAGTTAGCATTTCGTTAATCTAGGTTAAGAATTGCTCAATACTACATTGATTACCCTAAGCGGCGCAAGGAGCTCCTGCCCTTTTTTTTTCAACCCGCTCGGCGGGACATTTCCATGAATCAGAGCAGATTGCTCAGTTGAGCCGTGCCGCGCGTTCCCGCGCGTGGATCCCGTCGCACTCGCGGCAAAAGCGGCTATACCAGAGCTCGATAAAGCTCTTCAGCACGCTTCGGATCGGATGTCCCGCGATGGTCGAGGCCCATCCAGCAACTTCGGCCCAGGTGTGGACGCACGTGCCGCCTTCCTCGCGCGGTTCAAACACCACCCACTGCTCCATGGTATTGCCCAGGGCGTGGTCAATCCAGGCCACACATTCGCCCGGCGAGCACACGGTGATCACGTGGTCCACAGAGGTTTTCACCGGCCGGACCAGCTCGATGCGTAAACGGCTGCCAACGGTCCAAGGCTCGCCACTGAGCCAGCGAATGTCGCCGTAAAAATCGGAGAAGCGGCGCCAGCGGCGCCAGTCAGAGAAAACTTTCCAGGTCAGTGCACGATCGGCGCGGGTCTCAGCTGAGTACTCCACCCGCGTGCGCGGAACAAAATCGGCCCTACTCACTTGCATGTCTTGCTTTTCAACTCCCTTGCGTGCATCTCGCCGAGCTGGTTTCAAGCCCATTGATGGTGGCATGCAGCACTTCCCTTACCTTTTCCAGCAGACGTTCCGGTGTAAAGGGTTTTTGCAGGAAACAGATTCCGGATTCAAGCACGCCACGGTTGATGATGGTGTCACCGGCGTAACCGGACATGTAAAGCAGTAGCGTTTCGCCGCGCCGGCCGCAGATGCGCTGCGCGATTTCACTGCCGCTGGTTCCCGGCAGCACCACGTCAGTCAGCAGCAGATGAATTGGACCACGGTGACTGGCAGCGACGCGCTGCGCTTCTTCGCCGTCGCCGGCTTCGAGCACCGTGAAGCCGGCTTTGCTGAGCACAGTCTCCACAAAGTGGCGCAATTGCAGATCGTCATCCACTAACAGGATGGTCTGATGGCCTCCCTTGGGAACCACCAGCCGAGGACCAGGCGCCAGAGGCTCCACGGGATCGGCAACGCGCGGCAGATAGATGCGAAAAATCGTGCCCATTCCCGGCGCGCTGTGGACCCAAATGTATCCGCCACTCTGGCGGACGATGCCGTACACCGTGGCCAATCCCAAACCGGTGCCTTTGCCCTGCGGTTTCGTGGTGAAAAAAGGCTCAAAGATGCGGGCCTGGGTCTGGGTATCCATGCCTACGCCCGTGTCGCTCACCGTGAGTAAGACGTAGGCCCCCGGGGGCACTTTGGAATGCGAGCCGGTGTGGCCATCTTCCAGATCAACATTGGAGGTTTCCACAATCAGCTTTCCGCCAGTCGGCATCGCGTCGCGCGAATTCGCGGCCAGGTTCATCAGTACCTGCTCGATCTGTCCGGGATCGGCCTTCACCGGGCCCAGCTCGTGACACAGGCGCGCGTGGATCTCCACGTCTTCACCGATCAGGCGCCCCAACATTACTTGCATGCTGGTGACGATGTCGTTGAGGTTGACCACTCGCGGCTGCAGGATTTGCTTGCGGCTGAAAGCCAGTAGCTGGCTGACCAGCGATGAGGCGCGGCCAGCAGCGTGGTTGATCTGATTGAAGTATTCCAGATTGTGGTCGGGCTCCGCGGGCTGGCTGAGCGCCAGCTGGCTGTAGCCTTTGATGACCGTGAGCAGGTTGTTGAAGTCGTGGGCGATCCCACCGGAAAACGTCCCGATGGATTCCATGCGTTGCGCCCGGCGCAGCTGCTCCTCGATGTGGCGGCGTTCCGTGACGTCGAGAGAGATGCCCAACACGCCGATGACTTGGCCTTTGGAATCACGATATGGGTTCTTGGTAGTGAGGTACGTGCGTGTCGCGTCTCCGGTAGTCAGCGCCAGCTCACTGATTGAAGCGTTGCCGGATTCCATCACCGCGCGATCGAGTTTGAAGAGGGCTTCCGCTTCGTCGGGAAGGAAGAGCTCGCGTGCGGTCTTGCCCACGATTTCTTCCGGGGTGCGCCCCAGGAACCGGGCCCCGGCACGATTCATCAGCAGGTAGCGCCCTTCGGAGTCTTTCAGGTAAATGGCCTCGCTGGTGCCTTCGATCACGGAGCGTAAAAGGTTATTGCTGCGGTGCAGGCCGGAGAGCGCGTGTTCCTGACGGAATTGCGTGGCCAGCAAACGCAGACTGGCGATGGTGAACGTGGTCACGATCCAGGCGGTGGAAAGTGTCGGTGCAAAGGACATCATGCGCGAGCAGATGGCCAGAACCACAAGCGGGACCACGACCGGCGCCCAATAGAAAACCATGAATCTGCGCCGCCAGCCCACGTCCCCCGGTTGCACTCCAACGTCGCTCGACCAGTTCCACGTCAACGCGACCACTACGGCGAGCACGCGCGGGACTGACCATAGGACATCGAGCCAAGTGCCGGGCCAGGTGTGGAGCCGCGCTTCAATGTACAGATAGATTGTGTCGGCGCAGGAATACGCCAAGTAAAATGTGCCGAGTCGCCGGAAGAGCGAACGCACTTGCGGCACGCTGGAAGCAAAGGCCCGTCCCCAGAGGCAAGCCAGCACGATCACGTCGCGGATGACGCGGATTTTCCACTTCAGAAAGCTCATCTGCTGAGCGTCTGTTTGCCAGCGGCTTGCATCGCCGAAGACAAAAAGATGCAAGGCTAGGGAGAGCACCACCAGTTGCGCGAAATCCAAGAGCGGAATCCAAGCCAATCTTCGCTTCGCACGCGGATCCGCCGCCGCAGCAGCCAGCAGAGGGACCATCCAGAAAAAGAAGATCTGGTCTTTAAGGTTAGGACTGATGGACCGATACAAGGCAGGCCCGTAGTAAGTGATCAGCCCCTGGCCGGCGGTGTAAACGCTCATGGCCAGGGCGGCAAGGAACCATGTCTGGCGGGCAAACCCGCGTGACCGCCGGGCGGCATCGAGCATGGCCAGCGCCGCGAGGATCCCCAAAACCAGTTGGATCAGATTGGACCAAAGTGAATTCGCCGTGTGCAGCGAGGGAACAGAGAGAACAAACCCATGGGCCAAAAGAGCCAGAGCAGCCGCCACCAGCAACACTGACCTCAAGCCGTAGCTTTCTAGCCCTAACTGCGGACCCACTACCGCAGGCCCGCCCGCAGGCATGCCTGGGAGAGGCGCAGTGACGCGCCTCCACAAGTACTGCATGTCACTACCTCAGGATTTTAAAGTTGTCAGGACGAAGGCAGGAAGAGTGAGCGTATGCGATACTGCCGGGTCCGTCCCCTGGGGCCCAACTTCGAGCAACAGCACGAAGGAAGTAAAATGCTACATTGTTAGTGCTACACTGTGCAAGTAAAAAATTAGCAAATTTTTAACATATGCCCCGGACAGCCGACCAGCACTTGCAGGAACGCATTTTGCAGGCGGCCCAGCGCCTATGGCGGACGAAAGGCGAAAAAGGACTGACGTTGCGCGCCGTGGCCCGCCAGGCTGGGACCACCACCACCACGGTCTACAAGCGGTTCCGCAATAAGGAAGCCCTGCGCTACGCGCTGGCCGAGCGCGTGTACCGGCAATTGGCGGCGGAAATCACGTCAGTCTCAAACCTGAAGGACATTTACCGCCGACACCTGCATTTCGCAGAGAGCCATCCCCGTGAATACCAGTTGTTGTTTGGTCCGGTGTGGACGGAAATCTTCGCCCCAGGCCGTCCCCAATACATTACGGATTGGCTGGTGTCTCGGCTGGCGGCAAAATTTGGCGGCAAGCCTCGAGACTACATGCGGCTTCACTACGCCCTGTTTTTGGTCGTCCATGGCGCGGCGACTTTGCTGGCGGCTTCTCCCCATAACCCTGCGAATCTCGATGTACATCGCACTTGCCTTGCGGTGTGCGACGCCATGGTGGAAAACGTTCGGCTCTTTCGCAAAAAAGACCGCCGATGACCCCGGCGCACGTAGAGACGCGACATTGTCGCGTCTCAGAGACGTGGCATGCCACGTCTCTACGAGGGTTGTTGGGCGCCAGCGAGAATCAACGTGGTGCCTTGGCCTTGCTGGTTGCGCGTTTTTTCTCCGGCATCGTGAAGGGCTTCTCCTCATGCCCGTTCATCCTCGCCACCTTCACCGCGTTCAGCGCGCCTTCCGGTTCGTCTTCGTGCTTGAAGAATGCGTAGACTTCTTTACCTTTGCTGTGTTCCTTCAATTCACCGGCGATCTTCTGCAATTCAGCGTCACTGAAGCCGGGCAGGCGCAGGCGGAAGTACAGGAAATCCGCTGTGGCCACTTGTGGCGTCGCGATTTTTTCACTTTCCGCCCAGCATAGCGCGGCGTTCTTAGTCTTCAGGATTTCGTACACTGCATCTTGAAACCATGTTTCGTCGCGGAATTCGAAGGCAAACTGGTAAGCCTGAGGCAGCAATTGGACGAACTCTTTGAGCAATGTCAAGTCAGCTTTGAGATTTGGCGGCACCTGCACCAGCACTGGGCCTAGCTTGCCGGCCTGGCGCATCGGCTCCAGACTTTGCAGGAAAAAACGCAGCGGGTCGCCAGCATCCTTTAATCGCTTGAAGTGGGTGATGGACTGGTGTGCTTTTGCGGCAAAGCGAAAATCAGGCGTGGTGGCTGTTACCCATCCCGCGATCGAACTCGCGGTGGGCATGCGACGGAAAGTCGCGTTCAACTCTACTGCATTCAACTGCGTGGAATAAAACTCGAGAAAGCGTTTGGAGGGCAGCCCTTCCGGGAAAAAAGCCGGCTTCCAGGTCGGATACGACCATCCGGAAGTGCCGATGTGGAGAGGCATGAGGGGAAGTATAGGGCAGATTGAGTAATTGGGTAATTTAGTAATTGGGTAATTGAAAACCGCATGTCCTGCAATTACCCAATTACCGAACAATTACAAAATCTCTCGTGTACGCGTTGCGGCCTACTTGTAAATCAGATACTTCGCCCTGAGGTCCCGGAACTTCTGCAACTCGTCCTGCCAGGACTGCGCGATGTTGCGCGGATCGTCGCCACGGACCAAAGCGTCGAAGACCTCCTGATTGGCCAGGAGCCGCAGCATTTTATCCGCGTGCCAGTTGTCCGGATACAATTTCCTGAGCGCTGCCGCCAGCTCGACCCCCAACTCGGGCGCATCCAGCACGTTACGATCAGTAACGATCAGGTTCACGCCGCCGCAGGTCTGGCCAGCGAAAGGGCCGCTGGTGGGTGTGAACGTCACGGGCACAAAGCGCACTCCGGCGATGAGGCGCGAGTTGAGATAGTCAGCTAAAGCGCGGGGTGCGATCCAGGGCGCGCCCATCAGTTCAAAAGGCGTGTCCGTCCCCCGGCCCACGGAGACGTTGGTGCCCTCGATCAAAGCCACACCGGGATAGAGCGCGGCTTCGTTCACGGAACGCAGGTTGGGTGAAGGATTGACCCATACGATCCCGGTGGAGTCAAACCAGTCGCCACGTAACCAGCCTTCCATCGGCACTACCCGCAGGCGTGCGCCAATTTTTCTTTCCGCGTTGTAAAGCTGCGCCAGCTCACCCAGGGTCATGCCGGGACGCACCGGCACTGGATGATAGTTCGCGAAGCTGGCGAAGGCAGCCTGCGAAAGGGGCCCCTGCACGAACGATCCCGTGATGGGATCGGGACGGTCGAGCACGATGACTTCTATGTTTGCCTGGGCCGCCGCCTCAAGTATGTAGCCCAAAGTGATTTCGTAGGAGTAGAAGCGCACTCCGGCGTCCTGAACATCGATAAGCACGGCATCCAGCGTCTTCAGTAACTCAACCGATGGGCGGCGCTTAGCATCGGTGCCGCCGTAGATGACGTACACGGGAATACCGGTGACGGAGTCGGTGCTGTTCTCGATGTTGGGGGTGTCCACCGTGCCGAAGATGCCATGCTCGGGAGCAAAAATCGCCGCCAGCTTCACGCCTGGGGCTGCGGCCAGCACGTCAATGGTGCGCTTGCCCTGCGCGTCCAAGCCAGTCTGGTTGGTGAGCAGCCCAATCTTCATCACCGGGTCCGGCGACGGCTCCGTCCCCATCGCGCAGCAACCGGAACGCTTCTCCGGTTTGAGCGCGGCGAAGTTGTTTTTCTCCAGGACATCAATCCCCGTGAGCACGCTGCCGTTGCGCGCGCCCATGCGCCGCGCTGAAGGAGCCACTTCGCTGTAGCCGGTGATGGAGAGCAGCTTTTCCCGCGCCGGTGAAGTCACGTCAAGATTCAGTGCCGCAGCGACAGCTGTAGCCACGCGTCCGCGCAAGGAGATCACGGGGACATTCGCGGTGCGCGGGCGCACCGAGTTCGTGAGCAGAATGATATAAGTGTTGGTGAAAGGATCAATCCAGATCGACGTGCCGGTGTACCCGGTGTGCCCGAAGGAACCCACGGGCAGCAGCGCGCCGCGGTTGGTGGAAAACGGCGAATCAATGTCCCATCCCAGCCCGCGGACCTCCACGGCGTTGGGCGGCTGCTGCGGCGTAGTCATCTTTTCGATCAGATCAGGGGTAAGAATTTTTTTGCGGTCGATGAGCGCCTGCGCGTACAGCGCAAGGTCACCGGCGGTGGAGAAAACTCCGGCATCGCCGGCCACGCCGCCCATGCGCTGCGCAGTGGGGTCCTGCACGGTCCCGCGCAGAAGTTGGTGGTTGCCGATGGACAACGTTTCGGCAATTTGCGGATGCCAGGACGCGGGCGGCAGAAAGCGCGTGTGCTTCATGCCCAGCGGTTGAAAAATGTTGGCAACGGCATAGCGGTCGAGCGGCAGGCCGGAGACACGTTGCACCAGTTCGCCCAGCACCACGAAATTAATGTCGCTGTAAACAAACTGAGCGCCCGGCGGCGCTTGTAGCTTCTCGTCATTCGCCATGCGGAAAGCGGTTTCTTCGCCCGCCCATGGCGGATTCAGATCAAGATCAGGCTTCAGTCCGGAAAAATGGGTAAGCAACTGTCGAACCGTGACGTTGTCTTTGCCGTTGGCGCTGAACTCGGGGATGTGGCGCGCGACCGGGTCTTCCAGGCGGAGCTTGCCCGTCTGCACCAGATGCAGCACGCTGGGCGCGGTGGCCACCACTTTGGTGAGCGACGCCAGATCGAACAGCGTGTCGACGGTCATGGGCTCCCGGCGCGGCGTCAGCGCGCGATAGCCGAACGCTTTCTGGTGGACGATGCGCCCGTTGTGCCCCACAGCCAGAACAGCACCGGTTATGCCGTCATTATTGATCTGCTCCTGGATCAAACTATCGATGGGCGCGAAGTTGGCGGCGTTAGCTGTTTTTGCAGAGGCTGGGGCAGCAGGCTTTTCGTCGTCCGCGGCCTGGAAGGCAAACGCAGAAAGACGCAGAGTCAGAAAGCAAGCGAGGACAACAAAGGCGCGGGCAAATTTCATCTCTGCTTTGAGTGTGTTATAAACCGGAAACAAATGCAACCCGGTATTCACACCATGCATACTGCTAACCGCCTCCTGTCTTATGACCTTGCGAAGCAGGATGAAAAGTTCACGCGCGCCTTTGCAGTACTGCACGCGGGGGTCCAACAGAGGGCTTTCCCAGGAGCTTCGGTCGCTGTCGCGCACCGAGGCAAGCTGGTAGCTCTCAAAGGACTCGGGCATTTCACCTATGAAGCGAATTCCAGCGCGGTCACCGCAGCCACCATCTACGACCTGGCATCGCTGACCAAGGTGCTGGTGACCACGGCATTGTGTATGCAGCTTTATGACCAGGGCAAGTTTGATCTGGAACAGAGAGTCACAGAGGTCTTGCCGGAGTTTTCCGGCCGCGACGCGCGCCGGTCCCGGATCACATTCCGCATGCTCCTGGCGCATTCTTCCGGGCTTCCCGCGTATGTAAGGCTGTTTGAGACGGCCCGAAGCCGAGACGAATTACTCGTCCAAGCTCTTCAAATCCCCTTGGCCGCCGATCCCGGTCCCCACGCCGAATACAGCGATATCGGCTTCATTCTCCTGGGCTTCGCGCTGGAGCGGATCACGAACCAACCGCTGCATCGCACCTACGAAAGAGAAATCCGCCTTCCGCTCGGTCTGACCATGGGCTTTAAGTCTCAGGAGACCAGGAAGCTTTGTCCACCCACCGAGAACGATACCCGCTTTCGCCATCGCGTGATTCAGGGCGAGGTCAACGACGAAAACGCCTGGTTGATGGACGGTGTGGCCGGCCACGCCGGGTGCTTCGGCCAAGCGGAATCGGTTGCCACTTTTGCTCAATGTCTACTCAACGGCGGGGCGCCGTTGTTCCAGGCGCACACTGTGGAACTTTTTACACGGCGCGAGAACTTTCCGGCAGGAACTTCGCGCGCCTTGGGCTGGGACACCCCTTCCCCGCCCTCGCAGTCCGGAAAATACTTTTCGCCACGGGCCTATGGCCACTTGGGCTACACAGGAACCTCCCTGTGGATTGACCCGGACCGGCAACTTTCTGTTACGCTGCTGACCAACCGCACATGGCCCGATCGGAGCTCGCAAGCTATCAAAGAGATCCGGCCGGCGTTTCATGATGCGGTGGTGGAAGCGATTGATGCCAACAGCATCTAAGTAAACAACGTTCATGAGCATCAAAGATCTAGGTACCGAACGCGCGAACCTGGCTGCCGGCGAATTGGACACGCTTTCCGCGCTTGAGATCGCGCGCGTCATCAATCGTGAAGACAAGAAAGTTGCGGAAGCTGTGGAGCGCGCTCTGCCCCAGATTGCCGCAGGCATTGACGCGATCGCCCAGGCACTGGAAGGCGGGGGGAGGCTGATTTACGTGGGTGCCGGCACTAGCGGGCGGCTGGCCGCTCTTGATGCGTCGGAGTGTCCTCCGACATTCAACACTCATCCTAAAACCATCCAGTACATGATTGCCGGGGGCGAAAAAGCGCTAAGCCGCGCCAGCGAGGTCAGCGAAGATTCGCTCGCGGCCGGCCGAGCGGACATGGCCAAACGCAAGCCCGGCAAGAAAGACGTTGTGGTGGGAGTGGCAGCTAGCGGACGCACGCCGTACACCATCGCCGCCGTGGAGTACGCGCGGCAAAAGGGTGCTAAGACGGTGGCCGTGGTCGGCAACGCCGGTTCCGCGCTGGGCCGGATCGCCGATATTGAAGTAGTCGTTGATGCCGGCCCGGAAGCGCTGGCCGGCTCCACCCGCATGAAGGCCGGTACTGCACAAAAGATGGTACTGAACATGCTTACTACAGGAGCGATGGCGCGGCTCGGGTACGTTTACGGCAATTTAATGGTGAACGTGCACACGAAAAATGAAAAACTGGTCGAACGTGGCTTGGGCATCCTGGAGCACGCCGCTGGGGTGGACCACGCGGCGGCCGCGAAGGCGCTGCAAGCTGGGCGCGGCCAGGTCGCCGTGGCCTTGGTGATGCTGAAAACCGGATTGCAGTGCGCCCAGGCGGAGAAAAAACTTAAGGCGTTTAAGGGAAACGTCCGAAAAGCGATCGAGAACAGTTGATTTAGCATGGCTCGCGCGGTGCCGGGATCCCCAGACTGGCCGGTTTTGCCCAGGCTGGGGTGGAGGCGCCGGCATTAGCAGGGCACGCGACGAGCGGAGGAAGTTCTTGAGCAGCGCACGCCAGTTGAAGAAGTTGTCCATTCCCATTCCGCGGGAGCGGAGTGAAAATGGAACAGAGGCGCCCGAGGCTATTATGGATAAATTTGTCATTCGCGGCGGTAATCCCCTGGTCGGAACCATCCGCGTGAGCGGCGCCAAGAATGCCGCACTTCCGGCCATGGCCGCGGCCATCCTCACCGAAGAAGCCGTCACTCTGGAAAACATTCCCGACGTGCGCGACATACAGACTGAGCGCAATTTGCTGGTCTCGATGGGCGCGGAAGTCGAACTAGGCTACGGCCGCGCGTCGCACCGCACCACCATCAGCTGTCGAAACCTGGTCAATCCTGAAGCTGCATACGAATTGGTGAAGACCATGCGTGCCTCCACGCTTGTTCTCGGACCGCTGGTGGCGCGCATGAAGCGCGCCCGCGTCTCGCTGCCCGGGGGATGCGCTATCGGAGCGCGGCCTATCGATCTTCATATCAAAGGCCTGGAAAAACTGGGCGCGACGATCACTCAGGAACACGGCTACATTGAAGCAGCCGCCGAACGCCTGCGGGGCGGGCAGATTACGTTCGACAAGATTACCGTCACCGGCACCGAAGACCTGATGATGGCCGCTACGCTCGCCGAAGGTCTGACGGTCATGGAAAACTGCGCGCGTGAGCCGGAAGTCTCCGATCTGGCGGCGCTGCTCAACAAAATGGGCGCAAGGATCGAAGGCGCGGGCACTTCCACCATCCGTATTCAGGGCGTGAGCAAGCTGCATGGCGCCAAACACAAAATCATTCCCGACAGAATTGAAGCCGGCACGTTCGTGATTGCCGGAGCGCTGACTGGCGGCGATTTGATCGTGAACAATTGCGACCCAACGCACCTGGGAGCGCTGCTCAGCAAGCTGGAAGAATGCGGCGTGAAGATTAAGAGCAACGGCGAATGCGTGCGCGTGATGGGAGGCGGGTCGCTGCGCGCGGCCGACGTCAGCACGGAAGAGTATCCTGGCTTCCCTACCGACATGCAGGCCCAGTACATGGCGTTGGCCACGCAGGCAGAAGGCACGTCTGTGGTTACGGAAAATATCTTTGAAAACCGATTTATGCATGCGCAGGAGCTGGTGCGCATGGGCGCCAACATTAAAGTAGAGGGCCGGCGCGCGCTGGTGCGGGGCAGGACGCCGCTGGGCGGCGCCGCCGTGCAGTGCTCAGACCTGCGGGCTTCCGCGTCGCTGGTGATCGCCGCCCTGGTGGCCGAAGGCGAAACCATCCTGGATCGCGTGTACCACATCGATCGCGGCTACGAACGCATTGAAGAAAAACTGCGTGCCGTCGGCGCGCAGATCCGGCGCATCGGCGAGATCCTGCCTAAAAAGACCGCGGCCCCGGTCGGCGTGGCGTAGATCGGCCACGAAGATATCCGGAAAACCGGCTTTTGGACGTAGAGACGTGGCATTGCCACGTCTCAATGGCTGCACCCCAAACAATGTGTCCTCGCGGCCATCTTCTATCAACCCGTATGTTCGGCGGGCACCAACCCTATTCGTCCCGAAATCGAATCATGCGGTCAACAGTGAGACGCGGCAATGCCGCGTCTCTGCGGCGATGATTCTCTAATCGCGCTTCTTCCAAACCGCTAAAAGGATTATCAACAGCCCCGTCCCCGCCGACACCGCATCTCCCGCCGTCCGGTCGCGGGTCCGTACGAATGCGATCTTTACTTTGTTTGTGCCCGGCTCGACTGGAATCATCATCTGTCCAGTGTCAGGATGAGTCTCTGTGGTTGCCGGGCGATCGTTGACTTCGACTCGCCATGCAGGATAGTTGAGAAGCCGCAAAACTATTTGGCTGGGCTGTTCTGCCGCAATCGTGAACTCCCTGGATTCCGCAGACCACGGATCCACCAGGGCTGGGTGCGTGGTTCCCTCGTCTGCCGTGAGGAGCGGCGTCTTTGGCTTCAGAAGACTCGGGTCAGCACCACGCGGCAGGTACTCATCCACGCCTTCGTAACCCTGGTCTTCGCTCATGGCGTCCGCCATTTCCTTGATGTCAGCTGCTTTGTCCCACCAGGGCGGCTGCAGTCTGTTCCATACGACCAGCAATGACGCCAGCATCAGGACCGAGACCGCACATCGGGAGCGCCAGCCACGCATTCCCATTGTGACCACCAGCGCAAAGGCCACATTCAGACACAGCAGCCAGCGCCAGGGCAGCTGCACAAAGCGCAATTGCGGAAGGTACTGCCACAGGACCAGCGTGAACGGCAGCATGAGCAGGGCTGCCACGCTGCCCCACCAGGTGAGAGACCACCAGAATTCTGGATGGTCACGGCGCCGGCGGCGTGAGAGCCACACTGCAAGAGCGAAAATGGCAATCTCAAGGACCGCGATGACAGAAACCAGCAAGTTGAAGCGGTTGTGGTCCGGATCAGGGAGGCGCGTGAACAGAAAATTTGATGATGGCCGCACAATGAGACTCAGGGCTTCATTGATATTCACCCAGCGTTGCTCATACGCGGCCGGCAGCACATAGAAGGCTGCCAGTCCCAGGCCGAGCGCGCACGCCCCTGCGGCGTACGGCAGGATTCTGGGCGATCTGCGAACCGTAGCCGCCACGCCCACCAGCAAGACCAGCGAATAGTTGACCATGACCGCCGCCGGCGCATTGGTCAGCCAGGTCCCGGCGAGTACGAGCGACAGACAGAGCATGGCCTTGTGGCCGTCTTTTTCAAGACGCAAAACGAACAGAAGCAGTAATGGCAGCCACAGGCTGGCCATGAGCTCGGCAAAGGCGCTACGCCAATAGACGATCACCAAGTGGTAAGGATTCACAGCGTAGAGTGCAGCAGCGAAGACGGCGTCCTGGCGCGGCAGCCAGTTCCGGGCCAGCGCAAACATCGTGCAGCCGGCGGCGGTGAGCACTGCCCAGATGAAAACGCCGGGCACCAGCTTCCAGGGGAGCACTTTGCCCAGCGCAGCGCCGAACATCCAGGATGCAGGCGGATAAAAAATGAAGCGCGGCTCCCCGTACCCGTAATGCGCCATCGCCGCCCAGCGTGGATAAATGATTCCTTGTTGCCATTGGCCGGCCACTTCCATCCAGGAGTTCAAGTGAAATTCAAAGTCGTGGCCGGAAACGTTACCGAGCCGGAACGTAGGAACAATGGCGGCGAAGGCCGTGGCGGCAATGATGGCGAACACCAGCGCCGCGTCCGGCACGGGCTTGGCGGCGGGCGCTCCGTCCGATGACGATCGTTCTTCGCCTGAGAGCATTCCGCTCATGCTACGAGGTCCCCTGCCGGATGAGCAACTGCCAAGGCCGAAAGAACCAAAAAACCTGGAACCACAGAGGACATGGAGGAACACAGAGGAATCTCCTTCTGCCTCCCTCCGTGCTCCTCTGTGTCCTCTGTGGTCAATGGTGTGTCTGCTTTACAGCAGGCCGCCTCCTGTGTGATTAAAATGTCTGGCATGAAGATCGGCAAACACACGGCCCGGCTGGCTGAGAGATTTCGCGTGAACCATGGCAAGTCTTTTCGCCTGAAGGATTTTGATCCCGCCGAGACGCACGGTATCTTAGGCAAAGACAATGCGGCTGAGATTGTGGAGCGTAACCTGGCTCATCTACAGGAACTGCAGGAGAAACTCTACGCCCAGGACCAGTGGGCCGTGCTGCTGATCTTCCAAGCCATGGACGCGGCCGGGAAAGACGGTGTGATCAAGCACGTTTTGTCGGGAGTGAACCCGCAGGGCTGTGCGGTGTCGAGCTTCAAACAGCCGTCAGCTGAAGAACTCGACCATGACTTCTTATGGCGAACGAACAGACGCCTGCCTGAACGCGGGAGGATTGGCATCTTCAACCGCTCGTATTATGAAGAAATGCTGATCGTGCGCGTGCACCAGGAATTCTTGACCAAACAGCACCTGCCCCCCAAATTGATCGGCAAGGACATCTGGAAGGAACGCTTTGAAGACGTGCGCAACCTGGAAAGCTACTTAACGCGTAACGGAATCGTGGTTCGCAAATTCTTTTTGCATGTTTCCAAGGAGGAGCAGCGCGAGCGTTTTCTGAAACGCCTGGAGGAGCCGGAAAAAAACTGGAAATTCTCTGAAGCCGACGTGCACGAGCGCGAGCACTGGAACGAGTACATGGCAGCGTATGAAGACATGATCCGCCACACCGCCACGCCGCAAGCGCCATGGTACATCGTGCCCGCCGACCACAAGTGGTTCATGCACGCCACCGTGAGCTCAGCCGTCATTGAGACTTTAGACGGCCTCAAGCTGGCGTTCCCCACCGTGGACCGCACACGGCGGAAAGAGCTCGAAGCTGCACGGGCGGCACTGGAAAAAGGAGGACGGGGTTGATTTCTTAGGCCATCAGGCAGATCCCCGGGCGCTCACCTCGGCCGCTTCCGCTCCCGAAAGCGATTGCCAGCCGCGGCGTGACAGGTCCCAGAAAATCACCCACCCTGAAACTGCGGCGACGGCGAGCAGCAGCAAGCCCACCAGCCATTCGCCAAAGACCAGTTTGCCGATCCCGAACAGCGAGCAGTACACCATCAGACAGCCCATCAGCCAATTGAGGGCGTTGGTGCCCAGGTCCCGCACTTCGGCGACTTCCGGCGCCAGCCGTGCAATCTTTTTCCATCCATGCACCGTGGGATGCACGCGGCGGTAAAACGCAACTAATTTCTCTTCCGACTCTGACGGGGTGAGGAACGTCGCCAGCACCCAAGCCACAGTGGTGCAGCCGGCGGTGATCAACGCTGTCTTGGCAAAGACCACAGGCTCGCTGCCGCTGAACTTCACGGCGTTTTTCAGCACTAGCGTGACCACTGCAGCCACGATCATGGCCACGATCTCACTCCAGGCGTTGATACGCCACCAGTACCAGCGCAGGATGTAAACCGCTCCGGTGCCGATGCCGAGGTTAAGCACGATCTGCCAGCCTTCACCGATCGACGTGAGTTGTCCGGCCACGTAGCCGCTGACCAGCACCAGCAAAATGGTGAACAATCTTCCCATTCCGACGTAATGCCGCTCGCTTTTTTTGCGGACAAGAAAACGACGGTAAAAATCATTCACCAGGTACGACACACCCCAATTCAACTGTGTGCCCAGCGTGGACATAAAGGCAGCGAGAAACGCCGCAATCATGACGCCGCGCAGCGCCGGTGGCAGGTAGTCGCGCAGCACCATCACGTAACCTTGTTGTGGATTCGCCGCGAACGCGGCATTGGGGTGCAAACCACCATTGGGCGAATACACCGCCAGCGCCACCAGCCCGGTGATGATCCACGGCCACGGGCGCAGGGCGTAATGCGCGATGTTGAACCACAACGTTGCGCCCAAAGAGTTTTTTTCGTCGCGGGCGCAAAACATGCGCTGTGCCACGTACCCACCGCCGCCCGGCTCCGCTCCCGGATACCAGGCCGACCACCACTGGACCCCCATATAAGTAAGGAAGGTCAGCAACGGGAGCGTCCAGATGGCACTGGTGGTCCAGCCGGAGTGAAAGTCAGGGAGAAATGCCAGCGGATCAGAAGTTTGCACACCGGTGCGCCGGACCGTCTCTCCGACCACCTGCAATTGCAAACGCAGGGCCTGCATGCCGCCGATCTTGACCACCGCTACCCATGCCAGCACGATCACCATACTCATTTTCAGTAGGAACTGAAAAAGATCTGTGACCAAAACGCCCCATAGCCCGCCGATCGACGTATAAATTCCGGTGAACGGAATCAGAATGAAGACGCAGATGAGCAAAGCGGTGTGGTTGGGTGGACCCAGCGTGTAGTGCAGCAAGGTAGTGCTGCCCAGCGTAAGTTCCACCACTTTGCCTTCAGGAATGAGCGGACCCAGCAACACAGCAATGATCGAGACCATGGCGTTGGTCACCCATCCCAGGATCAGGCAGTTCATGATCAGCCCGAGATACACAGCCTTGAAACCGCGCAGAAAAGCCGCCGGGCGTCCGCCGTAGCGTATCTCGGTGAGTTCAACGTCCGTGAGCACTTCCGACCGCCGCCAGTAACGTGCGAAGAAGAAAACCGTGAGCAGGCCGCTGAGGCAGGAGCTCCACCAGATCCAATTGCCGGCGATGCCTTGCGTCGCAATCACCCCGCTCACGAACAACGGCGTGTCAGCGGCGAACGTGGTGGCCACCATCGACGTGCCGGCCAGCCACCAGGATACGTTTCTACCGGAGACAAAGAACTCAGCCGTGTTTCCGCCCGAACGGCGGCGATAGTAAAAGCCGATCACCAGATTGATCAGCAAGTATCCGACGATCACCAGCCAATCAGTTCGATTGAGGGGCATGTGGCCTCCAGTGCCACGTTGATTGTAAGCGCGTTCGTCCGGAGTCTAGCAAATTCCGTTGATCTTCCGGCTCCGGAGAAATGCTTAGGAACCGTGGTGGGCACTGTCCCGCAGTAGCGCTCTATTCCGGCACCGTGGCCTCGACCAGTTTTTGCACCGACGGCACGATGGTGTTGAGCATTTCCGCTTGCGGTCTTTGCGCTTCCTTCAAGAAGGCAAGCTGTTGCTCGCGCCAGGCCGCAGGCGGACGGCCGCCGGTGGTCAGGTAGCGAAGCGCCTCGAGGCCGGTCGTAGCCACCGCGGAAAGTCTCTGTGACAAGGGCGCTGCCTCCTGCAGCAGCGCTTTGCTTTCGAGCAACGGCTTCACTTTCGAGTCATTCTCCTGCCAGGCAGTCAACTGGGCATGAATCGCAGCAGCTTCGCGGATCGAATCAGGCTTGTTCAGGAAGCGTTGAGTTTGCGCGGCAAACGTACGCCCGGCGTCGCTCTCCGGACGCACAGCGTCCACCAGGCGGTTCAACGGCGTGGTAGTTTCATATTGCCGGCTGTGAGGGCGCGCGTAGCCCTTCAGCGGCTCGAGCACGTCGGCCAACGTGCGCAGCGCATCGATCTCTTTGCTGCCGGCCAGACGTTCCAGCATGACGCGATATTGCGTTTGATGCAGCACGCCGATTGAAGCCAAGTAGTCACTCGTGGTCTGCAAGCGCCGATACATGTCCTCAACGTCACGAACGTCTGGCTGAGACCACAAGCGTTCAGCGACGGCGGCGGCCCGCGGCCAGATGCGCTGATCAATGTTTTCCGGTGTTACGAACTCAGCCCACATACAAGCTTCGCCGCCGAGCACGCGCGCCTTTTCCTCAGGCGCAAGGTCGGCGGCGCTGCCGCCCAGGGGATCGACCAAGTAATGTTGCGCGGCCGACTGCATCAGGTCGAGATAGTAACCATTGGAAAGCATGCCGCGATATCCTTGCCGCGCCGCGTCCGCCAGAGACTGCTGGCCTCTCCAGGACTGAACCACCACGTCCTTGGACAAACCGGCGTGCAGGATTTCGTCCCACCCCACCATGATCTTCTTGTGGTTTTTTACGATCGCGTGCAAACGCTGGTTGAAGTATGACTGCAGGTCGTGGTGATTGGACAGATGATGGCGGCGTCTGAACTTGCGAATTGCCGCATTGGCTTCCCACTGTTTGCCGTTAACCTCGTCACCGCCGATGTGGAGATACTCATCGGGAAACAGCCGGGACATCTCGCCAATGAAGTCATCCAGGAAGTGATAGGTGTGGTCGCGTGACGGATCCATGGCAGCGTCATTCACGCCAAAGCGCCGCCAAATCTCGTAAGGCCCGGGACCACTGGCCAGGTCCGGGTACGCCGCGAACCAACTGGTGGTGTGTCCGGGCACGTCAAACTCCGGCACCACGCGGATGCCGCGATCGCGCGCGTAGGCGATCACGTCCTTGATCTGCTCCTGGGTGTAGTACTGCCCGTCCGACGACATCTGTTGGAGCTTGGGAAAACGCTTGCCCTCCACGCGAAAGCCCTGATCGTCAGAAAGGTGCCAGTGCAGAACATTGAGCTTCACGGCTTCCATGCCGTCGAGGTTGCGCTTGATGGCGTCAACCGGCATGAAATGGCGGGACACATCGATCAGCAATCCACGCCACGGAAACCTCGGACGGTCGTCGATGACGACTGCAGGCGCGGAAAGACCGTCTGGGCTAGCGGCCACCAGTTGCAAGAAAGTTTGCAGCCCGTAGATAACACCCAGGGGATTCGCAGCGTCGAGATGGACTTCAGCGGTGCCGATCTCCAGGCGATAGGATTCATCCTCGCCCAACTGCTGGACCTTCTCGCCTTCGCCGCCGCAGGTAACAATGAAGTTGGGCTTCCCTGCTGGGTTGCCCTCAGGAGGGTGAACTCGGCGCGCGATCCTCTCACGGAAGCGCTCCACCGCGTGCTGCACGCGGGAATCTTCAGGTCCGCGGAGTTCGATGGCGAAGGATTGGTCCAACACAAAGCGCCCCTCGCCCAGCGCGGCTTTCGCGGGCAGCGGCATCAGCGGAACCGTGGCGCTAGGCTGGGCGCGGGCCACGCGCGTCCCCAAGAGCACTGCCGCCAACAGCAATAAGGTCCATCGCATTGTGAATCCGACCACCCCCGTATTTTTCTCTCTAGACACAGAACCCGCACAGCGCCGCTACGCTGAGCGGGTTTTCTCCATACTGCTTATTCGGTTGACTTGACCCTGCTCAAATTATTTCGGCAGCGTGTATTCGCCCTCAACCTCGAAACCATGGTGCCGTCGGCGTCAGGCTTTCCCTTATATGTCCCTTTGCCTTGGATACCTTTTATTTTTCCAGTCCCGGAAGCAAAACTCCAGGTGCCGGTGCTGCTTTGCGGCCTTCCATCTTTGACGGTATCTGTCCCTTCGGTGCGAACGGTGAATTTGTCGCCGTTGGACATGGTTCCCAGCACATACCCGCGGACCCGGGCGCCGGTGCTGGTCGTCTCCGCGAAATTCGTGCCGACGTCGTCCTTGGTCTGAATCCCGGCGATGGTCATAGGCTTGGTCCAGGCGCACTTGCCCTGGCTGATCGCATAGGCGTGGCCGGGCTTGTCGCCGATGTCAATCTTCTGCTCATGATCAGGTTTGCCGCACTTGACCGCCCCCGAGATCTTGGTCTGGGCCAGGGAAAGCGCCGGCAGGACCAAAGTGACGAGTAACAATCCTGTGGCTTTCAACTGCATAAGGCCTCCTGGGACTTCAGTTTGCGCGCAGTATAGCATCGCCAACCGAACCCCGACTATCCCACAACTGAGATGTTTCAGAGCTGGAATTGAACGCAACCTTGCGCTGCCAGGCATGGTTCCAAAGACTGTGCAAGCACCATAAAAGCACCCCTACTGTTACGTCCGCAAAGGCGTGTCCGGCCCTGCCCGGCACTGAGAATAAGAAGGCTGCCATGCCGGTTTCCTACGAAATCGATAAGGAAAAGCGGTTGGTCGTGTGCAATGTGACCGGTTTTTGCACGGCGGACGACGTTTTGGGATTTCACAAACGAATTGTCAATGACCGCGAGTTCGACCCGGGCTTCTCCCAGTTAGTGGACTGTACCGGAATTACCGGGAGCGATATCGCGCCGGGGCAGATGAAATTTGTGGCAGCACAAAGTCCATTCTCGCTCGATTCGCGTCGGGCGCTTATCGCGGACAGCGACCTTGGATTTGCTCTCTTGCGAGTGTATGAGATCGTTCGAGGCCTCAGAGGCGACCGGCAAGTGCGAGTCTTTCGCAGTCGGGCGGCAGCGCTGGAATGGCTACTCGAAAAGAAACAGGCGGCCTAAAGAAGACAGCATGCCCGCGTCCTACGTGATCGACAAGAAAAGCAGGCTCGTAATGGGCACGGCGACCGGAGTGTTGACCCTGGACGAGGTTCTAGCGTCACGCCGGCAGCTCATGAGGGACCCTGATTTTGATCCCACCTTTTCTCAGCTGGGAGATTTGAGCACCGTCAGCAGCATTGATCTTACCGCGGACGAGGTCAGGATGCTGGCGGAAACCAGTCCTTTCTCTCTAGCATCACGCCGCGCTTTCGTAGGAGAACGCCCGGAGGTTTACGGATTGGCGCGCATGTATTCCATCTTGCGTGGCCTGCGCGGCGACCAGGAAATCCGCGTCTTCCGCAGCCGGGAAGCGGCCCTGGAATGGCTTCTAGAGAAACACAAAGCGGCATGAGCGCGTGGACACAATCTCTTACGATAGCGAGCAGTTTCAACGAAACTGCCCGTCTGCCCTATTGCAAAGTGAAGTTCAAAGTGGTGGTGGCACCGGTGTTCGCGGTGGCGCTCTTGCTTTGCGCCGGGTGCCCACTGGCCGTGACCGTAACGGTGTACGTGCCCACGGGCATCCAGTTGGAGTTGTAACCCCCGGTGGAATTGGTAGTGGTATTCACAGTGGTGCTGATGGAGCCCCCGGTGATGGAAACCGCGGCGCCCGCAACTGCGCTCCCGCTTGCATTTGTCACCGTCCCAGCGATCTTGCCGCCAGTGGCCATGGCGAAATTGAGGGTCAGGGTTGCGCCGGAGGTCACGGTCGCAGACTTGGTCACCGCGAAGTAACCGGTATGCGTGGCCGTCACGTTGTATGTGCCAGGCGTAACGTTGCTGAAGGTGTAATTTCCGCTGCTGTCACTGGTCGTCGAGCCTCCGCTGAAGCTGACGGTGGCCCCGGAAACAGCCCCGCCGGTACTGATGTTGGTGACCCGCCCGGTGATGCTTCCGGGAGTTGAGGCCGCACTCAACTGGAAGTTAAGCGTTGATGTCGCGCCGGAACTGACGGTCACGCTGCCGGTCTGGCTGGAGAACCCCGTCTGCGATGCGGTCACGTTGTACGTTCCGGGCGTGACATTGGCGAAACTGTAAGCCCCGTTGTTGTCGGTTGTCGTCGAACCACCGCTGAAACTTACCGTGGCCCCGGCTATGGCGGCGACGGTCGCTGCATTGGTAACCTGACCGTTCAAAGTCCCGGGAGGCGGTGCTGCGCTCAACTGGAAGTTCAGCGTCGAGGCTGCACCGGAGGTTACGGTCACGCCACTGGTCTGGCTGGTGAATCCCGTCAGCGAAGCCGTCACGTTGTACGTTCCGGGCGTGACATTGGCAAAATTGTAAGCTCCAGTGCTGTCGGTCGTCGTCGAACCACCGCTGAAACTTACCGCGGCCCCGGCCAAACCGGCGCCCGTAGCGCTGTTGGTCACACGGCCCGAGATGCTTCCCGGCGTTGTGTTGGCGCCAAAGAACTCGGCCATGCTGACAACGTAAATCGAGGCCCCAGGAAATCCCAGCCCCAGTCCTTCCGCAATCGTGCGTAGGAGGTTTTCGTGGCGATAGAAAGTTGTAGAGCGGAAGCCGGACTTAATCGTCGGCCCCACCAGGGTTACCGCAATCTTGCCGCCCCCCTGGCTGGTATCAGCGGCGTTGCCCTCGTCCCACCAGAGCACCAGCAGGCCGTCCTTTTGGAAGGCGGGGTTCGACAACAACGGCTGGATGTTGGTCTGCAGCCATTGGTCTGCCGTGGCCAGCTTGGTGGAATCCGAACAAGTGCCGCCGCCAGGGCAGTCCTCAGAGTCGTTGATGGCGTTTGGGACCACAAAGGAAAAATTGGGCAGCGCGTTATTGGCCAGGTCTGTCGCGAACTGCGTGAAGGGCACAATGTTTTGGGCCTGAGACGAACCACCCAGGTTGTCGCTCATGTAGGCAAAAGGATTGTGCCGCTTGAGATAAGGATACTGGTCTGACCCGGTGTAGCCGACGGAGGGGAGGCCCTCAGCGTAGACCTTCCAGGTCTTGCCGGCCTTGATCAGCTCGCGCTCGATGTTGTTAATGCTCAGGGGAAAGTCGTTGGGAAGTCCCGCGCCGCTCGCGGTGATCAACTCGCCGGAGGTCAGCATTGCATAGTCCGGAAACGAACCGTGGACGTTGGCAAAGAAGTTCTGGGCCAGCCCGTACTGGTTGATCAAACTGTTGTAGTAAGGCATGGACGAACTGCCGACAACGTCGCTGTAGCTGTGATTTTCCAAGGCGACGACCACAACGTGCCCAAGAGGAGGCGTCGTAGTATTTTGCGAAACGGCGGGGATGGAGACTAGGACAGAAGCTAAGACACAAAACCAGGTTCGGATCGACACGGGGGCCCTTTGCATGAATCACTTTGGCCGTGGAAGGAAAACGACTCGCCAGGAAGGAGTTAGTCTCCTACGCACATCGTTGCTACGATGCAAGTACCTGGATCCAGGATCTCCGGTTTTGAAAAAAATAATCGGGATTGCAAGAATCACTGGCGTCGAGACGCGGCATTGCCGCGCCTCACACTCAACCTGACGACGGGGTGTTGTGACAGATGACCCATTGCCGGTCGGCGAATGCATCCTGAACAATTCAAGGTGTTGGAAAGACACATTGCCCATGCGCAGGCCTCGAGACGTGGCGGTGCCACGTCTCTACGCAGGAAATTACCCCAGGAAGACCGCTCTACTGCTCCGCTTCCTGCAGGGTCTTGACGTGGGCTTCAAGGGCGCGGGCATACTCGCGTTCCGCCTGCAGCTCCGCCTGCAGTTTCTTCACCAGGCCTTCGAGCCGGAGGACTTCCACCTTGAGCTTGGTCACGTCATTGCCAACCAACTGGCTCGCTGGCTGGCTTGCCGGTGCGGCAGCCGGGGAAGGCGCCGGTGGCGCGACTGGCTTCGCTTGTGGGGCTGGAGCGATTGTCTTTGGCGGGGCTGGAGCGGGAACCGCAACCGGCTCGGGGACCGATACCCCAGGCGAAACCGGAAAGAGCGCCGTAGCACTACTCGGTGCCGGCGCCGAGGCTACGGCAGCTGGGCGTGCGGGTGCGGCCACGGCAGCGGGGCGCGGCGGCATGGGTGAAGCCGCGGAGAAAATGCTGCTGAGGGCCACAGCCGCGCTGGCCGCAGCCGCAGGCGTGGGGGCCGGCGGTCCGTTCGGCTTGAGCAGATGTTTGACGCGGGCGATGAGGTCCTGCGGCTGAAAAGGCTTTCGCAGCAATTCATCCGCACGTACGGCAAAAGCTTTCTCCGCGACCGCGCGGTTCACTACGCCGGACATCAATACCACCGGAATCCGCGCCAGTTGAGGATGGCTCTTGATGTACTGGCAGACGTCATAACCGTCCTTGTCGGGCATAATCACATCGGTGATGACGATGTCCGGCAAGGTTGTCTCGATCTCCGCCAGGGCCTGGGTGGCGTCATGGCAGGCGACAACATTGATGTTCTCGCGCCGGAAGGCGATCTTGATGACTTCGCGCATGGTAGCGCTGTCATCAATGAAATAAATGGTCGGCGTGGAACTCATCGGAGAAAGCCTCCCTCAGCGTCTTCCTGCGCGGCCTCATCCAGTTCGCGCAAGGCCTCCAGCATCAATTCGGTTGCCGAGCGCAGTACTGTCCGCGTGCCCGCGCTCTCGCCCGGCAAAAACTTGTACGATCCACTCTCCATGCCGTTGCAGCGTTTCACGATGTAAACCACGGCTTCGTCGCCGATCATGTCGCCGCTCTCGGCATGCGTCACGTTTCCATTCTCAAAGAAAACAATGCCGTCAATGTTGCCCGCGTTCACATATAGCGAACCGGTTTGCCGCGAGTGTGCAAGCATTTGCAGAACCCCAGGCAGGTCCATGTGGGAAAGGCTGCCGCTGAGCGCTGTGTCGGACGAACCCAGCATCTGCACCGGCTGGAAGCCTTCGGCGCTGCTGCGCAGGAAGGTCTTGACCTGGGACGCAATCAGCTCCGGTCCCAGGCGCTTGTCGACGTAATCGGCGCAGCCGGAGCGGAAGGCCTCCATCAGCGCCTGGTCGCCGCCTTCGCCCATGGCAATCACGGGAATGTGTGCGGTTTTGGGGTCTGCATGGACGATCTGCGGCAAGTCATGGGCGTTGATCTCGCGCAGATTGGTCGAGCACAGGATCGCCGACGGCATGTCGTACTCGAGCATGGTCAGCGCGTACCCGGACTGGGTGCTATGCACCACGTCAAACCCCTCCAATTTCAGCGCGTCGGTGATGCGGCGCGCGAAAAAAACATTGGCGTCAATCAGCAAAATCTTGGCGTTGGAGACGGACGAACTCAGTTTCATCGCGGCGTCTCCAGGGTCCCCGGGTCAGGGCTCCCGGCTTGCCCGGTGTCGGCAAGCTGGGATTGCGATGCGCCCGGTGTTGGCGCGTTGGGCTGGCTGGTCTCCATGGCCAGCAGCTTTTCCAGGTCCACCACAGCCACGGTCTCCGCGCCCGCAGTTACTGACCCCGTGACGTAAGCCGGCGCGCCCTCCACGACGCGCGCAGGTTCCAGGCTGGCCAGTTCGCACTCGCCGGTTACCGGGATTGCCGTCCACTCCTGGCTGGAACCGACCTGGCAATTCGCAATCAAGAAAAACTTTCGCGGGGGCGCGTCCGGTCCCAGCAAGATCTGGGCCACGTCGCACACCGGAACAATCCGTCCGCGGCGAACCAGCACTCCCGCCAGCATCGGCGTGCGGTGGGGAAACCTCTGCAAGTGGTCGGGACGGGCCAGCTCGGCCACCACTTCGGCGGGGAGGGCAAAGCGCTTCTCCCCCATGGGAAAAAGCACATACGATTTTTCCCGTCCGTCGCTCATCCCACAGCCACTCCGCCCAACCGTTCCAGCCCGGCGTTCAAGATTTCCTGTTCGTTCTTGCTCAGGAACGCGCCGGGGTTCACCACCGGTACCACTTCCCCGCCCACGACGGCCAGCCCGCGATACCATTCGCGCTCATCGCATGTGAAGGCGCGGGGCAACGCGTGCAACGCAGAAATCTCCGTCATGCGGTCCGTGGAATCTACCAGCACAGCGGTGGGCGAATTGCGCAAAACCAAGACCCGCGATGGCGGCGATACCGGCAGGCAAAAATGCGTGCCGGCGTCCACCACAAAATACGTTGTCCCGTCCCGTTCCATCGTGTACTTGAGCTTGTCGATCCGCGCAGAAATTCCGCCCAGCCTGAAGGGGTGCAGTCCTTCCATGCCGCGGATTTCCTTCACCGCGCCGGCGGCGATGGCAAATTTATACCCCGCTACAGTGAACAGGATCACGCCTTCCTGAGCGCGTGGGGGAGGGGCCGCAACTGCGCGCTGTTTTCTCACACCGCCCCTACCTTGGCCGGCCCAAAAATGAACAACACGCGTTTTTCCACAGCGCGATAGATCCAGTCCATCGGCAGGACCTGGTCCACGGCACCAGTTTGGATGGCCTCCTGCGGCATGCCGAAGATCACGGCCGTCGATTCATCCTGGGCGATGGTATGCCCGCCGGCGGCGCGCACAGCCTGCACGCCCTTGGCGCCATCATTGCCCATGCCGGTGAGGATCACGCCGATGGTCAAGGGTCCGGCAAACTCCGCGGTGCTTTCGAGCGCAAGGTCGGCGCTGGGACGGTACCCGCTGATGCGCGGACCATCGTCGAGCGAAACCCGTCCCGTGGGCGAGACCCGCATGTGATGCGAGCCAGGGCAAACATAGACCTGTCCCTGCACGATGATCTCTCCCGCTTCCGCTTCCTTCACCCGCATTTGTGCGACTTCTGCAAGCTGTTTGCTGAACTGCGCGGTGTAGTTCCCGGGCATATGTTGCACCAGCACGACAGCCCCTGGAAAATCTTTGGGGAATTGCGGGACCACTTTCATCAGTGTGGCCGGCCCGCCGGTGGAAGCCGCCA
>DATFXI010000286.1:0-2948 GCA_035316085.1 Candidatus Angelobacter sp.
CGAGCCCATCGAGCCGGAGGTTTGGAAGTGGTATTACACCGTCGTCGGCAAGGGCGAAGCCGTGATCGTGGATACCTGGTGGCAAACGGAAACCGGCGGCTTCCTGTGCAGCACCAAGCCGGGCATCGATCCCATGAAGCCCGGCAGCGCCGGGCCTCCTGTGCCGGGCATTTATCCGGTGATCTTCGACGAAGAGGGTAAAGTGGTGAAACCGGGCTCGGGCAAGGCCGGGAACATATGCATCCGCAATCCCTGGCCGGGGATGTTCCAAACGATCTGGGGAGACCGCGACCGGTTCGTCCGCCAGTACTACCAGAAATACAACAAGAACAAAGACAGCAAAGACTGGCATGATTGGCCGTACTTTGCGGGTGACGGCGCGGTGCAGGCTCCGGACGGCTACTTCCGCATTCTGGGCCGCGTGGACGACGTGATCAACGTGGCCGGCCATCGCCTGGGGACGAAAGAGCTGGAGTCGGCGTGCCTGACCTGTCCTGAAGTTGCTGAGGCGGCAGTCGTGCCTGTGGTGGATGAGGTGAAAGGACGCGTGCCGGAAGTTTACGTAGCTTTAAAGCCGGGCGTTCCGCAAACTGCTGGCACGGAAAGGAAAGTGACCGAGGCCATCGAGACCCAGATCGGCAAAATTGCTCGTCCGAGAAAAGTCCACGTCGTTCCCGACATGCCGAAGACGCGCTCAGGTAAAATTATGCGCCGCGTGCTGGCGGCAATTTCCAACCAGATGGATACCGGCGACGTGACCACGCTGGCGAATCCGGACGTGGTGGAGCAAATTCGCGTGATGGTCCAGGGCGCCAAAAAAACTGTGGCCAAGGACGCGCCGGAGGATCTGAAACGTTTTGGCGAAGAGCGATAGCTCTTCCGACCCCAGGGGCAAGAGATTTGTTTGAAAATCCAAATCAACCATCTGTCGTTCAAGTGAACCAGTTGTGCATGCTGAACTGAGGAGGAGCTATGAGCGAGAAGAAAAAGGGCCAAGGCGTATCGCGAAGAGACTTCATCAAAATCGCCGGGGCCGGGAGCTTGGCAGCGGGCGCTTTGGGTCCTGCGTTTCTGTTTCCGGAGCGGGCCGCGGCGCAGCAGAAGACATTGAAGATCCTGCAGTGGAGCCACTTTGTTCCGGCGTGGGACGAGTGGTTCAACAAGACGTACACAGTGGAATGGGGCCAGAAGAACAATACGGTTGTGACGGTGGACAATATCAACCTGACGCAGCTTCAGGCCCGAGCCCAATCTGAGGTCGCGGCGAAGAAAGGGCACGATTTGTTCATGTTGCTGTCGCCGCCGGCGGCCTATGAAGACCAGGTCCTTGATATGACTCACGTCTACAAGGAGGTGGAGAAGAAGTGGGGCAAGAAGATTGACCTAGCTCACAAATCCACTTATAACCCGAAGACCAAGAAATATTTTGCGTTTTCCGATGCCTACACGCCTGATCCGGGCAACTATCACAAAGAGTGGTGGGCAGAAGCGGGTTATCCCAACGGTCCCGACACATATGATGACCTGCGCGCTGGCGCGAAGAAGATCCGGGACAAGAACGGAATTCCGTGCGGGCTGGGCCTGTCACAGGAGCTCGACACCAGCATGGCCATGCGCGCCCTGCTGTGGTCGTTCGGCGGCGCGGAGCAGGATGAGCATGGCAACGTGACGCTCAACTCGAAGAACACCATCGAAGCCCTGAAGTACATGAAGGCCTTGTACCAGGAATCTGAGAATGCGCAGGTCTTCTCGTGGACACCGCCTTCCAACAACATTGCGATGCTGGGCGGCAAGGTGTCGTATGTGGCCAATGCCATTTCCATCACACGTCAGGCGGAAAGAGAACACAATCCTATCGACAGCAAGATCGGCGTTTGCAAGACACCGAAGGGGCCTACACGCCGCATTGCTGCCGAGCACGTGATGAACTGCTACGTCATTTGGAACTTTGCCGAGAACAAGGAAGGTGCGCAAAAGTTCCTGATTGATTATATGGACCACTTCCACGACGGTTTTGTGGCCGGGCAGTTCTATAACTTCCCCTGCTTCCCGAAGACGGTACCTAACCTGGCCACAGAGATCGCCAACGATCCGCGCTCCACACCGCCGGACCGGTACAAGGTGCTGACCGACGTTCTGGACTGGGCGACGAATGTGGGTTATCCCGGATACGCAAGCGCTGCGATCGACGAGGCCTTCAACACCTGGGTCATACCCACGATGTTTGCCAAGGTGGCCCGGGGCGACGAAAGTCCGGAAGACGCGGCGGCTGCGGCACACAAGGAGTACCAGCGTATTTTTGACAGGTTTAACAAGAAATAAAAACCCGGGGGTTGGATGGCCGTCGTTACCACGCGAAACCTGACGAAAGTCTTTAAGGAAGGCGAGCTGGGAGCAGTCAACAACGTAAATCTGGAAACCCGCGAAGGCGAGTTTCTGGTTTTCCTGGGGCCTTCGGGCTCTGGGAAAACCACTCTGCTGCGCATGATCGCCGGCCTGGAAACACCCACGGCCGGCGAGATCTTAATTGGCGGGAACGTGGTCAATGATCTCACGCCCCGCGAGCGCCGGATCGCCATGGTTTTCCAGAGCTACGCTCTCTACCCGCATCTCACCGTTTACAAGAACATCGCTTTTCCGCTGAAAGCCCAGAATGTCCCCAAGCAGCTGCACCGGCAGAAAGTGGAATGGGCGGCTTCGCTGCTGGGTATCGGCGCGCTGCTCAACCGCAAGCCGCGCGAGCTTTCCGGCGGCGAGCGCCAGCGCGTGGCCCTGGCGCGCGCCATCGTCCGCGAGCCATCCGTTTTCTTGCTGGACGAGCCGCTCTCCAACCTCGACGCCAAGCTTCGTCTCGCTGCCCGCGAAGAGCTGGAGCGGTTTCATCGGCGTGTCGGCACCACCACCATCTACGTGACTCATGACCAGGTGGAAGCTATGGCCATGGGCGA
>DATFXI010000287.1:0-6087 GCA_035316085.1 Candidatus Angelobacter sp.
GAGTATGTGCATATCACGCCGCAAGTGGAGAAGATTGTGCGCTCCAGCGGGGTCGCGAACGGCATGGCACTGGTCTCCGCCATGCACATCACAGCCGGCGTGTACGTGAATGACAACGAAGAAGGATTGATTCAGGATATCGACAAGTGGCTGGAACAATTGGCGCCGTTCAACCAAGGTTATCTTCATCACCAGACCGGCGAGGACAACGGCGACTCTCACCTGAAAGCGATTCTCGTGCACCATCAGGTGGTATTGCCCGTGACCAACGGCAAGCTCTTGCTTGGGACATGGCAGCGCGTGTTCTACGCCGAATTTGACGGCCAGCGATCGAAACGCGTCGTGGTGGCCGTCATGGGCGAGTGAGCGCGCCGGGAATACTGAGCGACGGAAACGAGAAGCTGCATCGCTATCGGAAATCGGGTGATCGGGTCATCGGTTGATTGGGTGATCTGCACCTCAGCGTACCGAATCAGCTTTTGCAGCCACGACCAGAGGAGCAGCCGGTAATTGCATCAGGATCGCGGACTCGCCTTCGGGGAGGACAAAGTCCAGGCCCAGCGAATACGCGAGTTCTTGCACGCTGGGCAGGTCCTTGGCCAGGACTGTGCGCGAATCATGGATAGGCGAGTTATCGGCGGCGCGCCAGCGAAGTTCGATATGGCAGAGCCCGTTATGAGGTGGGGCGGCAGCGGCGATGGTGAGCACCATGGGGCGGGTCACGCTCCCCACCAGTTTGCTCAAGAACAACACCAGCAGTTGCCGCAGAACCGGATTGCTGGGGACCTGAAGCGTGGTGTCCCATTTGCGCTCGATGACCAGCAGGCCAGAGTTCATGACCAGGGTAAAGTCGTTGAAGATCTCGTTGAGCAAGAGTTCCAGCGAAATCCACGGCCCGGTGGGCGAAGGCGTTTCGCGGACCAACCCGGCGATACCTTTGGCGAGAGCGATCGCCCGGTCTGCCTGCTGTTCAATGCTTTTCAGCTCCGCCGGCTGGAAGGCCACGCCAGGGCCGCGAATACCCATAACCTCCAGGAAACAGCGCACGCTGGTGAGTGGCTGGGCCAGATCGTGGACCACAGAGTTGACCAGCGACCGCATCGGCATGCCCGGCGCCGGAGCGGACTCATACGTCGTCGCGGGATACCTGCGAGCGACCGCCCGGCGCTCTGGTCCGGCTTCCTTCAGCGGCGAGGGGCCGTGCCCGCCGAGGGGAGCTGGCCTGCCTAGCCGGTATCCGCTGCCGCGGACGGTGTGAATCAACTTCTCCGAGTTGGGGGCATCAATTTTCTTGCGCAGGTAATTCACGTAGACGTCCACCAGGTTGCTGTCCGTCTCCTGGGTGCCCCAGGATTCCTGCAACAGTTCGCGGCGGCTGATGGTTTCTCCGGCGTAGCGCATCAAGAGCTGCAGCAGTCCGAGTTCTTTGGGGCTTAGCTTGATCTCGCGCGCGCCGCGGCGCACCTTCCGCGCCACCGGGTCCAGTTCCAGATCTTCGACGCGCAACAGGCTCGACAGCGGATCGGCCTTGCGGCGCAGAATGGCATTGGCCCGCGCCGCCAGTTCCTGAAATGAAAATGGTTTGGTGATGTAGTCGTCGGCGCCGAGATTGAGGGACTCGATCCGGTCGCTCACGCGGTTGCGCGCGCTCAGCACCATCACGGGCGTGGTTACACCGGAATTGCGCAGTTTCTCGAGCAGGCGCAGACCGTCGCTGCGCCCAAGGTTCAGGTCCAGGATGATCAGCCGGTAGTTCTGGCGCGCGACTTCAGACAACACGCTCTCTTCGTCCAGCGCCGTGCGCACCGTGTAGCCTGCAGACTCCAGCGACTTCGACAAGAACGTGGCCAGCTGCACATCGTCATCTGCCAGCAGGATCGACATCCACCACCGCCTTCACCAAGCACATGGCGCTGAATCACCCCTATTCGGCCCATGCGGCGGGACTTGACTGCGAGTCAGGGAACCTTAAGATACCTGGGACATAAAGTCCATCCAGGAACTCACCCTAATCTTAATCTAAGGGTCTGTAGGACTGGTTCTAATTTATTTCTTAAAGAGCTGAGCGACGTGTCTATGCGGAATCGCTCCTAAGGGGTGCACGTAGAGGACAGGCTTCGGGCGACACCGGACCCGTTTCCCCGGCTGCTTCTGACGGTGGTTTCTCAACTCGCGAGTCTCTTGGTACGATAAAGAGTTTGGTTGAAAGGCAGAGAGCACAAGGTAATGCCCGCAAAAATCTTCAAGAACCTGATCGGCGGCGAGTGGGTGGAATCCCACAGCGGCCAAACCTATGAAAACCTGAACCCCGCTGACACACGCGATGTCATCGGAGTCTTCCAGCGGTCCGACAAGCGCGACGTCGACGACGCCGTGATCGCGGCGCGCCAGGCGTTTGATCGTTGGCGGTTGGTCCCTGCGCCGCGGCGCGCGGAAATCATCTATCGCGCCGGAGGGATTCTGCTCGAACGCAAGGAAGAATACGCGCGCCTGATGACGCGAGAGATGGGCAAGGTGCTCAAGGAAGCCCGCGGTGACGTGCAGGAAGCCGTGGACACTGCTTATTACATGGCCGGCGAAGGCCGCCGCCTGTTTGGCGCGACCGTACCCTCGGAATTGCCCAACAAATTCGCTATGGCTGTGCGCGCGCCCATCGGCGTGTGCGGCATGATCGCGCCGTGGAATTTTCCTATGGCCATTCCTTCGTGGAAGTTGCTGCCGGCGCTGGTGTGCGGCAACACATGCGTGATCAAGCCGGCGGAAGATACGCCGCTTTCCACGTTCAACCTGGTCAAGGCCCTCACTGACGCCGGCTTGCCCAAAGGCGTTGTGAACATTGTTACCGGCTTCGGTCCAGACGCTGGCGCGCCCATCGTGGAGCACGCCGACGTTCGTGCTGTATCGTTCACCGGATCGAGCGAAGTCGGGCGCCTGGTCGGCGAAGCTGCGGCGCGCAGCTTCAAGCCGTGCTCGCTCGAAATGGGCGGCAAGAATGCGATCATCGTTCTCGACGATGCTAACCTCGATCTCGCCATCGATGGCGTGTTGTGGGGCGCGTTCGGCACGACGGGACAGCGTTGCACCGCGGCCAGCCGCGTGATCGTGCAGAAAGGCGTGTACCGCCAGTTCTGCGACCGCCTGGTTTACCGCGCGCAGAAACTGAAGGTCGGCAATGGCCTGGACGAGAGCGTGGATGTAGGCCCGCAGATCAATGAGCAGCAGGTCGCGACCACGGAAAAGTATGTTGGGATCGGCAAGAATGAAGGCGCCAAGCTCGAGGCGGGCGGCAAGGCCCTGAACCAGCCGGAACTGGCCCATGGATGGTTCTTCGAGCCAACCGTCTTCACCGATGTCGACGCACAAATGCGCATTGCCCAGGAAGAAATCTTCGGTCCCGTCGTAAGCGTGATTCCTTGCGAGAACTTCGATCAGGCGATTGACATCGCCAATTGCGTGCCCTACGGCCTTTCTTCCGCGATTTATACCCGCGACGTCAATCAGGCATTCCGCGCTATGCGTGACATCTATGCCGGGATCACCTACGTGAACGCACCTACGATCGGCGCGGAAGTGCATTTGCCGTTCGGCGGCACCAAGGCCACGGGCAACGGCCACCGTGAAGGCGGCTTGGGCGCGATCGACTTCTACACGCAATGGAAGTCCATTTACATCGACTACTCTGACCGCCTGCAGCGCGCTCAGATTGACAACCCGGAATAGGCGGCGAAACGAGGCGCAAACCCATGTTGATTGGCGTACCCAAGGAAGTAAAAGACCACGAGACACGGGTAGGGATTGTTCCCTCCGGTGTGAAGGCCCTGGTAGATGCAGGCCACAAAGCGGTGGTTGAGACTAACGCCGGCGCGCTTTCCTCCATGCCCGATGACGATTACAAGTCTGCGGGAGCGGAAATCGCCGGCTCGGCTTCCGATGTCTGGCGACGCGCGGACATGGTGGTGAAAGTGAAAGAGCCGATCGCCGCGGAGTATCAGTATTTCCGCGAGGACCTGGTGCTGTTCACCTACCTGCATCTGGCCCCGCTGCCCGAGCTGACAGAAACTTTGCTGAAGAAGAAGGTTACGGGCATCGCCTACGAAACCATCCGCGACCGCAACAACACTTTGCCTTTGCTCACGCCCATGTCGGAAGTCGCGGGACGCATGTCCGTGCAGGTGGGAGCATCGTATCTGGAGAAGGAACGCGGCGGACGTGGCGTGCTGCTGGGCGGCGTGCCTGGGGTTCCGCCCGCGCAGGTGACGATCATCGGCGGCGGGATTGTTGGCACCAATGCAGCCAAAATCGCGCTGGGCATGGGAGCCATCGTCACCATGATTGACGTGAACCTGAATCGCCTACGTGAGATTGATGACATTTTCAACGGCCGCGTTTACACGCTGGCGTCGAATTCGTTTCACATCGCCAAGTCCGCGCAGCATGCTGATCTGGTAATCGGCGGTGTGCTGATTCCGGGCGCCTCCGCGCCCAAGCTGGTCACGGCGCCCATGGTCGCGAGAATGAAAAAAGGCGCGGTCATCGTGGATGTCGCCATAGACCAGGGCGGCTGCATTGAAACTGCGCACCCCACCACCCACAGCAATCCGGCCTATGTGGTAGAAGGCGTGGTGCATTATTGCGTAACCAACATGCCGGCTGCCGTGCCCCATACCTCTACGCTGGCGCTCACCAACGCTACGTTCCCTTATGTGATGAAGCTGGCGCAAATGGGTCCTGCCAACGCCATCAAAGCTGACGAGGGTATCCGCGAAGGCGTCAACACGTTCAAGGGGCATGTGACTTACGCCGCGGTGGCGGAATCGCAAAACCGCACCGCCAAAGACGTGATGGCATTGCTGTAAGGGCTTGAAGCCTCACTCATGCGGCTCAACGCAGATCCTTCGACTTCGCGCCCTGATGGCGCGCCGCTCAGGATTTCGCCTGCGGACTCTCACCCCAACCCGCGAAAACCGCGCGCGTCGGGGACCCCGGCTCCCGCTTGGCTACGCCTCGCTCACGCCCGCAAACCGGGCTCAACATATAATGTTGCCTAGCTAGCTGTCACGTTTGAGGCCGAAGCTGCCAGAGGGTTTTGTGCCATCCAGCCCGGAGAAAAGCCGACGTTCGCTTTCGCCGAACCAGCGCCGCGCTTTGCTGGCGCCGCTGGCTTTGGTGATCGTTTTGCTCCTGGTCGCGGTAATTGCTCAACAGGCCTTCAACTTGCATGTGGTCCCGGAGTCGGCACAGCAAACGCTGTTGCTGGTGGGACTTTCCGCGATTGTTTTCCTGTTGCTGGTGGCCCTGACTTTTGTCCTGCTCCGCAATCTCCTCAAGCTTTACGCGGAACGGCGCTTGGGAGTCCTGGGCTCGCGCTTTCGCACGCGCATGGTGCTGGGCGCGTTGGTGCTTTCCTTTGTCCCCACTCTGGTGATGTTCCTGTTCTCCTACGGACTGATGAACCGCTCCATTGACAAATGGTTTTCCGGTCCTGCGCACAATCTGCAGGAGGATTCCGACCGGGTCGGCTCCATGTTTTCGCTTTACGTTCGGGACAATGCCCGCCAGGAGGCAGTGGAAATCGCCGCATCGCCGGAGACGCAGACCGCCATCGAAACCGGCAACTATTCCGGCGTGCTGCACGAATTCCGTCGTCATCAACCCACATTGCAAGGCGGGTTCGCCCTTGCCCTGGTGGACGGCAACGCAGTGGCTACCTGGAACACGCCTCAGCCTTGGCCCATGCTTCGTTTCCAGCTCCCAGACTTGACGAAGGTGGACCAGACGCCGCAACAATGGAATTTCGGAAGGTCTGAGTACCTGCTGGCCATGGCCCCGGTGGGAACCAAGGGGAAAATCCTGGTCGGTCTGCCGCTGCCTTCGGATTACTCGGGCGCCCTGGCCCAGATGAAGCAACACGAACAGAATCAGCAGGCTCTCGGTCGCGAAGCGAAGCGCATCAAGGTGCTGTACATCACACTGCAGTTGCTTTTGGCCGTTCTAGTACTGTTTGTTGCCACGTGGCTTTCCCTGTTCGTGGCCAAACTGGTCACTCGTCCGGTGGAAGCGCTGGCCGAAGCCACGCGCGAGATTTCT
>DATFXI010000288.1:0-4279 GCA_035316085.1 Candidatus Angelobacter sp.
GGTGCGGTGATCCCGCCCTGGAATTTTCCGTGCGCGATCATGGCTGGCATGACCATGGCCGCGATCGTGTGCGGCAACACGGTTGTCGTGAAGCCTTCGCACGATTCACCGGCCATCGCCGCCAAGTTCTTCGAGGTTCTCCAGGAAGCGGGCATGCCGGATGGAGTGGTGAACTTCTGTCCCGGCTCCGGCTCGAGCTTCGGCGCCGGTTTGGTGGAGCACCCCCAGACCCGCTTCGTGGCTTTTACGGGATCGAAAGAAGTTGGCCTCGACATCAACCAGCGCGCGGCGGCGCAGCGTCCGGGTCAAAAGTGGATCAAGCGCACGGTTCTGGAGATGGGCGGCAAGGACTCGATCATTGTCGATGCCGACGCCAACCTCGATGCCGCGGTCGAAGGGGTGGCCCTGTCAGCGTTTGGCTTTCAGGGTCAGAAGTGCTCGGCCTGCTCGCGCGCCATCATCGACCAAAAGATTTATGACGTGTTCCTGGAGCGCCTCAAGGAACGCGTGAACAAGATCGCCGTGGGCGATCCCACGGAGAACAAAGCCATGGGCCCTGTCATCAACGACAAGGCCATGAAGAGCATTTTGAACTATATCGACATCGGCAGGAAAGAGGGCCGGTTGATCAGCGGGGGCGGGCCCGCCAAGGAGGCCGGCGACGGTTACTACATCCAGCCGACGGTAATCGCCGACGTCGCTCCGGCCGCGCGCATCGCCCAGGAAGAAATCTTCGGGCCGGTGCTGGCGGTGATCAAGGCGCGCAACTACGACCACGCGCTGGAGGTTGCCAACAACACCGAATTCGGTTTGACCGGCTCCGTGTACTCGACGTCGCGGGAGAAGCTGGAGCGCGCGCGCGAAGAGTTCCGGGTCGGTAACCTTTATTTCAATCGCAAGTGCACCGGGGCCATGGTGGGCGCGCATCCGTTCGGCGGCTTCAACATGTCCGGCACAGACTCAAAAGCCGGCGGTCCCGATTACCTGCTGCTGTTTACGCAGGCCAAGTCCGTGGCCGAAAAGATCGGCGACGCCGGCCCTGTGGACTCACCGAGCCGGGTTTGACTTGGCGCAACAGCTGCTGGAGAATAGGGCGGCTCGAGGCTCCCTTTCTTTCCGCAGACATCCGCCAGCGCGATTGCGGCGCCTCATAGTTTGAAGGACTTTTATGGCCAGGATCCTCTGTGTGGACGATGAACCCTCCGTCGTTAAGCTGAAGTGCGCCATCCTGGAAGCCGCAGGCCACACCGTCACTGCTTCTAACTCCGCACGCGATGCCATGGAGAAACTTCAGAAGAACGTGTTTGACGCAGTGGTGACCGATTGGCGGCTGGGTGACGCCAACGGGCGCGCTGTGGTCCAGGCAGCGAAGAACGCCAGCAGCATGCCCGTGGTGGTGGTCTCAGGCTATGTAGCGGAAGCCTTCCAGGCGGCTGAACCGCTGGCCGATCTTTACTTGGAGAAGCCGGTTAACCCGGAAGAGCTGGTGACGATCGTCAATGAACTTCTGAAAAGCGGGGAGTGATCGAACGCGCGGTAGATGGCTTCTTTCTGAAATCCCGACCCGAAGGGGAGGGATCCATATCGTAACAATAAACAACAGGTCCACACGTTAGCGGGTGCACGGAATGCGTTGGGCTACAGATTGGCAGAACTGTTTGCCATGTAGGGGAAACATTCCCTCCCGTCCCCTTCTTGGCACAATAGGGATCACTCCCCTTCGGGTCGGGATAAAACCACTCTACCGCTGACTTCCTGCCGTCGCCGCGACCGAGGTTGCCGCCGCTTCCGCCAGAATGCGGTGATGAATCGTGAACAGGGCCAGCTCCAGCCGGTCAGAAACGCCAATCTTGTCGTACACGTTGCGCAGGTAGTTCTTGATGACTTGTTCGGTCGTGCCCAGCTGTGTGGCAATTTCCTTGTTTTTGTAGCCCTGCACAATCAGGGCGACAATCTTGAGCTCTTTCGCGGTCAGGCGGTCGCGCACGCGCGCCCCGACCAGATCGTTTTCCGCTGTCTCTTTGCTCTCCTGCGTGTCCTGGACCCAGGTTTCGCCTTTGCTGACTTTGCGCACGCACTGTACCAGGGATTCTCCGCTGACGTTGCGATAGATTACGCCGTTGACGCCGTTGGCCAGAAAATGCCGCGAATCCTGTCCGGTATCCGCAATGAGGACCAGCTTTGTCTTGTATTTCCGCGCTGTTTCGACGACCGTCGCCAGGCTGGGGTGAATATCCGCGCCGAAGATCATGACCGTTGCGTGGAATTTTTCCAGCGCCATGGACATCTTTTCCATGTTCTCAGCCTGCGCCACGATGCGCAGGTCATCCTCAACCGCAAGGACTTTCGCTGCTCCGGTGCGGAAGATTGCTTGGTTGTCGGCCAGAATGATCTTCAGCATTATTATTTGCTTCCTTTGCTTTTGCGGATGAATTGGTATTGATCGATGACGCAGGCCACGCCGCTCTTTTTCTTCTTCTTGCCAGTTGACCCGCTCTCTTTGCGGATGACGCGTCCGGTGCAGTGTACTTCCACGTCGGTCGGAGTGCCCAGGACATTGGCGGGCAGGGTAATGTCGAACTCAATGGGCGAACCAACGGCAAGATTGGTGTCAGCCATGATGTAAACGCCGGCAGCGCTCAGGTCTGCGGTGGTAGCCCCTTCGTCGCCGCCTTTGTGGCGGATGCGGATGGGCAACTCCAGAGGAAATCTCTTTCCGGTCCTAGCTTCTGACATTTGCCTCCCTCAAAAAACTCCCCCAACCCGAGGAAAAGGGGTCGATTCCGTGCTGATGGAGAACGAAGGAGGTTTATATCATGAAATCTCCGGCCAGGACAGATGGTTCATATACTTAGGCAACCCCCGGCATCCAACGAAAAAAATAAGGTGAGTCTTTGGTGGCGCAGAAAATGGGCCGGTGGCTCATAAGCCGGTGGTCTGCTATTTGCTCCGGCTTGACCTCCAGGCCTTGAAGGCTGCCCCCAGCAGAAAGCCCAACGCGCCTGCGGCTACGAGCATCGGGCCGCGGCCGGGAGTCTGGTTGCGGCCCAGCGCCTGCTGGTAGCCGGTTCTAGCCTGGCGGTGCAGTTCGGAGGCTCTTTCCAGGGCCGCTTGCCGCCATGCCTGTGCACGCAGCGCCGCGGTATGCCGCAGCTCCTGGGCGCGGCCTTGAGCCGTGGTGCGTAGATCGCTCAAGGGGTTCGTCGACTTCCAGAGATCGCCTTCATTGAGCTTGCGCTGCGCGTCGCGAAGTAAAGCGACCATGGTACCGACGGCCGTGCCTGCCTGCCGGGCTCGCTGGTCGAGTTCACCCTCCCGCAACCGAATTCTCCTGATGGAGATGGGCCGGCGCAGACTTGCAGCGTCATCGTCCGGCGGTTCTGGCGGCTGGTGCCGCGAATCGTCCATGGCTAGCTCCTCGATTGGATGGATGTTCTATTAGATGTCGGGTGCGAAGACGGTGTTTGGAGTGAAGCTGCGGAATCGAGAGTGGAAAAATGCCCGCGCTGCATGATTCACAGCGCGGGCCAGAAGTTATGGCATTACGGCACCGTCAAGGTGCTGTTGGCAGTGTTGTTGCCCTCGTTGCTTTCGGCGACCGTATTGGCGGCGTCTGCCTTAGCGAGGAAGTCGTACTTTCCCGGGTTCCATTTGAGCAGTCCCCAGAAGGGAAGGGTGTAGCTGTAGGTGCCTCCCGCCGCCAGGGCAGGCACGTTCAAGGTCAAGGCATCGGGGAAAGCGGGATCATGGAACGGATCTCCTGCGGCCGTGGGAGGCGGTTCAGCGCATCCTCCTCCGGCTCCCACCAGGCCCTCCTTGTGACAATTGAGCGTGAGCTTGCTGGGACGGGCCGGGCACTGCCCCACGTTCTTTACCATCACTGCTCCCGTCATCGGGTTGGGAAGAATGGGAACCAGGTCCGGCAAACCTTTGCACTCGCCGACCGTGGTTGGCGGCCTGCGGCATCCTTGCATCAGGTAGCGGATGGAAAACACGTTGTTGCCTTCATTCGACTCCCCAACCAGGTGCAGGTCATCCAGCGAGAGCTCCAGCCCATGACCGCCCATAGTGAGGTAGGGTTGTGTGGTCACCGATTTGGTTTCGCCCACGTTCAGCTGCCGGGCAGAGTTGATGGCGACATCGGTTCCGCCATCGATCTTCAGCTTATTCGTATACAGAGGGCTGGTGGGAGCGGCGCCGATGTTGGTTTCAAGGTAGGTCACGTTGAACGCACAACGGTCTGCATTGGCCGTGCCGGGCAACGGATCGATCGTGGAAA
>DATFXI010000289.1:0-3495 GCA_035316085.1 Candidatus Angelobacter sp.
GCCGCCAGCGTTAACAAAGAACTTAGTCACGAACTTACCGCTACGGCCCAGAAACTTTCGAGCGAAGCGGTGGCGCAAATCAGCAAAGCCGTTGCGCCGGCCCAGGCGAAAACTGCTTAGACCCAATGCTGTACGTCGGGAGGGCATAAGCAACGCCTTCCCGACACTTCAGATCCACGCTTATCCTTGGAGTCACAAGACGAAGTCTAAGAGACTACGGTGTATTGGCGCCTGCGGTTTGGCAGGTGATGCGAAGCAGAACAAACTCTGCCGGCCGCACCGGAGCCACGCCTACCAGCACGATAACGCGCCCGGCGTCGATGTCAGGTTGCGTCATGGTGGTGGAGTCGCAACGGACGAAGAAGGCCTGTTCCGGCTTTTGTCCCATCAGCGCACCGGTCTTCCAAAGTGTAACCAGGAAACTCTCAACGGATGTGCGCACGGTCGCCCACAGGCGCGGGCCGTTAGGCTCAAAGACCGCCCACTGCAATCCTTGCTTGATAGATTGCTCCAGGAAGATCATGAATCTCCGCACGGGAACGTATTTGTATTCCGGGTCCGGGCTGGTGGTGCGCGCACCCCATACGAGAATTCCTTTGGCCGGGAAACTACGCAAGACATTGATGCCGCGCGCGGCCAGGAGATTGTTTTGAGGGTCGCCGATCGCTTGGGAAAGAGCGCTCACTCCGGTGATTGGCACTCCCGCGGGAGCGGTACTGACTCCTTTTTCTGAGTCCATACGCGCATACACCCCGGCCACATGGCCGCCGGGCGGAATCGTAACCGCAGCCGCCCCGCCCAGGCCCGCTACCGTGATCCAGGGATAGTAATAAGCAGCAAAGGAAGAGTGTACCGGGACATCATGGGTTGAATCCGGCAGTGCGGGCTGCGGCGACTGCAAAATGCAAATCCGGTCCTTACGTTGCTCACAGTGTGCCGCCAGGATGGCTGCAGCGCCTGTAAAGAGATTCTCGTCCGGGCAGCAGAGGATGGAGACCTTCGCGTCCGCCAGGGCGTCCAGGCCGGCTTTCAGGGGATCGGTGGCGGTGATTCCCGCTACATAGCAAAGTTGGCCGCCGTTCTCAAAAAATCCTCGTGCTGCCAGCGACAGATGCGCGCTGGCGCCTGGCACACGCAAGTGCTCGTAGTCGGCAAAGCTGGTGATGGCCGTCGATGTAGTTCTCGACGCCGCCACTCCGATGAAACCAGCCGTGCTTGTGGATACGCCCTCAATCGGATGCACCTGTGCGGGTATCTCTTCAACGTATACGCCGGGGGCTAGGAATTCGGGCATAGGGGGAAAAGATTAGTGGCCGGCCGCGGAGAAAGCAAGTGTAAGTAACCGCCTTGACGCACGCGCCAGCGCGTCATTGGCAGGTTTGTGTCTGAAGTTGCACCCACGACGCGACTGTCTCCAGGTATCCGGGCGCAAACCGCGGAAAGTCCCAGGCAGAGTCTTTGGCCGGTTCCACACGGAGGTCATGGCCGGCATTCGGGAAAACCTGGATCACCGCTGACCGGGAGGTCCCCAGCGCCGTAGACAACCGGGCGACTGACCTGTCCAAGGGCAGGAACCTGTCTTTTCCGCCGAAGACGATGAGCAACGGTGATTGCACTTGTTCGAGCACGGGGACAGGATCGTATGAGAATGTAAGCTGTATGAAATCGAAAAACCACCAGTCTTGCTCGATGTCATTTCCGAAAGACAGCTGGTATTTATCAGAAGCCGCTTTCATCGCGCTGGAGAGGGCGTCCCAATTTTGCCGGGTCCGGGAATAAGCGATCATCTGCCGGTAGAGAGCGAGCGCCGTCTGAATTCTTTCTTCCGAATCGCCGTTCCTGCGCATGTTGATCTCTACTTGCACAAGTTCCTGCTCTTCGGGCGTAACGCCGGCCGCGGATTTGACAACCACAAAGCAGACGCGGGACGTGCGCGTGGCCGCAAGAGGTGCGATCCAGCCTCCCTGGCTGGAACCGAACATCCCAACGCGAGCGGGGTCGACTTCCGGCCGCTTCTTCAAGTAGTCGAGGGCTGCGTCCGTGTCTCCCGCCAGATCCTCAAAGGAAGAATGTTGCCAGTCTCCAGTCGAGGCTCCAGCGCCGCGCTTGTCGTAGATCAGAGCAGCCATGCCGCGGGACGCAAAATACTCCGCGAGGAAGCGCGATGCACTTCTGGTTTCCGGCCCGGCGCCCTGCACGAATACGATGGCCGGCGTGCGACTTTTTGTAGCCGGGAGCAGGAGCGTGCCGGCGAGGCGAACGCCGCCATTTTGGAAAGAGACGTCTTCTTTCCGCACCTGCGCCTGGGTGTCAGGCGCGCGCGCCAAATGGAATTCTCCAGACCGGTTTGGCTCCTTCCAGTTGCCGCGAATAGATTGCGCGGCCACCGTACCCTCAAAAACGACTGTCGTCTCGTCGCCCACCAGCTCAAAATGGACTCGCCCGGCATCAAGCGCGAACCGGGAGGCAGGAATATCCAGCGCACCGAAGTCGGGAAGGTCCACTGTGGCTTTCTTGGAATCGCCATCAACGCGAAGCACGATCGCCTGGCACTTGTCTCCGCTGCACTGGCTTCCTTTCCAGACGCCGGTTGCATGCGTCTGCGGCCACAGCATCGCAGGCAGAAATAAGATAGCGATCGAAGCACGGGGGCGTGGCACGTATCGCATGAGCGCAGTCTCCTTGATGCGTCGCAAGGATTCGCATTTGGTCCGCGCTACTTTACCTCAAACCTCGCCGCCGGCGCGATACTCTGCTTGGCGATCAGGTCGTTGACCTTGATGGTGACTTCGTAAACGCCGGGGACAAGCTGGTCGGGGGACAGGCTTTGCCGCAGAGTGAGCTGGCTGCCGACGTTGCTCATTTGCTCGGTGCTCTGGGTGAAATCGAACACCGGGCTGCCGGTGGCCGCGTTCACCACGTGATACTCGACGGTGGCCGAGGGCTTGCGTGTGTTTTCGTCCAGCGCGAGGTTGTAGGCCTGCATCCAGAGGTTGACCTTCTGGCCGCGCTGGAAAGCCGCAGGCGCGCCGTTGCCAGGCGGAACGCGCGGACGCACGCGCTGGTCGCCCAGCACAAAGCGGCCGCCGCCGATGTCGTGGACTGGCAAAGGCTCCATGAGATCAGCCAGGACCAGCGTGGACGTGGCCAAATGGTCTTGAGCGCTGAAATCCGGGACGGTGATGGAGCGGGAGAAGATGCCGAACTTGCCCGAGTTTGCGTCCTTGAGCATGATGTCCAGGCGATAGAGGCCGGGACGCAGGGACAAAGCTTCCTGGTAAAGAGACACATTGCCCACAAACTTTTCCAACAGTTCCGTAGGGACGTCGAGACGCAGCGGCTCATCGAACGTGCCGGCAATGTGGCCGGAGAGTGTGGTCAGCCGTCCGAAAAGTTCCAGGGCCGCGTGTTGTATGCCGGCTTTGCCGACGTACATCAGTTCGCGGTTGGCGACCTGGATGGTAATGGGCACCAGGGCGACGCGAGCGTCGCCTT
>DATFXI010000290.1:0-15552 GCA_035316085.1 Candidatus Angelobacter sp.
CACCCGCATCGATACAGTGGGTCTCGAAAAATACGCCACACAGATAGTCGGAGGCGCAGGGGGTTTGTTTTTGAACTTGGCCGGGGGAATCTTTGGGATTTTCACCAGCATTTTGCTCACGGTTTATTTCATTCTCGACGGCGAACGCGTCTTCCAATGGGTAGTTTCCCTGTTCCCGTTGAGTGAGCAACCACGCTTGTCCGCGACTCTGCTGCGGTCAGAGCACCGCATGCGCAACTGGCTGATCGGCCAGGGGCTGCTCATGGCCTGCCTGGGTCTGGCCAGTTTCGGCGCTTATTACTTTTTGCATCTCCGTTACTTCTACGTACTGGCCATGTTCGCCGGCATTGCCAACATCGTTCCGATTGCCGGGCCCATCAGCGCGGTCATTGTCTCTTCCACCGTGGCTGCGCTCGATTCTCCCGAGAAAGTTCTGGGGGTGCTGCTCTTCCATGCTGTTTACGTCCAATTTGAAAGCGCGTTTCTCACGCCGCGCGTGATGCGCTCCACGCTGCAACTGTCGCCCTTGGCGGTGATCATTGCCCTTTCGCTCGGCGGATCACTGGCTGGTGTCCTTGGGGCGCTGGTTTCTGTCCCGACCGCGGCCCTGGTGGCGGTGTTTGCCGATGAGTATCTGGTGAAAAGGAAGCCCGAAGGGGCTCTTGCGGCGAGTGAGTCGGGGTGAAGTTAGCACTCAGCATTCAGCACTCAGCATTCAGCCCCGAACTTCCTCCGCGCCCAGAAAGCTCTTATAAAACGACCGTAGAACGTGCGGGCTGAGCGCTGACTGCTGATTGCTGACTGCTTCTTTCCAGATGCTAGAATCTAAAACTTAGAGACCCATGACGAAGAAAACTCCAGTTGGCGTTCTCGGCGCGACCGGGACTGTTGGGCAGCGGTTTATCCAATTGCTCGAGCAGCATCCCTGGTTTGAAGTGGCATGGCTGGCGGCGTCAGACCGCTCGGCCGGAAAAACCTACGCCGAAGCCGCCAAGTGGAACTTGAGCACGCCGCTGCCGGAGCGGATCGCGCACTTGACAGTTTCGCCTGCCGCGCCGGACGCAAACACGCCCAGGCTGATCTTTGCCGCCCTTGATGCTAAGGCTGCCCGCGAAATCGAACCGGCATTCGCCGCCGCCGGTCATGCTGTGGTTTCAAACTCCAGTGCCTTTCGCATGACGGAAGACGTTCCCCTGGTGGTCCCTGAAGTCAATGGCGACCATATCCAACTGATCAAACATCAGCAGTGGTACAAGGACCGTGGCGGTTTTATGGTGACCAATCCCAACTGCTCGGCCATCGGGCTGGTGATGGCGCTGGCGCCTCTACACCATCGCTTCGGCGTGGACAGGGTCTTCGTGGTTACCATGCAGGCCATCAGCGGCGCAGGCTATCCCGGAGTGGCGTCATTGGACATTCTCGGGAACGTAATCCCCTACATCGCCGGCGAAGAACCCAAGATGGAAGCGGAGACGCGCAAGCTGCTGGGATCGCTCCACGGCGCGAGTGTCGTCCCCGCCGATCTGGCGATCAGCGCGCATTGCAACCGCGTGGCGGTTGAAGACGGGCACATGGAATCAGTTTCCATCAAGCTACGCCAGCCGGCGCAGGCGGAAGAGATCATCGCCGCCTGGAATGAGTTCCGCTGCTTGCCGCAGAAGCTTAAGCTGCCCACCGCGCCGGAGCAGCCGGTAATCTACGATCCCGCGCCCGACCGCCCACAGCCACGTCTCGACCGCGACCGCGGGTACGGTATGTCGGCCGTCGTGGGACGCTTGCGCCCATGCAGCATCTTCGACTGGAAGTTCACCGTGCTCTCGCATAACACCATCCGCGGCGCCGCCGGTGCGGCCATCCTGAACGGCGAACTGCTCAAAGCGCAAGGTTACCTGCAATGACAGAGCCAGCACGCGCTGCACCGCGAAAGACGTTCGTGATACTTCTGGCTGTATTCATGTTGATTGCCGCGTATTGGACCGTACGTGTGCTCTCTCACCGGTCGAGCCCAAAACAGCCCAGGACCACTACGGAGTTGATTGACGAGTTGAAAACATTTGGCGTGCCGGAGAACACCCAGCGGGTGGGTACGATAGCGCCGCTTCAAGACGATCCAGCACAGGATGTAGTAGCTCATTACAAGTCTGAATCGGACTGTCAGACTCTCGCCTCCTATTACAGGAACGAATTCAACCGGCGTGGCTTTCAACCTCGGCAGCGGGTTGACGAAGATCCAAAGCCGGAATCAGAGTCCATGTCTTTTTATGGGCACGACACATGGGGACACTATGGTTGCAAGCCGGAGGTTCGCGGCAGCCATTATTTGCTTAGCTTGAGACCATTATCCCGTGCCGAATGAAATAGCGCCCTTACCGAACTGCAAAGCCGAGGTGCCTGCATGATCGTGATGAAGTTCGGCGGCACCTCCGTCCAGGACGCTAAAGCCATCGATCGTGTGGCCGCCATCGTTCGCGAACGCCAGAGCGAGCGTCCGGTGGTGGTGGTCAGCGCGCTGGCCAAGGTCACTGACCAGCTTCTGGCCATGGCCGCCGCCGCCGGCGCCGGACAGCGCGAGAAGGCGGTGGAACTTGCCCGCGGCGCTCGCGAACGCCATTACAACACCGCCTCTGACCTTCTGGGCACGCATGCGTTTGAGCAGATCGCACCCGAACTGGAAGCGGATTTCGACAGCCTGGACGAACTCTTGCGCGGCGTGGTGGCGGTGGGCGAGCTGACGCTGCGGACCACGGACGCCATTGCCGGCTTCGGCGAGCGCGTTTCCTCGAAGATCGTGGCCGCGGCCTTTTCGCAGCGCAAGATTGAAGCCGCGCATGTGGACGCCCGCCGCTGCATCGTCACGGATCCAAACTTCGGCAAAGCCGTTCCCCAGTTTGAAGAGACGGACGAGCATCTCAAGGAAATCATCAAGCCGCTGTTGGAGCGCGGGCACGTTCCGGTGATGGGCGGTTTCATCGCGGCCACCCGCGAGGGCGTCTCCACCACCTTGGGCCGAGGAGGCTCGGACTTCAGCGCCGCCATTGTGGGCGCGGGCTTGAACGCCGAGCGTATCGAGATATGGACTGACGTGGACGGGATGATGACCACCGATCCTTCGCTCTGCCCCGAAGCCCGCCGCATCAAGACCATCAGCTTCGAGGAAGCGGCCGAGCTGGCTTACTTCGGCGCCAAAGTGCTGCATCCCGCCACCTTGCTGCCGGCCATCCAGAAAAATATTCCCGTGCTGATTTTGAATTCGCAGAACCCGAAGTGCGCGGGTACGCGCATTACCTCCTCCGCGCCCAAGAGCAAAAACACATTCAAAGCCATCGCCGCCAAGAAACGCATCACCGTGGTGGACGTGGTGGCCACGCGCATGCTGATGGCCCACGGGTTTCTCAAGAGCATCTTTGAAGTTTTCGCCAGCCACCGTTGCCCCGTGGACATGGTTTCAACTTCTGAGGTCAGCGTTTCCGTGACCGTAGATTCGAACGAATCCATCGCCGCGATTGCCGCTGACCTGGCGCGCCTGGCCGACGTGAAATACGAAGGCCGCAAGGCCATCGTCTGTCTGGTGGGAGAAAACATCCGCAACACGCCGGGCATCGCCGCCAAAGTCTTCTGCGCCATCGAGGACGTGAACATCCGCATGATTTCTCAGGGCGCGTCAGAGATCAATATCAGCTTTGTGATCGATGAAGCCGATGTGCCGAAAGTCGTCTCGCGTCTACACCAGGCTTTCTTCTCGGAAGTTGATCCCCAGGTCTTTGCGTAGCGAAGTGTTCGCGTAAGCGAGTGTGCTCAGAAACGAGGTACACATGAAGCTGCTGGTTCTCGGTCGGGGCAAGACGGGCGCGTTGGTAGCCGAGGTCGCCAAAGAACGCGGGCACGAAGTGCGTTCGCTGGGAAGCAAGGAAAATCAGGACGGCCGCGCTTTGACGCTGGAGCTGCTGAAAGAAACGGACGTCGTGATTGATTTCACCACGCCGCTGGCCGTTGTGGCCAACATCATCCACTGCGCGGAAGCTGGAGTTCCTGTGGTAGTCGGCACCACCGGCTGGTACCAGCACCTGGAGAAAGTGCGCGAGCTGATTAAGGAACGCAAGACCGGACTTCTTTACGGTTCAAATTTTTCCGTGGGCATGAACTTCTTCTTCAAGGCCATGCAGGCCATTGCGCCGCTTCTGAAGCAGGCATATCGCGGCAGCATCGTAGAACGGCATCACGTCCACAAGAAAGACTCGCCCTCCGGCACCGCCGTGGTTCTTCAGAAGATTCTGGAGTCAGGCTCAGGCGTGAAGGTCGAGATCACTTCCGTGCGCGAGGGTGAAACCGTCGGCATGCATCTGGTGATGCTCGACTCCCCCAGCGACACCATCCTGCTCACCCATGATGCCAAGTCGCGCTTGGGCTTTGCCTCCGGCGCTGTCCGCGCCGCAGATTGGATCAAGGGACGAACGGGGTTCTGGGAGTTTCCGGAAATTGTGGACCAGCTCTAGTCCACGAAAAACCGGGCTTCGCGGTCGCGAAGCCCGGTCTCGATCTGAATCTGATGGGTGGTCGCGAATCAGGCCGCCCGAGCTGCTTCCTTCTTGGCAACGACAGGGGCCGTCGCGCGGTTGACAATCTGGTTGGCCAGTTGCAACACGGCGGTCCGTAGCGTGCCTTCCTGTATGACGTTCCCAATCACATTGAGCTCTCCGGCAACAGCGAACGCAAGCGGATTGGGACCGGGGATAGGGTGATGAGGCACATTGCCGCAAACGAAATCAATCTCGTCAGAGATTGCCTGGTCCAGGCGCGCCGTCATCTCGGCGCCCTGGTCTTTGGGCAAGCGCGAGGTCACGTCTCGCACTGCGAGCTGGAACACAAACAACGAGGTAATGCTGCGCGGCGGCAATGGCTGGGCATTCAATTCGGACGTGATGCCAGCGCGCAGAAAGTTGGCTATATCCACAGGCCCGGGATCGGGCGGTCCGACGTGGGGCGGACGCTGCAACATGTATGTGAGCAGGGGATGCGGAGTAGGTGTCCCGCTGCCCAGAAAGGGATTGTTGATGAGCGATTTTACGAGCTCTTCCCATGATCCGAAGTAGGGAGGAACATACGTTGTAGTCATGAGCAGTTCTCCTTTCGGTTTGTGAGGGAAACGGAATCCGGATCTGGAGAGGCTGGGAAGGAACCCCAGAACCTAAGGATTCCGTTGAGGACTACCACCATACTCCTGGGCGAAGAACAGGGACAAGCCGCGCTCGATTAAAATTTATCTAATTTATCTTCCTGAACCACTTTGAAACTCCACCGTCGCTGCTCGCATACGCGACTCGTTAGCGACCTGAGCCGCCGCTTGAAATAACTGCATTGTTCTCAATAAATTCATCGTTCTCCGTTTGACGGAGTTTACGGGAAAGGCATATGCTCGGCGGCTAAGCAGCTTCTCTCGATCCGAGCGAGGGGAGCGAAGTTCAGGAGGACGTCGTGAAAAAGAGCATTTTTCTGGCCGCAATACTTCTTCTCGCGTCGGCTGTGTACGGCCAGACGATTTTCCAGGAAAAGCAAACCCGTCCCATCAAGCTGGGCACATCCGGCGGCGATGTAAACGACATCAGCAAGAGGTTCTGTTGCTCGGGGACTCTTGGCAGTCTGGTGACCAAGGGCGGCGTGCAATTCATCTTGAGCAACAATCACGTCCTGGCGCGCTCGGATAGCGCTGCCATTGGCGAAGACATTTCCCAGCCGGGGTTGGTGGATAGCGTCTGCAACGTGCCCGCGGCTGATATCGTGGCTGATCTCTCCGAGTTTGTTCCGCTGGGAACGAACAACGTAGACGCAGCGCTTGCCGCAACCAGAGCCGGGGACGTGACCACGACGGGAGAAATCCTGGCGGTCGGTGTGCCGGCATCGTCTCCCGCAACTCCCACGGTGGGCCGGGGAGTGGCAAAAGCAGGACGCACCAGCGGGCTTACCTGCGCCTCGATCGCATCGGTGAACACGAATGTCCGCGTGCAATACCAGCCTCGCTGCGGCCAGGGGAAAAAGTTCATAGTCTCCTACACCAACCAGGTGGCGATCGTTTCCGCCAGCTTTAGCGCAGGCGGCGATTCCGGATCGCTGATCGTTACCTCGGACACGGCGCAGCCTGCCGCGTTGCTCTTCGCCGGGAGCAACACCGTGACCATCGGCAATCCTGTTGGAGATGTCATCAACGCGCTGGGCGTGAGTTTTGTCGGCGGAGGCACGCATAGTGTGACGTGTCCTGCTGCTCCGGCTGCTCCCGTCCAGACTCAGGGTCTGTCCGCTGCCGAATTCCACCGCGCGTCTTCCGCCAAGGAAGGCCACTGGAAGGACCTTCTCCAGGATGACGCAATTCAGGGAGTTGGAGTCGGCGAAGATCCAGGCAATCCGGGACGCGGAGCCGTGATCATCTACGTGGAAGAGGGACGCGCTCATGGGCCAATTCCCGCTGAACTTGCGGGCGTGAAGACAGTGGTTGTTGTCACCGACAAGTTCCGCGCCACAGGCTGGAACGAAAAACTCGAAGGGGGCAGCTGCTCAAAGAAATAATTCCTTCGTGGTGATCCGGTGATCTGATCGTGGTGTCGCGACGTCTGTCGATGCACGTCGATGTCGAGTTTCCACAAGACCTCATCGGCTTTGCCCGCTTCCGGTCACCCGATCATCGGATCACCTGATCACCCGATTTCCAACTCGCCGAGTCTGTCTCCACCGCGCGACTTTGCTATCCTAGAAAGCAATCATGAAACTTCAAGGTTGCGGCACCGCGCTTATCACACCGTTCAAAGAGGACCAGAGCGTTGACGAAAAGGCCTTGCGTCGCCTGGTCGAGTGGCAGATTGATTCCGGCATTCATTTCCTGGTTCCCTGCGGGACCACCGGCGAGACCCCGACGCTGAGCAAGGCCGAGTGGCTGCGGGTGATTGATATCACCATTGAAACCGCGGGCGGGCGCGTGCCCATCGTGGCCGGTGCCACGTCGAACTCGACGGCCGATGCCATCGAGAAGGCTAAAGAGTTGGGCCGCCGCAAGGGTGTGGACGCCATCCTGACCGCGTCGCCGTATTACAACAAGCCCACTCAGGAAGGCCAGTTTCAGCACTTCAAAGCCATCGCCGAAGCCGTGGAGAAGCCGCTGGTGCTCTACAGCGTGCAGGGCCGCACCGGCGTCAACATCGAGCCGGCGACGCTCGGCCGCCTGGCCAAGATTCCCAACATCATCGCGGTGAAAGAAGCCAGCGGCAACATTGGCCAGATCGCCGAGGTTTTCAGTCATGTGCCGGAAAGCTTTCTGGTCTTCTCCGGCGACGACGCCGTTACCTTGCCCGTGATTTCCCTCGGCGGTGTAGGCATTGTTTCCGTGGCGTCGAATGAGATTCCGCGGGAGATGGCGGAGATGACCTGCGCCGCACTTTCCAACGACTGGAAAAAAGCCCAGGCCATCCAGCGCAAGTTCGTCCGCCTGATGCAGGCCAACTTCATCGAGTCGAACCCCATGCCGGTCAAGGCCGTGCTGGCCATGATGGGCCGGATCGAAGAGGTTTACCGTCTGCCCATGGTGCCGATGAAGAAAGAAACGCGCGCCCGGCTGCAGCAGGTGGCCACCGAGGCCGGATTGCTGAACGGACACGCGCCGGTGTCGGATTTCTGATAGGACAGCGAGTTCTTAAGCCTTATGAAAGGACACCTCCTCGCGGGTGTCCTTTTCTCTCCTGACCGACCGATTTTTGGATGCCGTTGTTACGCCACTCCCGACTCAAGGAATGACCGGTTGACACGAGCACGATCTTGCCTGCCTCCCTTCGCGAGCAACTCTGGTGACTACCTGGCCTTGCCGGGTCTGATCTCATGAAGAAGGTCGCGCCGACGTTGCGCTTGAGCGACGGCGCAAAGCGGTTTGCCTCCTTCCCTCCCTAAAATCTGGGTTTCCGCCCTGAGTGGAAGGATACCTCCGAAACTTACGAGAACGCCGCCACGACACGTGATAGAGTTCTCGAAGCGTGAGATCAAGCAATGGCCTTCCTTCGCTTCATCGGCCGCTGGACGATGACTGCTCTGCTGCTCAATTGCATCATCGGAGGTGGCGTATTTGGCGTGCCCGGGGAGCTGAATCGAATGCTTGGGCGGGCCAGTCCACTGGCAATGCTGTTTGCGGCGTTGGGCATGGCCGTCATCATACTGTGCGTTGCCGAGGTTGCCTCCCAATTCTCCGACTCGGGAGGCCCTTACCTTTACGTACGAAGTGCATTCGGCCGCTTCATGGGAATGCAGGTTGGCTGGTTTCACCTGCTTACTGTTGTCGCCACGGTGGCAGGGCTAGCCAATCTCTTTGTCGATTACCTATCTCGCTTCTTGCCCTTGCACGGTCACATTTGGACACGTGATCTCATTATGGCAACTCTTATCGCAGTTCCTGCGGCCGCTAACTATCGCGGAGTTCGCACGGGAGCAAAACTTAGCAATGTGACAACTGTTGCCAAGCTCGCGCCACTTGCGCTGCTGATCGTGGCCGGCATCGTCCGCTTTGCTCAGCAACCACAGGTCATCCATGCATCTGAAATTGCATCTCCAGGTCTCTCGAATTGGATGCGAGCGATGGTATTCCTGCTGTTTACCTACGGTGGATGGGAGGACGGGCTGATCCCTACAGGGGAGGTGTGCGAAACGCGTCGAACTATTCCCTTCGCGTTAGGGACAGCACTCGTTGCTTGCACTGGGATCTATATGCTACTGCAATTTGTGACAGTGGCGACTATTGGGGCGAAGGTGACGGATGCTCCTCTCGCGGAAGTTGCTTCCATACTGCTCGGGCGCAGTGGCGCTAGCTTTGTAGCGATTGCGGCCATGGTTTCAGTTTACGGCTGGATCTCAGCGGACCTGCTGAACGCGCCCCGACTCGTATACTCGCTTGCGGCATCGGGCGATTTTCCGTCTGTGTTTAAAAAGGTTCATCCGCGTTTTTACACGCCGGCATACGCCATTTTCTTTTATGCAATCACAGCATGGTTGCTTGCCATCAGTGGGGGCTTTCTATGGGCGGCCGCGATCGCAGCGAGCTCGATGATCGTTTATTACGCGGCGACCTGTGCCTCCTTGGCGCGGCTGCGAAAACTGCGTCCCAATCCCGAGGCACTGAGAATTCCTGCAGGACCGCTGCTCAGCATTCTTGGTGTGGTGATCTCTTTGGCACTGATGACCGGCCTGAAGCAACGGGAGCTTCTGCTGATGTCCGTCACGGCTCTGATTGCAACTATCAACTGGCTCTGGGCAAGACAGCGCCGCGGGTTAACAGAGACCAGGGCGACACTAGCAGGCCCTCACCCACGACCCTGAAGATGCGCTGGCCTATACCGGCTTGGCGACGCTTACTGCAGTTCTACGCGCTCCTGACTCAAGCTCATCCCTTGGGCATGAGCACGATCTTGCCTACCACGCCTCCCTTTCCCAGCAACTCTTGCGCCTGCCTTGCCTCGGCGAGAGGAAACCGTTGCGCAATGATTGGCTTGATTTTCTGCTGTTGCAGGAGAGCCAACAGCGCGATCAAGTCCTGTCTAAACAATTCGGGTTTCAGCCGTTTGAGCGTCTGGATGCTGTAGGGGACCACCCGCTTGCGGCCCGGGAGAATCCATCCGACGACGATGTACAAGCCGAAGATGGCGATTGCGCGAAAGCGATGACGACCACCTGAACGGCCTGAAGCCAAACGTCCCCCGCTTAACGAGCCAGTAAGGCCATAGGCCACTGCCCTCCCGCCACGACGCAGAGCCTTGCGGGAACGCCATATATGCGTGCCACCGATGCTGTCAAAGACGACGTCTACACCTTCGCTCGTAAGGCGGTGGATTTCCTTCACGAAGTCCTGATGCTGGTAATCAATCGGGATACCGCCCAGGTCGGAAACGGCCTGCGCCCCTCGCGAGGAACAGGTTCCGTACATCTCGAGGCCAGCGAGGCGCCCAAGCTGCAATAGTGCCGTGCCGACCCCGCCCGCCGCCCCGTGAATCAACACGCGCTGGCCCGATCTGACTTCTGCGGAGCGATGCAACATCTGGTACGCAGTGATGTAATTCAGAATCAGGCTGACAGCCTCTGCGGGGTCCAACCCGGATGGCACCGGAACCAGCTCACGTTGCGGCAGGCAGACGAACTCCGCGTAGGCGCCGCTGATCGGCATCGCGGCAACGATCTGACCTGGTTCGATTCCGGATACATCCTCGCCGAGCCGGTCCACCACCCCAACCAGGTCCCACCCCGGCGTGAAGGGCACCCGGGGCGTTTCGGGATGAACGCCCTCGCGTGCCATGATGTCGGGCAAGGAGACGCCAGCAGCCAGCACTCTCACCCGCACTTCGCCCTCCTTCGGCTCTGGGCACTCCTCTTCAAGCACCTGAAGTGCATCGGGCCCGCCGTAGTGGGTAACGATGATTCGCGTGTGTCGCACGAAGCCCTCGCTCCTTATGTCGAGTTTATTCCCAGCCTTGGGCGCCAATCTCCGATGGGTCCGCCATCCGCTAAACAACACTTTAACCAGATTTTTCGAATTGGAAGCTGTGAGCCACGTCACAAGAAGAGTGTGACGGCCTTAGCGCTCGCTCATTCCTACCAACGACATTCCACGGCAACCTATTCTTGCCGCGCTATGCCGCTTGAGCATCCATGTTTCTCCGCTTAGCTTCGCTGGCAGGGAGACATTTTCATGGACCATCGTTCGCCCATCAAGCTTTCGCGTCGCAGATTCCTCAAGACCGGACTCCTGTCAGGAACTGCCCTTTGTCTGCCCGGTTGCTTGGTCAAAAAACCGAACTTCAGCGCGGTGACGCCGGCGCCCAGCAGCTTGCCCGGCACTCTCCACGTCAATGACATTCACTCGCAACTGAACGCATCGCTGGTCAGCGAGATCGCCGTGCCGGGCTCCATTGACGAGTGCCAGAGCATCCTGCGCGCCGCAAGAAGGACCGGCAAAGCGATCTCTGTCGCCGGCGGCCGTCATTCCATGGGAGGGCAACAATTTGCCGACAACTCGCTCCTGATCGATACGCGCTCGATGAAACGCGTTCTCGGCTTCGACCGCAAGAGAGGCTTGCTCGATGTGGAAGCCGGAATCGAGTGGCCGGATCTGATCCAGTACTTGCACCGCGAGCAAGAAGGCCAATCGCCTCAGTGGGCCATTGTGCAGAAGCAGACCGGCGCTGACAAGTTCACGCTGGGCGGCTCCTTGGCTTCCAACGTCCACGGGCGCGCGCTCGATCAGAAGCCGATCATCGCCAACGTGGAGTCCTTTACGCTTCTCGACCACGAGGGCGAACTCAAAGAGTGCAGCCGGGTGAGGAACCCGGAGCTGTTTCGCCTGGCCATCGGCGGCTACGGGCTGTTCGGCGTGATCACCTCGGTACAACTGCGGCTGCGCGACCGCGTGAAAGTGCGCCGGATCGTGGAACTCCGGGACCTGAAAGACATTCCCGGCGCCTTCGAACAGCGCATTCGCGACGGCTACCTATATGGCGACTTTCAGTTCGCCACCGATAGCCATCGCGACAGCTTTCTTCGCCGCGGCGTCTTTTCCTGCTACCTGCACGTTCCGCAGGAGACCCCCATCACGGAGAATCCCACGCGTTTCAGCCCGGAAGATTGGGCCCGGCTCACGTACTACACGCATGTCTACAAGCGGCGCGCGTTTGAGATCTACACTGAGCGTTATCTGCAGACTTCGGGCCAAGTGTACTGGGCTGACTCCCAGCTCTTTGGCAGCTATCTGGACAACTATCACCAGGAACTTGACCGCCAGTTGCACGCCCGCGTGCCTGCTACTGAGATGATCACGGAGATCGACGTTCCCCGCGCCGCCCTGGTGGACTTCATGGAGGAGGCGCGTATCGCTCTACGACGCGAGAATGCCAACTTGATTTACGGAGTTGTCCGGCTGATTGAAAAGGATGACGAGAGTTTCCTGCCCTGGGCTAAGGACCGCTACGCTTGCATGGTCTTCAACCTGCACGTTACCCATGACCCGCAAGGTATCGAGAACGCCGCCCGCGCTTTCCGCGCGCTCATCGATCTCGCCATCAAGCACAGTGGCAGTTATTACCTCACTTACCACCGCTTCGCCCGCCGTGAGCAGGTGGAAGCTTGCTATCCGGAGTTTGGGAAGTTTCTGGCAGCCAAGCGTCAGTACGATCCGGCGGAAGCCTTTCAGAGCAACTGGTACCGGCACTACCGTAAGATGTTCAGCTGATGTCAGAACGGGCGCCCACGTCGGGCCATCTGCCGGAACCATGGCTTCGTGATCAACTGGCAGTTACTCTCGTGCACAAAAAATGAGACGGGCTGTTATTCGAGGCTATAATAGGCGGACTCAATGGCCCTTATTCCCGGTTTTAGAATCGGTCCATATGAAATCCAATCTCCGCTGGGCGCAGGCGGCATGGGTGAAGTGTACCGTGCACGTGACACGCGCCTTGAGAGAACGGTTGCAATCAAGATCCTGCCGGAGCAGTTTTCTTCCAGCCCTGAGCTGAAGCTGCGCTTCGAACGCGAGGCGCGGGCAATTAGTTCCCTTTCCCATCCCCACATCTGCCATCTCTATGATGTCGGGTCACAAAGCGGAATCGACTATCTGGTCATGGAATACCTGGAGGGCGAAACCCTCGCCGCCCGGCTGGAGAAAGGACCTCTCCTCCCGGACCAGCTTCTGAAGATAGGAGTCGAGATCACACAAGCGCTGGAGAGCGCGCACGGCAAGGGAGTGGTGCATCGTGACCTGAAGCCAGGCAACGTCATGCTCACCAGGAGCGGAGCCAAGCTGATGGACTTCGGGCTGGCGAAGACGGCGGCGAGCGCGATCGGCGCCGTGGCCGGAGCCGCAGGCAGGCCGTTGACTCCGTCATCACCAACCGGCTCAATTGCCGGCCTGACGGCAAGCGCCTCACCGCTCACGCAAAAGGGGACTATCCTGGGCACCTTCCAGTATATGGCGCCGGAAGTGTTGCAAGGCGCGGAAGCGGACCCTCGGAGCGACATTTTCAGCCTGGGCTGCGTGCTCTACGAGATGGCGACGGGAAAGCCAGCGTTCGAAGGCAAGACGCAGATCTCGGTCCTGGCCGCGATCCTCGAAAAAGAACCGGCACCCATCGCAACTTTGCGGCCGATGACGCCTCCGGCGCTGGAGATGGTAGTCAAGAGCTGCCTGGCGAAGGATCCCAACGAACGACTGCAGACGGCACACGACCTCAAGCTCCAACTGAGCTGGACCGCCGAAGTGTCGACGGCAGTCAAGCCGGCGAAGGCCAGTCCGAAGCGCAGGGGCTGGTTGCTGTGGGCAATGGCAGCGCTCGGTGCCCTGCTGGCAATTGCTGCTGGGGCTCAGATATGGCAACGGCCGGTGGAAAGGGTGGTGCACGCAACCATTCTGCCGCCGGAGAAGACTGCCTTCGAGGCGATAGGCGATTTTGGCGGACCGGCGGTGCTTTCGCCGGACGGAGAAAAGATCGCGTTTGCCGCCAAAGGCCCGGAAAGTCCCAAGGCGCTGTGGGTGCGGGCCCTCAACAGCCCGATGGCACAGCGGCTGGAAGGGACTGAGGGAGCATCGTTCCCATTCTGGTCGGCAGACAGCAGAATCCTCGGGTACTTCAGCAATGGCAAGCTGAACAAGGTTGCGGCCACCGGTGGCCCGGTCACCACTCTAGCCGATGCCCCCAACGCGCGTGGGGGAAGCTGGAGCAAGGACAACGTGATCCTCTTTGCGCCGGACTACAACACGGCGCTGATGCAGGTCAACGCGCAGGGCGGCGACCCGCAGCCGGCGACCAGGATGGATTTGGCGCGTCACACCACCCACCGCTGGCCGTGGTTTCTGCCGGATGGCCGGCATTTTCTCTACCTGGCAACAAATCACAGCGGGGGTACTCGGGACCGGAACGGCATTTACTTCGCCTCGCTGGACGGCAAGGAAAACAGGCTGCTGGTGGCCACGGACTCCGGAGGTCAGTACGCCTCAGGATACCTGCTGTTTCACGCGCAGACGGAGCTGATGGCGCAGCGCTTCGATCCGCAGGCCGGGACCCTGTCGGGCGACGCCGTTCCCGTGGCGAGCCGGGTGCATTACGACAGCACGGTGTGGCGCACGTTGTTCTCTGTCTCGGAGAACAGAATGCTGATCTATCAGGCCGGTGCAGCCAATGCCGGAACGCAGCTCACGTGGTTCGACCGCGCCGGCAAACCGCTTGGATCGGTAGGAGAACGCGGAAACTATGTGGATGCGCGGATCTCGCCTGATGGATTGAAGATTGCCGTGGCGCACGGGTCGCCGTCGACGCATATATGGATCTTCGATACCGTTCGCCAGATCAAGACCAGGTTGACATTTGATGGTCCCACGAAGCTGCAGCCGGCGTGGTCGCCCGATGGCCAGTTGATTGCCTACGTGGAACGGGGTCCGGTGGGATCATTAGGCGATTCCACGCTCTACGTTATGCCCGCGAACGGCGGCGGGAAACCTCGGCCGCTGCTAAGTCAGGAGCCGGGCGTCACCTACGCTTATCCGTCCTGGACCCCCAACGGAAAAACGATTCTCTTCCTCGCTAACAAAGGGCCAGTGGGCCACTCGATCTACTCGGTGCCGGTGGATGGCGGCAAACCGGCCCTGGTGATCGCACCGGCTAATCCGCAAGCCAACATCACACGCTTTCGCATCTCGCCCAATGGAAGATGGATCGCGTACAGCTCAACCGACTCCGGTGCGGCGCAGGTGTACGTAGCTGCAGCCTCGGGCCAAGGAGGCAAGTGGCAAATCTCCGTCAATGGTGGCGATGATCCTGCCTGGCGCGCCGACGGCCGGGAGTTGTTCTTTTCCGACCCGGGTGACACGCTGTACTCCGTGGATGTGGGCGAAAAGGGCGCCGACTTCTCCGTGGGCCCGATCCACCTGCTGTTTCACCAGGACGCCACTGCCTATGGTTCCCCCTACGACGCCGGCCGTGACGGTAAGCGGTTCTTGTTCAATGTCGGCACGCAAGACGCGGCAGCCCCGCTGAACCTGGTCGTGAACTGGACCGTTGACTTGAAGAAGTAGCTGAAGTCGCCCCTGGCTGGGAAGTGAGATCGTCAGCAAGCGGCAGGGCCTACAAACGGCTGCGCCGGTTCGGCACAGCCGCCTTGCATCGCCCTCCGAACGCAACCACCGGGAAGGAGTCCTTGGGACCCAGGGGCTGCGTTCCTCAGGCGTACTGCATTACGGAAACATCCCTCTTGGCAATAGATCGCCCGGCTGAGGATTTCTTGCGGGAATTTTTAGTGGCTGGCCCGTCCCAGCCTGTCGGTCGCCTTCACCACACGCGCCAGGAAATCCACCAGTTCCCACTTTTCGGAAAACGAAACCTTACGTTGTCCATCTACGTGGATCATGTTCATGGCCGGGCTGATGAGCACGCTCTTGAGCGCCTGCGGAGGAACATCTTTCGCCAGCCACTGGGTTTCCGACGCGGGGATCACGCTGTCGCCGGCGCCGTGCAGCAGGTACACCGGCGCGCGCACGCCGCTGATTTGACC
>DATFXI010000291.1:0-5491 GCA_035316085.1 Candidatus Angelobacter sp.
GTATCGGTTCCCAGCACCATCGCGGGCAGCACAATGCGGAAACCGATCACCGTCCCCACATCGATCGCGGCTTTGGTGTGGAAAAGCACACCGCCTGCGGAAATGTCGGCGGTTTCGGCGAAGTATTCGTGCGCGTCGTTCGTGCGAACGGTCAAAGGCAGCTTGAGCGGAAAGCGGACCGAACTGCGAGAATCGTTCACGCGTGCACCTCTAGCTCGTTTTATACACCGGCCTTCCCAGGCGCCAAAGATTACTTTGGTCTTTGCGGGCACCAAAAGGACATGCGCTTCGGTCGCAGCGCTAAAAGCTTTGCAATGAGTCACGCACGCAAGTCATGCGCTTCGGTCGCTGAACTAAAAGCGCGTGACTTCGGTGAAGTTAAAGCCGCGAACCTTCATCGCCGGGACCACCATATCGAAGGACTCTTCGCCGCTGGCGCGGACGGCGGTGCCCATGGCCTCAACGTGGTTCAGCGTGTCGATCAGGCTCTGGTTGAAGCGGAAATTGCGGATGCCGTGTTTGACTCTCCCGTTTTCCACCAGGAACGTGCCGTCGCGCGTCATGCCGGTGAGAATTTTCTCGTACGGATCAACCTCGCGGATGTACCACAACCGCGTGATGAGGATGCCGTGATCGGTGGCGGCCACCATCTGCTCCACGGTCTGCTCATTTCCCGGTGTGATAAAGACGATGTTGGTGGGGGCTTCGCCCATCTCGTTGGGCAGGGGAAAGCCGTGGCCAGTGGCCGCGATTCCGCCGACCTTGGCCCCATGCTCGGACTTGCGCATCTTCTCGGCCGAATTGCGGGCGTACACCAGATTGCGGATCGCTCCGTTCTCCACCAGACTTACGCGACGGCGGCACACGCCTTCGCCATCAAACGGCGCGTTCGACTGCAAGGCATGGCCCACGTCATCCACGATGGTGATGTTTTCGCCAAACAACTTGGTTCCGATTCGGTTGTTGAGAAACGAGCGCTGGTCCAGAATCGCCAAGCCGCCGAAGTCCCAGAACATAAAGCCCATCAAGTCCAGCACCGCGGCCGGTTCCAGGATGACCGTGTATTTTCCTGGAGGCAGTTCTTTGGGGCCGCGCGAGTCGCGCGCTTTTTGTGCAGCGATCTCCGCCAGCCGCAACGGATCGAGATTGGCGGAGTCGGGCGAGTTGGCCTTTTGCCAGCCGGAAGAATCGTCCGCCAGCATGGTGATGGAAACTTCCGCGGCTGTCTGCCGATGGAACACGTTCAACCCGTTGGAATTGATGACGGCCTCCGCCGTCTGCGAGCTCGAATAAATTCCTGCCGTCACGAGCTTGTTCTTTTTGGCTACGGCGACGATCTTCGCGACCGCAGAGGCGCGGTCGGCAGGCGCGATGGCTGCGGTGCCATCGAACCAGCGGCTGGGCGAGTTCGCGCCGATCCTGCCCTCCTCTGCTTTCGCCAGTGGCAGGCGCTCCGCATCCGGCTCCTGCACCTTAGCAATACTTTCCGCCGATTGCACAGCGCGCTTCAGGCTGGCATCGTCAAAGCGGTTGGTGGTGGCGCGGGCCGTCTTGCCGTCAAAAGCCACCCGGATGGACGCAACTTGGTTCAGCTCGGCCACATTCTGGTGGATGGTGTTGTTGGCAAAACGGGTGAGGGAGGAGTTCGTGGCGGAAAAAATCACCTCCAGCTCGCCGCTGGTACAAAACTTCTGGACGCGATCAAACAGTTCTTGCGCTTTGGGTTGGTCTATCATTTCGCTCCGCTGGAGCACGGTGTGATCGCGCGCTCCAGCACTTCACGCGAAATATTTGCCCCGGTAACTACCAGCACCACATTTTCCCCAGCCTGGCTTCCATGATGCAGCATCGCAGCTGTTGTCGCCGCTCCTGACGGCTCCGCCAGCACCTGTTCGTCAAACAGGAGCCTGGCGATCGCATCCAGCATCTGCTGATCGCTGACCAGGAGTACGTCATCCACAAGCTTATGTATGGCGCTGACATTCGCAGGATCCGTTGTCCGTGTGGCGAGCCCGTCGGCGATAGTGTCGCACGTCTCTGTGCATATCGCTTTGCCTTGCTTCCAGGAGAGGTAGTACGCAGGCGCCTGCTCGCTTTGCACACCGACGATTCGAACCTCCGGCGACATTTGCTTGGCCGCCGCGCCGATGCCGCGGATGAGAGCCGAATCTCCCATAGGCACAAAAATCGTGGACACGTTCGGAAGTCGTTCCAGAATTTCGCAGCCAATGGTTCCTGGGCCTGCCGGCAAATCCTCATCGGTGGCATCATTCAACAGGTACGCCCCATGGTCTTGTGCGTACCGGACTACTTCCTGAAAGGCCTCGGTGCTGTCCTTGCCGCGCTCGACAATCGTCGCGCCAAGGGATGCGATCCGCTCCCGCTTCACCGGATTGCAATTCTCGGGCAAAAAGATCGTCGCCTTCACTCGCAGGAGGTTTGCGGCGTAGGCTACTGCGGCTCCGTGGTTGCCCGTGCTTGACGCCGCAACCTCGTGAATCGGAGCCTTCTGCAATTTCTTCGCCAGTGCATACAGTGCTCCCCGAACTTTGAATGACGCGGTCGGCAGATCGGTTTCAAGCTTCAAATACACGCGCCTCCCCGTGTCTCGGCTCAGCGAGTGTGCGGGCACCAGCCTTGTCGGAGTCAGGTAGCCCGCCAAGAACTTTCGCGCGTCGTGGATTGCCGATAGTCTTGGCAAGATTTCCTGCGCAGCCGCCTGAGTCACCATTTGACTAATTCCCCTTATACGCCGTGCCAATCTTCACGTTCCTGAACCTCGCCGGCGACGCTCCGTGCCCCGTCCCCATAGTTTGCATGGGCTGGCCTTTGCCGCAGTTGGGCGTACCCCACAGCGTCCACTGGTCGTGCGAGCAGATGGCGTCCATGGAATTCCAAAACTCGGTGGTGATTCCGGAATACGACGGGTTCTTGAACATCCGGTCCAGCTTGCCGCCTTTGATCTCCCATCCGATCTCGCATCCGAACTGAAAGTTGTAGCGCTTGTCGTCGATCGACCAGGAGCGGTTGGTCTGCATGTAAATGCCGTCATCGGTTCCGGCGATGAGCTGGTCGAAGGTCAGCGGCTTCGGCCCTGGCAGAATGCTGATGTTGGTCATACGGATCAGCGGGATGCGGTTCCAGCCTTCCGCGCGCATGGCGCCGTTCGACCGGTTCTCGCCGATGCTGTGCGCCGTCTCGCGCGAAGAAATATATCCGGTGAAGAGGCCCTTGGTGATGATCGGCGTGCACTGCGCCTGCACGCCTTCGTCGTCGTAAGCAAAGGTGCCCAGGCCAGGACCGTGCTGCTCAGTCGCGTCGGCTACCACGTTCACGACGTCACTGCCGTAACGCAGCGTGCGCAGTTTCTCAAGCGTCAGAAATGACGTCCCGGCAAAATTCGCTTCCATGCCCAGCACGCGGTCCAATTCAATGGGATGGCCGATCGATTCATGGATCTGCAAACCGAGCTGCGAAGAGTCGAGCACCAGCGTCATTTTCCCCTCCGGGCAGCGATCCGCCTTGTGCAGCGCCACCACTTGCTCACCGATGCGGCGCGCGTTCTCCACCAGCCTGAGCTCATCCACCAGTTCGTAACCTTTATTCTGGTACTGGCCGCCAAAGGAATTCGGATAAGACCGCTTCTGGATCTCCGTTCCGGCGAAAGAAAAGGCGGCGAACCCGGCGCCCGTGATGGTGCGCGTCTGATGGATATCGGAGCCTTCGCTCGAGTAGAACCATTGCTCATAGCGGCCAAAGTTCATGCTGCTCTCCGCCAGCGTCACGCCGGGAACTGCCAGGAGCTCGGTATCAACTTTCAGGAGAAGATCCAGGTTCTGTTCAATCGAGGTGGTGAAGGGATCGATTTTGCAGGGTGTGGCCCATTCGACTTTCACCGCCGGCTCCGGGGCCAGACGCACCGGATGTTCCTTCACCGTGGCCGAGGCGCGGGCGATCTCTACCGCTTGCACAGCAGTGCGCTCCACATCTTCACGCGCCAGCGAATCGCTGGCGGCAAAACCCCAGGAGTCGTTGACCAACACCCGTATGCCCAGGCCAAGAGTTTCATTTCCGGAAGCATGACCGACTTTGCCATTCTTGGTGGCCAGAGAGCGCTGGCGGTGGTCGACGATCCTGACGTCAGCGTAACTGGCGCCGCGTTGCGTTGCAGTGTTGAGGGCGGAGTCAGCAATCTGTTTCATCGTCGTAACCTGCTTCCCAATCATCCATCATAAGCCAAGGGGTCCGGGTATCGCCGAGATCGCCGTCATCGCGCGAGATCGCCGTCATCGGTCGTGGTTCCCTCGGCTGTCGCGCGATCGCGGCGATCTTGCAGTCAGTGGTAAGTTTCATGTGTGTCTCGCAAGCCTGAAGCCATCAAACTAGTGAATCTGGAAGAGGGTATGCCCACGGTAGCGGAGGCACGCTTGCGCGTGGATTACGAGATCAACCAGGCGCGCAAGTCCGGGTACCGTGCCGTGAAGCTGGTGCACGGCTACGGCTCCAGCGGCACGGGCGGTGCGTTACGCAACGAACTGCAAAAAGACTTGCGCCAGGCCGCGCTCAACGGCAGCATCCGTCTCTTTGTTGCCGGGGAGGATTGGCGCGTCTCCAACGAAATTACCTGGGAACTGCTGAAACAGTTTCCGGAATGGAAGCAGGACTGTGACCTGGGACGCGGTAACCAGGGCATCTCGATCGTGGTAATTCGCTGAAACTATACGCAATCGATCTAGTGCCCTGCTTCCTGGCTTGGGAACTTTGCCTGGCGGAAAAGCCTTTGTCCTCAACAAATCGCGCGGGCTTCAGACTCTTCGATTACCGATGTCACGCCTGCCAGGTCCCCGGATTACCTATGTCATCTTTTCGCGGTACTGAAGTCGTACTACTGTCACATGCAAGGGTACATGAACTCCCGGGAGTGCTTTTTAAGGAGACGGTAATTTCATGACAGAGGCAGCCATCCAACAGGCGAACGACGCCTTCGGCAAGATGGTTTCGAGCCAGATGAGCCGCATTACCGGCGAGCTCAACCGCCTGGATACGCTGCTCAAGGCCGGCCAGGTGGATGGCCGGGTCCTGACCGAGTTTCGCGACGCGGTCAATCGGGTGCGCACCTCCGGCTGGCAAGTCCAGGTCTGGCTGGAGGGCGACACCCGCGCTCTCGCAGTACTTCTCATGGAAGAACGGATTCGTCTGGCGACGCGTTTATGCCATCAGTTGTCCGTGGAAATCACGGCCGCCGGCAAGGAATTTCTTGGGCTTGGTTCCTTGCGGGACGCCATAGGCAAGCTCGATCTGGTCTTGGGGGACTCACAATGAAGAACGCCGACATGAGCGCAGTTTGGGGCCGGTTTGCGCGATACACCTGGCTGGCTGGATTCCTGATGATTCGCACTCACTACTTTCTCACCGCTGTTGTGCTGCCGTCTTTCGGCTGGCGATAAAGCTGCTGGTCGCCGGTTCCACCTACCCGATCGGCGGAGGCGGG
>DATFXI010000292.1:0-4307 GCA_035316085.1 Candidatus Angelobacter sp.
GGCTGCGGCAGCAGCGCCCTCAGCGGCCGTGACCCATGCTGCCATCCAGACCATGCCGGGATGGGAAAGCTGCGACGTTTGCGCAGGCATCGGGGCCAACGGCCCGCATGCCGCGTATTCGATGGTCGAGAACCAGGCATCGCCGTCGCTCAGTGGACGCTCCGCACGGTTCAACGTCGGTGGCGCTACCCCCTATGCTGATGCCATCTGGTGGAAGCAGTTGGGAGCGGACAACGCCAAGACGCACTTTCAGTACGATCTGGACTTCTACTTGACCGCGCCGCAGTACGCACAGTCGCTGGAGTTTGACGCGAATCAGTCCACCCTTGGCAAGAAGTTCATCTTCGGCACGCAGTGCAACGTCAAAGGCGACGGGCAGTGGGATGTTTGGGACACGGCCGGTAATGCCTGGCGTCCTACCGGGATAGCTTGCGCTATGCCCGCGGCTTACCAGTGGCACCATTTGAGCTGGCAGTTCTACCGCGATAGTTCGAAGATCTACTTTGTGTCGTTTACTTTGGATGGGGTGACCCACTATGTGAACCGGTCCTATAACGCCAAACCGGTGAACGCCGCGGAAGTGAACGTGGCTTTCCAGATGGACGGCGACTACGCCATGCACTCCTACTCGGCGTGGCTCGACAACGTTACCCTGCGCGCATGGTAAGCGGGCAAGCTGGAGCGCAGGCGCCCCGCCGTGCGGATGGACAGGCTCCCGGAGACGGAATCCCGTCTCCGGGATTTTTTTTGCACCAAGGTCTTTACATTCCCTTTTTCTTCGCCTATGATGCCCGTATATAATTCCGCTTCGTTGCCGAGCGGCGTCCGCCTTCCGCGGACCGTCTATCAGCATCACAGGGAGAGGGCCAACCCGGCGCGCGATCGCGCCCGAACGGAGACATGAATGGCTGACGAAAGAAGCGAAAAAGCTAAAGCAATCGATCTGGCGTTGGCGCAGATTGAAAAGCAGTTTGGTAAAGGCTCCATCATGCGGTTGGGCAGCAAAGAAGCCATTGTGCCCATCTCGGTCATCTCCACCGGCTCCATCTCCTTTGACGCCGCGCTGGGCGTGGGCGGCTTCCCCCGTGGACGCGTCGTAGAAATTTTCGGGCCGGAATCGAGCGGCAAGACCACCGTGGCATTGCAAGTTGTCGCCGAAGCCCAGAAGCTTGGTGGCATGGCGGCGTTTGTGGATGCTGAGCACGCACTCGATCCCATCTACGCCAAGAAACTTGGCGTGGATGTGGACAACCTCCTGGTTTCACAGCCTGATTACGGCGAGCAGGCCCTGGAGATCGCCGAAGCCTTGGTGCGTTCCAACGCTATTGACGTATTGGTGGTCGATTCTGTGGCGGCGCTGGTCCCCAAAGCCGAGCTCGAAGGCGAAATGGGCGATAGCCACATGGGCCTGCAAGCACGGCTGATGTCGCAAGCGTTGCGCAAGCTGACCGGCATCGTGGCCAAGTCGCGTACCTGCCTGGTGTTCATCAACCAGATTCGCGAGAAGATCGGTGTGATGTTCGGCAATCCGGAGACAACCACGGGGGGGCGAGCACTCAAGTTTTATTCGTCCGTGCGCGTGGACATCCGGCGCATTGCCGCCATCAAGGATGGCGACATGGTGGTGGGTAACCGCACCAAGATCAAAGTGGTCAAGAACAAAACCGCGGCGCCTTTCCGGGAAGCCGAATTTGACATCATGTACGGCGAAGGCATTTCCCGCGAAGGCGACCTGGTGGACCTGGGTGTAAGCCGAAACATGGTAGAGAAATCCGGAGCGTGGTTCAGCTACAGGGGTGAGCGCATCGGTCAGGGACGCGAAAACGTAAAGGAGTTTCTGAAAGAGAACAGAGACGTGGCCGCCAAACTGGAAGCTGATCTGCGCAAGGAGCTTGGGTTGAAGACTCTGGCTCCCGAACCGCCTGCCCCGACCGCGGACCAGAGACAGGCCGCCACCGCCGCCCACGCCAGAACGCCAGTGGGAAGACGGTAGCTCTCTCCGGCGCCAATGAAGATACGAGCGATGGATGTCCTGATCCGCATGCTGTACATCCCGATCGTGCTCTACCTCAGTCTGGCGATCTACGCGTTGTTCTTCTCCGACAGCGCCATTTTCTTGCCGCATTCTTCTTCCTACCGCGACACGGCCGGCATTCTCAAAATCCGAAGCGCTAACGGCAACATGATCTCGGCGCTCTATCTGCGTAATCCGTCCGCAGCATTCACTCTGCTGGTAAGCCATGGCAACGCCGAAGATTTGGGTGACGACCGCGAATGGTTGGAGGACCTGCGCAACGCCGGCTTCAGCGTTCTGGCATATGACTACCAAGGCTACGGCACCAGCCAGGGCAAGCCCGCGGAAAAAACCGCATACGAAGATGAGATCGCAGCCTACGAGTATCTGACTCACGAGCTGAAGACGTTGCCGGAACACATCATCATCTTCGGCCGGTCGGTAGGGAGCGGCCCGGCCGTTCATCTGGCAGCGCGACGGCCAGCAGCGGCGTTGATCTTGCAGAGCCCTTTTGTCTCAGCCTTCCGTGTGCTGACGCGCATTCCCCTTTTGCCGTTCGACAAGTTTCCTAACTACAAAGAAATCGGCCGCGTGCATTGTCCGGTGTTGATCGTCCACGGCGCCAAGGACAGCGTGATTCCGATTTGGCATGGTCGGAAACTCTTTGACGCCGCCAACCAACCCAAGCAGTTCGTGGTGGTTCCAGATGCGGACCACAATGACCTGAACTTCGTGGCTGGCGCCAGCTACTTCCAGACGCTGCAGGCCTTCCAAGCCTCTCTGGCAACGGCACAATTCCCGGCGAAAGATTAGCTGCCGGGCGGCGATTTCGTAGAGTATGCTTTGTACCCTGGCTAAAGGGAAACTATGAATTCGACAAAGGTACGATGGTTCGTCTGCTTTGGCAGTCTAGTCGTGTTGTTGGGCATGCCCGATCCGGCCCGCGGGCAATCCGCAGCGCCGCCACAAGGGACCGGTGCCCAGAACTCCTCCCGTCAGCAAGCTACTTTTCGCGCCACCACGCGCCTGGTGGTGCTGGACGTTGTGGCCACCAACGACAAAGGGCAGGCGATCACCGATCTCAAAGCCAGCGATCTTACCGTCCTTGAAAATGGCGAGCCTCAGGAAGTCATTGGCTTTAGCTTTCATACGCCAGGACAGATCACCCGGAGCGCAGCGCAGCCGAACATCATTACCAACGTTCCTCAATTTCGTGGCCAGAGCTGCTTGAACGTAATTTTGCTGGATGCCATCAACACCGACTTCTCCAGCAACGCTTACGCGCAAGAAATGCTGGTGAAATATCTTGAAAGCTCGCCTACCATCCAGCCGACTGCAGTCTATGCGTTGGAAGCGAATCTGAAGCTGCTGCACGATTTCACGAGCGACACCCAGGCACTGCGGGATGTGGTAAGCCACTACAAGTCACTGGCGCCTACCCATATACCCACGGTCGAGGCGGCGGCCAGCCCGTTCGGGCGCCGTGGAACATTTCAGCCGGTGCGGCAGGGCCGCGACGCTGCGTTCTACGCTATGTCATTCCTGGCGGAAAACCTGGCCGCTTATCCCGGCCGCAAGAACCTGATCTGGGTTTCGGAAGGGTTTCCCCTGAACCTGTTTCCTGACGCGCTGATGGGGGAAGGTGTAATGATCATCGAGGATAATTCCCGCATGATGGAGAAGATCGCCGACGATCTGATGGCGGCGCAAGTGGCGGTGTATCCCATCAGCGCGGCCGGTGTTTCCCTGAACAGCCAGTTTCCGGCGCATTCCGCCATGGCCGGGCTGGCACAGCGCACCGGCGGCAAGACTTTTTTCAACCGCAATGATATTGACATGGGCGTGCGCACTAGCCTGGATGACGGCGCCACTTATTACACGCTCGAGTACTATCCCAACAACAAGACCTGGGATGAGAAGTTCCGCCACATTCAGGTTAAAGCCAGCCGGCCGGGACTCAAACTGCAGCATCGTGACGGCTACTATGCGATCAGTCCTAACGTCAAGTACGGAGAATCAATGGTCACCCATCAGTTCAGCGACGCGCTCAGCCTGACCGCGCCGGCGGCGACGGCTATTACCTTTCAAGCCGCCGTCACCATGCCTTCGGAAAAGACGCAAAATAAGCTGGTGGTGAATTTTGGGCTTGATCCGCACACGTTGTACTTTCAACGGGGTCCTGACGATCTGCAGCACGCATCGGTGAGTTGCGTGGTGTGGGCGTATCCCGCCAAAGGCGATCCCATTCGCGCCGAAGGCCAAACCAACGCAGCTCTGAAACCTGATGTGTTTC
>DATFXI010000293.1:0-2375 GCA_035316085.1 Candidatus Angelobacter sp.
CACGCGATGGCAGGTTGCGCCTCCCCTGCTCGGGTTTTTTCCCTTTCGTGTAATCGGAGTGCTGCTCATCGCACTCGGTCTTCCGGGTCTGCTGGATTCATTCGGGCGCTTTGCGATTCAGGGACTGGGCACGCCGGCGCCTATCGCTCCGCCACAACACCTGGTGGTCACCGGGCTCTATCGCTACGTGCGCAATCCGATGTACGTGGCGGTGCTGTCGCTGATCCTCGGTCAAGGGCTTCTTTTCGGAAACGTCTCGGTGCTGCTGTGCGCGCTGATTTTCTGGCTTGCGTGTCATCTCTTTGTCGTGTTCTACGAAGAACCCACTCTCCGCGGCAAGTTTGGCGACGAATACAAAGAATTCTGCACCAATGTTCGGCGCTGGGTGCCGAGACTAAGGCCTTGGAAGGGTGCCGTCAGTCGTAATTGATTGATACGACACGGTTTAGTTCGATCCTACAAAGCTACCCCAAGACAACCTTGACTTCGAGGTGTAGAATCATATTAGCGAATAAAAAGCGAATTCACTCATGGCCTCGCTATTCCCGCAACTCGAGCCCGGTCAGCAACTGGTGGGGATCGCTCGCCTGGCGTCCCAAGGCGAGGCCGTGGCTGAAGGCCACCAGGTCGAGTATCTGACCCTTGAGAACCGCAGCCTGCTCGCCCGCTGCCTCTCCACCCGCGTCCCTTTCGACTGGATGATCAATCCCTACCGCGGCTGCGAATTCGCTTGCAAGTACTGCTACGCCCGCTACACCCACGAGTTCATGGAGCTGCACGACGGACTGGATTTCGAGCGCAAAATCTACGTCAAGCAGCACACCGCGTGGCTGTTGCGGCAGGAGTTGCGCAAGGTGCGACCCGGCGAGTCCATCGCCATCGGAACGGCCACTGATCCTTACCAGCCGGCGGAGCGCAAGTTTCAAATCACGCGCGCGATCCTGGAGGAATTCGCGCGGCACGAAGGGCTGAACCTGGGCCTGGTGACGAAGTCCGACATGGTGGTGCGCGACCTCGATCTGCTGCAGGCTATCTCCCGCAAGAACCGGCTCAGCATCATGTTGACCGTAACCACGCTGAAGACCAGGCTGGCTCGGATGCTGGAGCCGCGCGCTCCCCGTCCCGATCTGCGTTTGAAAGCAGCGGAGCAGCTGGCGCGGGGCGGCATCCGCGTGGGCGTGAACTGCGCTCCGGTACTTCCCGAGCTCACCGATTCGCCCGCAGATCTCGAGAATGTCGTTCGAGCGGCAGCGAAAGCCGGAGCGAGATTTGTGTGGGCCAACAGCCTGTTCCTGAAGCCGTGCTCGGCAAAAGTGTTCCTGCCTTTCTTGCAAGAACACTTCCCACACCTGGTGCCTCATTATGAAAAGCGCTATTCGCGCCGGGCGTTTGTCTCGACTGCCTACAACCGCAGAATCACCGAGCTGGTCGCCAAGTTCCGCGCCAAATACGGCATCCCTTCGGGAGAGTCACGCCGCGAAGGCGCGGGCCGTTTGCCGGCCAGCTTGAGACCCGGCACACAGATGGGTCTGTTTGACGGCGCGCCCGCGGGTTTTCCTGTTGTTGGAGAGAGAAGGTCCGTTCCCCTCCGCGAGCTTGCACAAAAGCGTCTGAAAGCGTATTCATAGTTCCTCTCACTCACAGGAGGAATTTGAAACGTGAAACGCCGCGCCATTCTTCTGCCTGCTGTCCTGCTGCTCTCGTGCCTGGCGGTCCAACTTTCAAGCTGGGCCCAGAAAGCTGCCGCGCCGGCGGAAAAAGTGATCGCCATCCGCGCCGCTACGCTGATTGACGGCATCGCCGCGCAACCGCGGCACAACGTGCTGATCGTGATTCGCGGCAACAAGATTGAGAGCGTGAGTGAAGGCGGAACGGCGCCGGCCGGGGCCACCGCCATCAATTTCGCGCCCACGGTCACTGTGCTGCCCGGGCTGATTGACACCCACACCCACATTTTTCTTCAAGGGGAAGATCCGGCAGAAGGCGGCTATGACGACCAGCTTCTGAAGCATCCATCGTCCTACCGGGCGGCGCGGGCCACAGTGTCAGTCCGCCGCGCGCTGGATGAAGGCTTCACCACGCTGCGCGACCTTGAGACCGAAGGCGCCGGTTACGGCGACGTGGGCATCAAGGAAGCTATCAATGCCGGCTACATTCCCGGGCCGCGGCTGTTCGTAGTGACGCGCGCCATCTCTACCACCGGCGGTTACCCGCTGGAGGGCTACAACCCTGATATCGTGGTACCGAAAGGCGCGCAACTCGGCGACGGGCCGGTGGAAATGCGCAAAATTGCAAGGGAGCAACTGGACCATGGCGCCGACTGGCTCAAGGTCTATATGACCCACCGCTCCTGGGCCGACAAGGATGGCAAGCTG
>DATFXI010000294.1:0-62124 GCA_035316085.1 Candidatus Angelobacter sp.
TCTACTACGGACCGTAGTAGAAGCAACAGTCTCAAGGAAGGAGATTTTCGTTTCCAGAAGCGGCTCAGGCTGGACGACACAAAACCCGTCGCGATCTGAGATTAGAAAATTAAGCCTGCGTGCGGCTTTCGTTCATGAAATAACAATTTTTGGCAGCCAAGGACCTTCGCCGCTCAGCATCGGCTGGCCGTGATTGATTCCGTTGCTGGTGAACAATGCTGCCGATAGGGCGGGCCTCCTGGTAGGAGAAATCACCTGGAAAAAACCCGGGGCCTTGCGGCCCCGGGGTTGGTTGAGTTCTTTTGGCAGCCTACTGAACGTTCAGCGTGACATCGTCAATCACGAATGAAGTCTGCAGGCTGACGTCCTCCCTGCCCAAGAAGCGGATCCTAACCGTCTGCCCCTTGAATTGGATCATGTTGAACGAGCGCAGTTGATAACCCGGCGCTTTGTTCAGGTTGGAGAACGTGCCCAGCGTCGCCAGCACCGTGGTGCCGGTGGAGTTAAGCACCTGCACCTGCAGCGTATCGAACGCCGTGGTGGTGGTGGTTTCCGCCGAGTCGATGTGCAACCAGAAATTCAGCGTTGCAGTGGTAATGCTTGCCGGGATGGTAACGGTCTGGACGGCGGAGTCGGTGTGCGTTGTGCCGTAGCCATCCAACCATGCGTCTCTGACTCCGCTGTGCGGAGGTTCGGCAGCGGAAGAGTTGAGTACGCCAGCAGTCAGCGTCCATGGTGCCGCCGTCGCGTTCTCGAACCCGCCGTTCACGATGAGCTGTTGTGGCGCGTTCGAAGCCACCGTCAGACTGATGGTTGTGCTATGGGTCAGCGCTCCCGAGGTGCCAGTGACCGTTACTGTTGCGGTTCCGACCGTCGCTGTGGCGCTGGCCGTAAAGGTCAACACACTGGTTGCGGTGGTCGGATTAGTCCCGAACGCGGCGGTCACCCCCGCCGGCAGCCCGGACGCCGAAAGAGTCACGCTACCGGTGAAACCACCGGAGGGCGTAACCGTGATGGTGCTGCTGCCGCTCGCGCCTTGGGTTACCGTCAAGCTGGCCGGAGAGGCCGACAGGGTGTAGTCCGGCACCGGTGCCGGATTCACCACCAGCGTTACGTTGGCGGAATGCACCAGGCTTCCGCTGGTTCCGGTGATGGTTACCGTGTAGGTTCCAGCCGGGGTTGCACTAGTTGTGCTCACCGACATCGTGGATGATCCCGACCCGGTCACTGATGCAGGACTGAAACTCGCGCTAGCGCCTGCGGGCAATCCGCTGGCGGCCAGACCAACCACTCCCGTGAATCCCCCGGAGGCAGTAACGTTGGCGGTGTAGGAAGTGCTCCCGCCCGCGGTCACCGTCTGCGAAGCCGGAGTCGCCGATACGGCAAAGTCCGGAGCTACAGGCGCAGTCACTACTAGCGTCACCGAAGCCGTGTGTGTCGTCGTACCGCTGGTTCCGGTAATTGTCAATGGGAAGGTGCCGGTGGGCGTGGTGCTGGTGGTGGTCACGGTCAGCGTGGAGTTACCCGAAGTCAGCGGTGTTGGACTGAACGTACCGGTTGCGCCGGCTGGCAGTCCGCTCACCGTGAGGTCCACCGATCCGGTGAAACCACCCGTCGGCGTCACGGTAGCGGTGTACGTTGTGCTGTTACCTTGCGTGACCGATTGCGATGCCGGCGACGCAGAAACCGTATAGTCGGGGTTTCCGCAAGTGGTGAATTTGAAATTCGCGATGCGCGTGCTCCAGTTGAAGCTGCCGCTGGCTTTCAGATACTCGGTGGTGTACCAGAAAGTGCAATCGTCAACCGGATCCACGCTCAGGCTGCTGTAATCGCCCCAGCGGCTCAGGCCTCCGGTTTGGGAGCCCACGCCATCAGTGATGTCCACTTCGGTCCCCATAGTGCCGAGGGGATCGCCGGGGGCGCGACCCGTGAACCGAATGCCGGGACGCAGCGTGCTCGAAGAAATGCTATAGCCGACAGCGATGTTGCCGGCATGGTCCATGGCTGCGCTGCCCATCCAGCGGAAGTTGGCGTCGGGAGCAAACGTGCCCTGCTGGAAAATGGTGGGCGAGCTGCCCGGGCTGCGGATTTCATACCAGCGGATGCCGGCGCTGCTGCCAGAAGTGATGGCGTGGTTCACCACCAACGCTTCGTGGTCGCCAAAATTGCGATAGGCCAGCCGGTACATCAGACGATCGGCCAGAGAATCAAGCCTCTGCGCAGTGCCAGGCTGCGGAATACAGGTGCCGCCGTTGCAAGCCGGCGAGAAGGCTGCAACCGGGATCGTGGTCGGCCCGCCCAGCGTCGCAGTGCCGTTCGTGAAGTTGGGATTGGAAATCGTGAATATGTCGAGCGAATTGGTGTTGAAGTCAACGAAATACTCCGGCGAGCCCGCCGGCGGAGGCGTACTGCCATCGAGATCAGCGGGCAGCACTCCGCCGAAACTCGTGCCCAACTGGAAGCAGATTTGCGTCGCCGCGGTGCCGGCCAGCATAGAAGCGCGGTCAAAGGCGCAAAGCTTCGGCCCGGCAAAAGTCTGGCCGTTGTTGAACACGTTGTAGGTAATGTAGTACGCGTTGTTCCAAACTCCCAGCTTGGGATAGTCGATGAACTGCGTTGTCCCGTAGTTAAACGCGTACACATGATAGGAACCAGTTGCGTCCCCGGTCGCCGATACCGCCACGCACTGCCAGTATCCCTGCGTGCCGCCGCTCGTCACGGAGAATTGGGTCAGCACCCAGCGGTCGGCCGCTTTGTCGTACTGCGCGATGGGATCGCCGTCATTGTGCACGGCGCATGGGTGACTTGCGCCCAGCGCCTGAAACAGTGTGTTGCCCGCGGTCGGCCCAGCTAGCAGGACGCCCGTCTTGGAAAATACCGCGAAAGATTCGTTGACCCACTGCACCACTTGCGTCGGCCCAACTGAGAGGTTGGTATCTGGTGGCGCGGAGTTGGGAGTGAATCCGTAGTCTCCCTGTCCGACTCCGGCAAAGTTGGTGACGTTGCCGACCGTAGGCGCGGCGATGGCCACGCTCTGCAGCGCTGTGTCCACGTGTGGCGCGGGCGCAATTGGTACGCCCCTCCGCGGGAGCAGGCGAAGCGGCGGCGCTTCATGGCGTTCGCCTCGCACTGGCATCGGCGCCATATCGCGCAAAGGAATGGTGTGGGCATGTTCGCCTTTGATCCACTCCGGGATTGATCTCCGGGCGGCCTGGTCGTTAGCCGGGGTTCGTGTTTGTGCCGCTACAAGGTTGGCCAGGGCCACGAGCAGAAAAATCATTGTGGCCTTGACTCTTATACGGGGGAATCTCATTCGATGACCTCACTGTTTCAAATTGCGAACGGGCCCAAAACCGGGATTCAAAAAAACATATGAAGCCATCGTGAAAAAATGTCAGCGAAAAAAACCAGCTCTGGAGTGTACTACGGCCGCTAGTAGATGCGGAAGAGTTTACGAACGCGTTACGCCTTGCAGGAACCCAATTTGGAACACTGCGGCGCCGTTGTCCACGCTATGCGGCGCCGCGAAAGACTGAGCGTTATCAAAGCTGAGGAGGGGCTTACGGCGGCTACGAGATAACTATCTTTTGTGCCCAAGGATCTTCGCCTGGCTCGGCAGCGACTGGTCGCGGTTCAACAGGCTGGGGCGCCTGAACCTGCGTTGCGACTTCCGGTGCCGGAACCGGCACGACGACTGCCGGCGCCGGAGCTGGCGCCGCGACTCCCGCTGCCGCAGCGGAAGCGCTGCCTTCCAGCGGCGGGGCCACTGGCCGCGGATCCACCGGCAACAGCTGGACGTTTTGTGCGGCCCACTTGGCGGCCAAGCCGTTGAGCGGGCTCTTGGTGTTGTATTCCTGGTAAGCGATCATGCGGCCGATGCGAATAATGAGGTCGTCAAGCGATTCGGACGCCGCCCAGAAATCGCCAATGCACACCGAACTATCATCAAAGTTTGGATGGAAGACGGGCGTGAGCATGCGGCACTGGGGCGCGCGCCGAGGATAGCCCAACGACAGATTGACCTCCAACAGATGCTCGTTGCGCTCCAGAATGGAGCCGTCGGCGGCAACGTACAGTCCGCGCAAGAAGTATTGGAAACGGTAAATCTCCGGCGGCATGCCAGCCGTGCCCGCGATGCGAATCAGAGGCCATCCGGCCAGGCGTTTAAGCAGTTGTTCGTGATCGAGTTTTAAACGGCGGATTCGGGGCGGAAGCATAGGCTCAAATCGTAAAGGCAATCCCAGCGTTGCGGACCACGACAAAAATTCCAGTCACCACCAACAGGACGGCAATGGCGCTCCAGTGCAAGCGAATCGGGGGCAGCCGGCGCTCCAGCATCACAGCAGAATACCAGTAAAGAAACCACGCCACCACGACCGGCGCTGCTAGCGTGACCAGGGCATTCATCCGAAAAGCTTCCCCCGGATTCCCGTGCAGCAACTGGTAAAGGGCGCGGGTGCCTCCGCAGCCGGGACACAGCAGGTGCGTCACTGCATAGAAAGGACACACCGGATAGAAGTGGTACTCCTGAGGCGGGAAGCTGTAAAGTACCGTGCCGCCGAGCAATGCGAGTCCCAGCACATAATTCGCGCGGCGTTGGAGACTTGTCAGTCTCATTCTTATCCCTGATATACCTGAGGAGCCAAATATCCAGTCTTCTTCCAGGCGGCGATGCGCGAGAGGTGGTGCTGGAAATAGAGGATGTTGAAGAAAAACGTCATCACTCCGCTCATACGCAGATTGATTGGCTCCACTGTGTTGTAGTACTCGACCATCGCATCCCGCAGTTTGAAGTTGCCGATAATGTTCACCACTGCGCCTCCGAGCAACCCCAACCAGTAGAGCACGACCAGAAAGATGATCCCCGCCGGTGGTTCGTTCGACGACCTGCCGGCCGACGCCGCTGCCAGACCAATGACGCCCGCGTAGAAAATGATGATTGAACCAATCTGGATGGATAAACCTGTGATGATCAGCGTGAGGTGACTGCTATCCGGCTTGAGCTTTTTGACGAAGGCGGCTTCGATGAAAATCCATACCAAGTTGAACATGCCGCAGGAGACCATACCCAACAACAGCACCAAGGGCCATTGCAGGTCCGGGGGAACTGGGCCGGCAACGGCGGGCGCTGCCGCAGCGCCGTAGGCGAGCCCAGCGGCAGCGGGCGTGCCGCTGTAAACAGTTTCACCTGGCGAGGGCATGGCCGCAGGCACAGAGGGAGGCGGTGGTGCAGGTAACTCGCCGATGACTTGCGAGACCGGCACCCAGTCCGTCATGCCTTCGCTCCGCGTCAGGTCGTTCTTGGAGATGTTGCCCTGGGCCACATAACGCTGAAGATCGCCCAGGGTATATGGGCCGTACTCGTTGAGATCGCGTTTGATGAAATATTTCATCTAGGGCTTAGAACTCCTGTCTTCTTCCACCGGGCAATCCGGCTGAAGTGATATTGGAAATAAAGGACGTTACGTTCTCACTGCGCCGGCGCCCGACGTAATATTGCAAAGCCTCATGCCCTCAGCCTTGCGGCGCCAGTACGCCGGTCTTCTTCCATCGAGCAATCCGCGAGAAATGATGTTGAAAATAAAAGACAGCGAAAAAGAACGTCATTACGCCGCTCAGTTGCAGATAGATAGGTTCCACAGAATTGTAGTAGTCCTCAAGTTCACTACGCATGCTAAAGATCGCCACGATATGCAGCACAATTCCCGCCAACCAAAATAACGCCCCAAGAGGATGCGTATCAGCATGCGTCACCCCACCACCCATAAAAGCGCTGGCGTAAGAGGCGACAACCGCCAATATCACCAGAACCAAACTCTTGGCCCCGGGCTTTATTTTCTGGATCCAGGCTGCTTCAACGATCAGCCAAGCACTCAAAAACAGCCCGCAAGTGACAACACCTATCAGCAGTACCAGGCCCCAATGAAAGTCCGGCGGGACAGGGCCTGAGGCCATGGCCGGGGTGGCTGCCGCACCGTAGGACCCGGCTCCTGCGTACACCGTTCCTCCAGCGGCGGGCATGGCCGGCGCCGTGACTGGCACCGGAATGTCGCCGATGACTTGCGAAACCGGCACCCAATCCGTCATACCCTCGCTGCGCGTCAGGTCAGACAGGGCGATGTTGCCCTGGGCCACGTAGCGCTGAAGCTCAGCCAGTGTGTACGGACCGTACTCATTTATCCCACGCTTGATGGAATATTTCATCCCTCTCCCTTTTGCTGGAAATCAGCTGAACTGTATACCAGCACTATCTTTATCCACAACGCAAATCTCCACGATGGCCCAGATCCATGACACGATGGCCAGGTAGAACACGGTCAGCACGCTGAGACACAGCTGGCCGACGGCACGGCCGGTGTATCCCGCGTAAAAGTTGTGGATCCCGAGCGCTCCCAGAAAAACTCCCAACACAATGTAGGTGGTACGGCTCTTGGGCGCGCGTCCGGCCGCTGCGACCGGCTGAGCGTACGCTCCGCCTGTAGCAGCCGCCGCGGCTGGTTGTGCCGCCGGACTAGGCTGGTTGAGTCCCAGCGGCCCACTGTAAGGCGAGGGGTACTGCGGCATCGGAGTGACGGCGGGCTGTTGCACCGCGGCCACGGGTTGCTGCACCATAGCGGCGTTCAAGTCACTGTAAGAAACCTGAAGCTTAGGATCGTCCGCCGGCGCTTTCGCACAACCGAATACAGTGCAGCCGCCGTTTTCGTAGTAGCAATCTTCGTGGTGTGGCGTGCCGCAGGCGGTGCAGTAGATCTTCGCCGGACTCCGGTCGTCGAAGGGCATGCGGCAATAAGGACAGACAATCGCCTCGGCCATTATTTCCTATGCCTCTCGCGGAAGTGGAACGCGTAGCGGCCGATCTGGATCAGGTCACCACTCTGCAAAGCGCGGCTCCGCACAGGCTGTCCGGAAACATAGATTTGTGCCTGGGCATGAAGAAACGTCTGAGCTCCGCGCAGCTCGATGCGCGCATGCTGCTGCTGGATCGACGGATCTTTAAACAGATAGATATCGCACTGCTGGCTGCTGCCGATGGCAGTGATCGGCTTGTACAGAATGAATTGCTTGCCGGCCAGCGGGCCGGAAGCGACGTACAGCCAGCGGTCTTTGAGAGCGCTCTCGACGATCCCCATCGCCACGCCGGTGGCCATTCCCAGCAAACCGAAACCGACCGCGCGACTGGGCGCGCCGGAATGTGTGGCCATGGCAATGGGATCAAAGACCATGCCGCCCAGTCCCGATCCGATGATACCGCCTAATATCCCGTAGCGCACCTTTTTGCCCGAGCGGTCGACGATTCCATAGACAATGCCCCCGGCCACTCCGAAGACCATCCAAGCCAGGCCGCGCGCAACCCAAGCTGCCGGGTTGTGGTGCGTGCGTACGCCCAGCTCGTAGCAAATCCCCAGGCCGATGGTGTAGAAAATTTCGGCGATGAAGTCAAAGATCACCCCTAAAACCAGTCCCAGAAGAATGGACAGGAAGCCGTTCCAGAGGGCCTTGCGTATCGACCGCTCCACCAGGCTCTCCGCCGCTCCAAAGCCCAGACATATCAGCGCGATGATGAGCGGCATCATCGCGTGGTCGGCGATCCAGTTGGCCCACCCCGTGGGAGGACCATCCACGAACCACGGCTCGCAGATTCCCCAGCCCAGCAGCGCTCCGATCAGCCCGGCTAAGCCCAGATAGAACCAGCCTTGCAAATAAATCTTGGACTTGCCTTCATCCACCACCGGCGTATCCGCCGCCCCTGGCGTTGAGATGTTGCCATACTGCCGGGCGGCGCCTGGCGCTACCCCGGCGCCAGCAACCGCCACAGGTTCCTGACGCAGGTTTACCTTCTCCAAGTCTTCGAGCGTGATTTTCAGCGAAGGTTTATCGTCAGTGTTTGCCATTGGTTCCCTTCCCAGCGCCGGCCGGAGCTTTCTGTTGTGGTTGCGATGGTTGCTGCGGGCCCTGGGCCCCGGGTGTTCCGGCGCCGGACGGACCAAGTTGTGAGGGGAACATGCGCTGAACCCGCGCCTCGCACGAGCGAAGCTCCGGCTCGCACTGCCGGACGACGCCCTGTAACGCGTTAATTTGCGGCTCCAACTCCAGGAACAGGTCCTGATAGGCGCGGATCTTCGGCTCGGTTTGCCGCGCGTGGATCAGATATCCCAGAACAAATCCCATGGCCATGACTGCAAAATATCCGAGGATTCGGCTGGTCCAGGTCACCCACAGCGGCTCACCGGAAGCGTTGCCGTCTCCGACGTTGACCCGGGATTCGAGACCCTCTCCCCCGTCCTCGTCGTAATCGTCAACCGCATGGGAAGCGGTCGCCTCCACGCTTTGCGAATACCCGGTGCGAATGCCGGAAAGCTTCTCGGTCTTGCCACCGACCCAGCCGAAGCATCCTTCTTCATCGGTATGCGGATCGTAGACCCAGGCGATCTGCTGTGGGCTGGAAAAGAAATTCTCCTGGATAAAGAGATCGTGCTCGGAGAGAAATACCCCGAACCCGGGATGCGAATGGTACCAGCCAACGATCTTGTCGTCAGGAAACTGCTGGTCCTTGATCTTGTAAATGTGCTCCCAGGTGTCTTGAGTGAAGGTCACATGGGCGCCGCCTTGCGCCGCGTTGATGCCCGCGATGCAGGCCTCTATCACGGTGCGGTCATTGTCCAGCGTGCCGATGAGCACACCGCAGACTTCAGCCTTCATCGAGGTGCGCGCGTGCTGGCGGATCTTGCGCGCCACTTCCGCTTCCATCACCACTACGGGCTGGCTTTTGATTTTCACCTTGATGTGTTGCGATGTCATTGTGACGCTCCCGACGCGCGACTGCCCTGCCTGGCTGCTGCCAGCGGCCCGAGCACGGCCGGCTCGTCGCCCGCGATCAGATATGCCACTTCCCGCTCCGCCGAGCGCGCCGTGAAAACATCGAAGAGCGGCAACCCCATTTCCGCCACGGTGCGCTTGCCGTACGATTCCGTCGGTTCCCTGCCGCTGTAGCCGTGGGCTGTGATCACAGCGCGGCGCTGGCCACACTTCGGACATTTTCCATGCGCGTAGGCCACAGCGCCTACTGCTGCAAACACTTCTTCCTCTGTGCCGCATCCGGCGCAAGCCAGCTTATGAATCACGTCGCGGCTGAACTCCAGTGTCGCGTCCTGCGAGCCCAGGTCGCGCCGCGCGCGCTCAAGCAGCTGGCGGAGTGTCAGCTCGCGCGAAGTTTCTCCCACCGAGACTACTTCCTCCAGCGTGTGATGGCTCATACAGGCGTCGTTCTCGGTGTATTCAACTTTGTACGAGGTGTGGTTCAGGCCTTCGAAAATGAATCCCTGGCCGGCCAGCACCGGCAGGCCGTGCAGCAGCTTCACCGCTTCCTGCACTTCGAGTCCGGCAATAATCGAAGAGATGGTGGGCGTGGTGGCCACCTTGCCCTCGCTCGAGGCTTCGAGCGCCAGCAAATTGCACGACATCCTCTTGTTCAGAATGGCCCAGTCCGTCTCACCCAGCGTGCATTCGTAACAAGGCGGGCGGCCGGGAAGAAACGCGCGGGCCACGCCGTTGATGCCTTCAATGGCGCCGTCAATCCACGGCCTGTTCATCTTCCAGCAGGCACGGTTGATCCACAGCCGGGCTTCGCGATTGTCCAAACCGGCCAGCACGACGTCAGCCCAGTGGAACAATCCCAGCCCCAGCCCGTGCACCACATCGCCCTGGATAGGCTGGACCTGGGCTTCAGGAAGAATGTTGCGCACGGCTTCGGCAGCGGCTTCCGCCTTGGACCGGCCTATGTCTTCGGCGCGATAGAGAATGCTGCGCGAAAGGTTGGAGGCTTCGATTGCATCCAGGTCCACCACTGCGATGTGGGTGAAACCGAGCAGAGCCAGATTTTTGAGGATTTCATTTCCCAACGCGCCGGCGCCGATCACCAGCACCCGTGCCGCGCGAATTTTTTCCTGGTCCCACCAGCCGATGAGACGAAAACGGCTGAAGCGGTCTTCTGCGGCAGACTTCGGGGTCCCCGGACCGGGCCGGTTTTGCCCGGGCTGGGGTGGGGGCGCTACCGGCTGGCTCATCGCGCTCCTGCGGTGATCTCCGGCTGCAGGCGCAGGATGTCACCATCTTTCACGGCGGCGTCGGCCAGGGTCTGCGCGTCCTGGATCTGGCGCCCAGAATTCTTGTGATGAAATTTATAGCTCAGCGGCGCACCGTCAGGGCCGTTGGGCGGGAGCTGAAGCTTTTCCACCAGCACAGCAATGATGCGGTTGGCGGGAGCATCATCAGGAAGCTCCACAGGCACGCGTTTGTTTTCCGTGGAATCGTACACAGTGACAGTGATGTTGGCCATGGTTCGTAGAATCCCTATCGCGCCCCATTCTTGTTATCGTGGGTTGGTTTGTCCGGAGAAGAATCTTCTTTCTTGGGGTCGCCGCGCACTTTGGCTTTGTGCACGAAGTCAGTGAATTCATTCTTGGCGGTTGCGGTGCCCACCAGCTCCCAGTCGCCCTCATGCAGCAGAGCATCGGTGCTCACGGCAAAATTCAGGTTCTCGGCTTCCGGTTCTGCCGAACGCGCGACCTTGGACGTGACCACACCTAGCAGGTTGCCGAGTTCGTCATACACTGGCCCGCCGCTGTTGCCTGGGCTCACCGGCGCTGAAACCTGGAGCACGTCATTGCCGGGCGTACGCGAAACAATTCCGTTGCTGATGCTGAAGTTCAAACCCTCAGGGTGTCCGATGACGTAAATCTTCTCGCCCGCCTGCACGCTCGCATATGTGGCAACTGGCTGACGGAAGACGCCGTCACCGAACTTGCGTTCCAGCCATAGCAAGGCGACGTCGAAACGCTTGTGGCGGCCCAACACTGTGGCCGCGGCCCAGCCGTTCATGCCGTCGGAAACCATCACCTTTTGCGCGCCCTTCTTCGTGCGCCAGTCTTCACCGTCCGCCACGTGTCGCGCGGTGGCCAGCAGGTAACCGCGGGCGTCGGCTTGCAGAATCAACGCCGCGCCCAGCAGGCCGGAAGTGCTCTCTGTTTTCGAGAACCAGCGTTTGGCGGCAGGCGATGCCAACAGCACCAACGGCTTCAACGTTGCGCTCAACTCCACGCCCGACATGGTTTTTTCCGCCGGCAGGCTGGGAAACGCGCTGCGCTCGTCCAGGCCAGAGAGTGCAACGCCCACCGCGTCCGGCGCCGGCGCCCAGGAGAGCGAAATCGCCAGCAGCATGATGACGGTGGAGAAGAATCCGCTGCCAATCATCAACGCCAGCAGGTAAGACCACCAGGCTTGCATCGCGCGTGGCGTCTGGCTCCGCACTGTTACCCGTAAGATCAGTGCTACTAACGCCAGCAGCGGAAGCACCAGGACCAGCGGGAGCAGGGCCAATCTCGCCCACACAGGCACAGGGTTCGGCAGCCTTGGGCGCGACGGTTCCTGCACGCCAGGCACCGGGACCGGTGTCCGGTCAACTTCTTGAGTAGTAATGACGATACGTTCCATGGAACTCGAGTCTCGACCTGGGGAGGAAATCTAGGGCAACAATCTTTGCTGCCGGGAAGTTAACAGTTTTATAACGTATTCTGCCTGAAATCAAGCGAAAGCCAGCCATGAATGCAGCCAAAAGTGCCTTGAACCCTGGCGATTAATGAGATATTTACCGCCGGATGTGGCAATTCTCGGTGGTTGGATTGGCGGGCAGACGGAGGATCGTCGGGAACGCGATCACCGGCGCGGCAATCAGGTCTCCATAGCGCACCCACTGCTGCTGCAAGCCCGCCGCATTGCGCGCGAAAGGCCAGGTCTGCAGCTCCACGCTGAACGCCAGATTGCCTGGATACGCGGTCCCGGGGACGGTTTGCGCACGGTTGTTCCGTACCGGAATGCCGTACACCACGGTGAATTCGAACTTCTGGTTGTGCTTGAGGACAGCGAAAGTGTCGTCGTCGGGCGCGGGACCGAACGCCGTGCTGTCGGCCCGAAGACGGGCAGCGCGCACCGGCGTACCCAGTTCATAGCGGCCGGCCTGCACGTCGTCGTTGGTCTTACCCAGCAACACCCTCTGCACTTGTAACGCCCGCGCCAAGATGATCGGCGCGCGCCGGCCGTTGACAATGGTCACGTCAATCGGGATATACACCACGTAGGCATCCGGCCCGAAGGCGCAGAATCGCGAAGGTTCCAGCGCAAGCGCTGTAACTTCCACGCCCTCCGTAGGGTCGGGGGTTGGAGTCGGTTTGGCTTGCGACAGTTGAACCACGGACCGGGAGGCGCTACCCGCGTTTGCGCCGATTGCCAACGCCGCTGCCGACACCAGCGCCACGCTCATCATCAGAACGGTTTGATTCCCAAGCCTGGACAAATCCGATCCCTTAAAGACAATTTCAACTTTGCAAGTATGCCTGCGATGACGGTGTGCCAGCAAGCACCTACTTCGGTTCTTTTTGCGTAATTCGCGAAATGGACCCTCCTGGTGCGGGTGATCGCGACTAAGCAAGGGCGCGTGTAGGGGTTCGCCGTAACGGCAGGAGCGTATGGATGGCGAAGCACGATAGGGACAAACTGGTTTAAGAGTAAGAAATGCCCTCACTAGCCTCAGATTAGAGTTTGTTTAAAATTTTATTTTATGACAGAGAAAACTGCAGTTCTGGTTTAAAATACTACCTCCCCAATGGATTCGAATTTAAGAACCGATAAGCTTTTGGACCAAATTGGCTGGAAATTGCTCCATGAGCTGCAAGTCAACGGGCGGCTCTCCTACGCGGAGCTGGGCCGCCGCGTGGGCCTGACTACGCCCGCGGTTGTGGAACGCGTAAAACGCATGGAAGAAGCCGGCATCATCATCGGCTATCACGCCGACGTGGATCCCATGAAGGTCGGGATGCCGATCACGGCGTTCATCCGCATGTCCGTGGTGGGTGACGTGTTTACCCGAATTACTACCGTGGTAAAGAATTCGCCGGAAGTGGTGGAATGTCATCGTGGCACTGGCGCCGACTCGTTCATCATGAAAGTCCACGTGCGCTCGGTGGAACATCTGGAATCGTTGATTGACAGGCTTACGCCGTTTGGTACCACTTCAACGTCAATTGTGCTGTCGTCACCGGTGGAGCGGCGGGAAATCCACCGGCCGGACGAGAGCACGCCCGCTTCTGCTTCCCCGGCGGCGCATGCCGCCGCTCACGCTGCGCACTCCGCGCAAAAGAAATAACCGGACTTCTAGCCCCGGGCGTAATCCGGATTGCGGGCCGCAGCTCGATGCTTGAGGTCTTCGGCCACTTGGTCGAGCCAGCGCAATTCGGATTTGAACTGCTCGATGACCAAGGTGAGCATCCAGACGGCTTCATGGTGGGCATGGCCGACTTCGCTCAAGACGTCGCGCAAGGTAGCCTCCTCACGTTCCAACTCAGCAGCAAGGAATCTTCGCCGGCGCTGAATTTGTTTCCTGACGACTCCCGGTCGCGCTTGCCAGGAAAGCGCAAGCCAGGTAAGAAACCGGGGACGCTCTCGCTGCGTGGTCCAGTCTTCGTGCTCGAGAGCATCAGCCAATGCCGCACGGCCGCCGGCGGTCACCGCAAGCACGCTTCGGTCAGGGCCGGCAGCAGGTACTGAATCCTTCCTGATCCGGAGCAGCCCCAACCCTTCCAGTTTTTCCAGCGAATAGTAAACCTGCGGACGAGAGACTCCGGCCCAGTCGCGCACCTGCCGGCGCTCCAGCTCCAGGTTTGCCTGGTATCCGTGCATGGGCCGCTCCGCCAGCAGGCTGAGCAACACCAGATCGGGTATGGTGAGCGCGCGCTTGCTCTTATGCTTGACCACGGGTTTTCCGTTTGCGGCTCCAATACCACCATAGGCATTGCTCCGCCGGCAAGGTGGGATTGCGTGCCTGCGCGACCGCCGCGCGGAAGACGTCCAGCACGCAGATGTCTTGATGTCGTTCCGTAATGCGGCCCAGTCGCGTGTACATGCGCTCGGGACTCGAGCGGGCCAAACCATCCATGGTTGCGATCCCCAGCAGCTCAAAGTCGCGCAGGATCGCAGGCCCAACCGAGATCAGATCCTGCAACCGGCGTTCACCCGCCGGCACGAAATTTCCTCTTGACATAGGGCATAGCCTCGCTTATTTTTTTACTAGTCTAATTTAGACTAGATATAAACAATGTCAAGGAGAAATTCAAGATGCGCAACGGTTCAGGCCAATCCGGGATCGAGGAGACAAGAAAAGAAATGACGGTGAAGCGAATTACGCCCGTTCTGTATGTCAAAGAAATCGAGCCCTGTGTGACGTTCTGGGTAGACGGCCTGGGCTTCAAGAAAACAGTCGAGGTCCCGGACGGCGATCGCCTGGGCTTCGTCATTCTGCAAAAGGGAAGCCTGGAGATCATGTATCAGAGCTTTGCCAGTGCGGAGAAGGACGCCCCCATGGCGGCCGAGGAGATCGATGGCGGTCGCACTTTTCTTTACGTTGAGGTAGACAGTTTGCAAAGCGTCATGGACGCGGTCAGGGACGCGCGCATCGTGCTCCCCCTGCGGACTACCTTCTACGGGGCAACTGAGATCGGCGTGAAGGACCCCGCCGGACATGTGATTGTGTTCGCTGAGATGACGGCTGAGCCCCAAAACTAACCGGAGTTCACTACAATTCCGCGCGCTCGTTACTGCGGCGGCCACGGCAAGGGCCTATGCCGCGATGCAGCAGGCAAAACTGACACGGCATCCAATCGGGAGGAGGAAAAACGGATGCCGGATGATAAGCGCAAGCGTGGATCGCAAGATCGTAACCTTATCAGCTTAACCCAAGAACATGAAGTGCGTTATTGGACCAAGGCGCTGGGAGTGAGTCGAGAGCACTTAGAGGAATTGGTGCGCCAGCACGGCCACTCTGCCGCGAAGATACGCGAGGCATTGAAAAAGAAAGCGGCCTGAGCTGAATAGCACTTTCGGCGGCGCCATGGAACGCCGTCCGTCTGTCGCCTCACATTCAAATTGTTCTCCGACATGACGGCTGCAGCCAAAACGAAGCGAGATTTCATTTCGGTTTCGCGCGCTCGTACTGCGGCGGCCACTGGATATCGTGCCCGAGCGCTCGCGCCGCGATGAGCGGCCAGTAAGGATCGCGCAGGAACTGACGCGCCAGAAACACCACATCTGCCTGGCCGGCGCGAATGATGTCATCGGCCTGCTTGGGTTCAGTGATCAAGCCGACGGCGCCGGTCAGGATGCCGGCTTCGCCGCGAAGGTGTTCGGCAAACGGCACTTGATATCCCGGGCCGAGCGGAATTTTGGCCGAAGCAATGTTACCGCCGGAAGAACAATCGATTAGGTCCACGCCGAGCTTTCCAAGGACTTGCGCCAGCGCCACAGAATCCTCGATCGTCCAGCCGCCTTCCGTCCAGTCGCTGCACGAGAGGCGAAGAAACAGAGGGTACTTCTCAGGCCAGACTTTGCGCACCGCCATCACGGTCTCACACACCAGGCGAATGCGGTTGGGGAATGTGCCGCCGTATTTGTCGGTCCGTTGGTTGCTGAGCGGGGAGAGAAACGAGTGCAGCAGATATCCATGGGCTGAGTGAAGTTCAACTAATTTGGCGCCGGCGGCTTCCGACCGGCGCGCAGCAGCAGCAAACGAATCGATGATGGTTGCTATCTCGGCTTCGCTCAGCGCGCGCGGTAGCTGATAACCTTCCGCGAAGGCGATGGCGCTGGGCGCAACAATCGGCGTCCATCCGCCGGCTTCCGGCGCCAGCGGCCTGCCGCCTTTCCATGGTTCCATGGTGCTGGCTTTGCGTCCGGCGTGCGCCAGTTGGATCCCGGGAACCCCGCCTTGCTGCTCGATGAAAGAGAACGCGCGGCGCAGCGGCTCAATCTGCTGGTCGTTCCACAAACCAAGGTCCGCAGGACTGATCCGGCCGTCCGCGGTCACCGCGGTCGCTTCGGCAAATACCGCGGCGGCGCGTCCCACGGCGCGGCTGCCCAGGTGCACTAAGTGCCAGTCTTGCGCCATGCCGTCGCGGCAGGAATATTGGCACATGGGAGAGACGAAAATACGATGAGAGAAATCTAAACTGCGGATCCGCAGCGGCTCAAATAAGTGTGGCATAAAGTGAAGAATTCATTGTAAATAAGGGCAAGAATCACGGGTATCTTAGTGGATATCCTTGGGGTCTTTTGACGATTGAATTTTGTTCGAAAAGAGTTCAGAGTTTGTGAGTATGGAGCAGTCTCCGTTGAGGAACGACAGGTATAAAGATGAATGGGGAACCGGCACACGGGAAGGCTATGAGGACCGTGGCGCGTTCCGTCCGCCTCGTGAACCGAAAAGACAGTCAGGAAGTTCGCTGCTGCGCACTTTGGGTGCGTTGGCTATCGTGGGCGGCGTCTTTTGGGGGACGTATCTTTGGACGCAGGAGCACGATATCGTGCAGGCCCTGCAGCAGAACCACGGTCCCGTCGCCGTCATTGCGCTGGGCGTGGTTGCCTCGTTGCTGGGAAAATATATCCGCGTCTAGAGTGTCAGGCTAGCGCGCGGTTGCGTAATACCCGGCTCTGGCCTGGACCACCAGGTCCTTCTGCTTCGTCTTCAAGCTGATTTTGTGATAGCCGGAGCCTGGATCGGTGCGGTCCGGCGTGTAACCCAGGTTGTACTGGTTGCGCAACTCGTCTTCAATCTGCGAGTAAATCTTGCCGACCGTTTCCTTTCCGGAGACTTCGAAAAGACGGCCACCGGTTTCCTTGGAGATCTGCTCGAGGACTTTCTTCCCGTCAACCTGTTCCTCCGGATAACGGCCGCGACCGCCACGGTGCCCGCCGAACCCTCCGAAGCCCGAATATGGTTCGTCGCCCTTAAAAAAGATGGCGTAGACAATGGTGTCCGCGCGTTGCGCGGCCTCAATCGCGCTCTTCAGCGACTCAATGCTGCCATGATCAACGCCGTCGGAAAGGATCACGACCGCTTTCCGCCCTGTCTGCTTCTTCATCAGGTCGTTGGAGGCGAGATAGACGGCGTCATAAAGGTGCGTTCCACCGCCGCTGTGTGAACCGCCCGTGCCGCCGCGGCGACGCGGATATCCCGGACCTCCTCCGCGCTGGCGATCCAACTGCGGCGGTTGCAACTGGTCCATCGCCGACCGCAGCTTCTCTCGCGAATCGGTCAGGTCCTCGAGAAGTTCTACGTCAAAATCGAAATGAATCAGGAACGCCAGGTCTTTATCGGGCCGCAACATGTCGTCGAGAAAACTGAAACTTGCCGTCCGCTCCTGGTCTAGCACCCGAAGCTGGCTTAGGCTGGTGTCCACCAGCAGGCCCAAAGTCAGTGGCAGATCGCTCTCACGCGCAAAATAATGGATGGACTGCGGCCGGCTGTCTTCTTCCAAGATGAAATCGTCCTTGGTCAGATCGTGAATGATCTTGCCATGTTTATCGCGCACGGTAGCGGGAACGTTGACGACTTTTACCTGCACGCTGTACTTCGGTTCTTGCTGCGCCGGCGCTGGCCCCCCGGACAGCGTCAAGTTGGCCACTGCCAACAGCGCCGTTGTGCGCCACCATTTGCGCTGCGGCTCACTGGATTTCGCCATTTGCCTCTCTCCAACTGGTTTAAGCGCGCCCCCGCATCGGACATGCGCCGGGGGATGACAGCCCTAATGATCGTCTGTGCAAGCCTGTGTTCTAGGATGAGCCCAATTCCCCGCGAGTCACGCAGCCGAATCGTTAAAAAATGTAAGGGAGGCCGCCGCCTGCCCTGGACTCACAGCTAACCTGTGCGAAATCAATCGAATAAAGATATTTTGAACTGATTCAATACTTTCCTTGACAAAGCCGGTGGCCAGCTTTAGGATTATTTTGAACGCGTTCAATATTCCATAAAGGAGGCACCATGAACGAAGCTACGATTATTGTCAGCGCTTATGTGGTGTACTTGCTCGTCAGCGTAACGCTAACTATCTGGGTGGCGCGCACCCTGCACCAACGCGGGGCCATCTTTTTGGTGGACGCCTTCCACGGCAATGCCGAGTTGGCGGCTTCCGTCAACCATCTGCTGGTAGTGGGTTTCTATTTGATCAACATCGGGTTTGTCAGCCTGGCACTCAAGAGCAATGCCCATATCGCGACTGCGCGTGACGCGATCGAGATGCTCAGCGACAAACTTGGCTGGGTTCTGCTGGCACTGGGCAGCATGCACTTCTTCAACCTGTTCGTCTTTTCACGCATCCGCAGCCGGGGACGCATGCGCGTTCCACCCCCGCCGCCGGTTGCGCCCGATGCCATCCTTCGTGTTGCGCCACCGCCCCCTCAGGCCGCGAGGTGAACCATGAATACGCTCTACGTGCTTTATGATCCCAAGTGCGCGCTGTGCCAGCGACTGAAAGACTGGCTGCTGGGACAGCCCTCCTGGCTGCGACTGTGCGTGGTTCCGGCGGGCTCGAAGAAAGCGAGAGAGATGTTCCCTACTCTTGACCAGATTGCTTCCACGAACGATCTGGTGGTCATCAGCGACGAAGGCCAGGTCTATCTCAACGACCGCGCCTGGATCATGGTCATGTATGCGCTCGAGGAGTATCGCGACTGGGCGCCGCGCCTGACGCATCCTTTGTTGATGCCGCTCGCGCGCCAGGCCTTCGCCGCGATTTCCAAGAACCGGCACGCCTTTTCGCGCTGGCTGCTCGTTGCCGATCCTGAAGCTCTGGCCGGAGAGTTCCGCCAAGTGAAGCTGGAGCCGTGCGCCGTGGACCAGGAAACGATTTCGGACTACTTACAATGACAACATCGCAACTGAAACCCCGTCCTACACCCCGCGCCGAGGACACGCGGCGGCGGATTTACGAATCCGCGCTCAAGCTGTTTCGCGAAAAAGGATTCGAGCCGACCACCATGCGCGATATTGCCGGCAGGGCCGGCGTGGCCCTGGGCGCCGCCTATTATTACTTCTCTTCGAAGGAAGCGATTGTGCTCGAGTTTTATCAGGAGATGCAGGAGAGCAGCCACGATGCCATCCTGGAGGCGCTGTCCGGAGAAAAGAAACTGAAGGACCGCATTCGCGTGGTACTGGAAAAGCGTTTTGAGCTCCTGGCGCCCAACCGCAAGTTCTGCGACGCGCTCTTCCGCCACGCTCCCGACACACACGATCCATTGTCCCCGTTCAGTGTGGAGACGCGTCCCATCCGCGAGCGTGCTATCGAACATCTGCGCGTCGCGCTCGAAGGCGGCGACGTGAAAGTCCCCGCCGACCTGAAACCGCAGCTGCCGTTCTTGCTTTGGCTTTACCAGATGGCGATGATTCTCTTCTGGCTTTACGACCGCTCGCCGCGCCAGGAGCGTACGCAAAAACTAGTGGAGAAGAGCCTGGGTCTGCTGGTAAGCTTGCTGCGCATGTCGGGACTGCCGCTGATGAAGCCCGTACGCAAAACAGTGCTGGAGCTGGTGGAGACGTTAGCGGTGTAAGGGTTTTTCCGTCTGCGATCGTCAGCCCTCTTCCAGCTCAATCTTCTTTGCCGCCGCATCCAGCGCGACGATTCGGAAGCTGCGTATCTCGCCTGAGCGGGCGGATTCCGGTTTCGATGTAGCGCTTCCTCCGCCACTCTTCCAACGGGCTTGCAACATGGAGCTTAGTGACGACAAATCTGCCTTGACTTCCTTGCGCGCCGGTTTGCTTGCACTCGCTTTTTCCGCGCTCGCTGCGGCCAGGCGGCACGGAGCGTAAACGCCTTCGCCCAGCTCCACGCGCGCGGTTCCACCGGAGACTTCGACTACGCGTCCGCTGACCACATCGCCTGGCTTGTGTTCGGCAAAGTATTCGTCGAGACTCGAGGGCGCCATCTGCTTGATGCCCAGCTTGACGCGCCGTCTCTCCAGGTCCAACTCGAGCACTTGCGCCTTGACCCGTTGCCCAACCTTCAGCATTTCCTGGGGATGATTCAATCGCTTCTCTGCGCTGATGTCGCTGATGTGAATCATGCCTTCGATGCCCTCAGCCAGCTCAACAAAGGCGCCGAACTTGGCCAGGCTGGTCACCGGGCCTTCCACCACGGAACCTACGGGGAACCTCTGTGCCGCATCGGCCCACGGATCGCCCAGCGTCTGCTTAAGCCCGAGCGACAACCGGCGCTCGCCGGCATTCACGCCCAAAATCACGGCTTCCACAGTTTCACCCGGTTTGACCACGTCGCTGGGTCTGCGCACCTTTTTGATCCACGACATCTCTGACACGTGGACCAGGCCTTCAATTCCCGGCTCCAGCTCCACAAACGCTCCGAAATCAGTCACGCGGGTCACTGTGCCGCGCACGCGCTCGCCGGCTTTGTATTTTTCCGCGGCCGAATCCCAGGGATGCGGTTGCAGCTGCTTCATGCCCACCGAGATGCGTTGCTTGCCAGGATCGGTGGTGATTTTCAGGATCTTGACCTCGACTTCCTGACCCACGGAGAGCACGTCGGCGGGATTGCTGACACGGCTCCACGCCAGATCGCTGACGTGCAGCAGCGCATCCACCTCGCCAATATCAACGAATGCGCCGTACGCGGCCAGGCTGCGTACGGTGCCGCGCACCGTTTCGCCCTCCTTGATCTCGGAGTATCGGCGCTCCTTGACAGCGAGCTCTTCCGCCTCAGCGACTACCCGGCGGTCCACCACGACATCTTCATCCGCGACGTCGAGTTTGATGATTCGGCAACGAATCTCCTGCCCTACCAGTTTCTCCATCTCCGCGGCATCACGCGCCCGGCTGCGCGACGCGGGCAGAAATGCGCGCACGCCCACATCCACGCTCAGCCCGCCCTTCACCACTCCGATGACTGTCCCGGATATGGTGGTCTTCTCGGCAAACGCCCTTTCCAGCGATTCCCAATCTTTCGGCTGCGCCACGCGGCCGCGGGAAAGTTCGTAGTAGCCTTCCGCATTGCGGCCTTTTACCGTGACCGGCAGCCTGTCGCCTGGCTTTACGGCTTGGCCCGGGAACGCCGTCAGCGGCAGCACGCCCTCAGTTTTGAAACCGATATCCAGGATCACCGAGTCGGGGGTGAGGGCGATTACCGTGCCTTCGCGCGGCTGCCCGCCGCCGGTGGCCTGAGAATGGCTCTTCTCGTACTGAGAAAGCATGTCGTCAAATGATTCGTCGAGTTCGGTGGATTCTGCCAGGGAATTGGATTCAGGAAGATCGGGATTGGACATGAGGGACCAACGTCTCGCTAAGAAGTTATAGAGGTAGGATAACATCAGCCGCGAGGCAGGGCGTTCCTCGGCAGCAGGTTACGCCTGCGCTGTGGCGGCAGCAGGGGCTTTTTCCCGCAGCTTGTGGCACCGCCACCCGAACCACGCGACTGTACCCAGCATCCCACCCCAGGCTATGAAGCGGACTGCGGTGCCGATCTGAATGGCGTGCGGCAGCACACCGAGACGGGTAAAGATGTTGACCCAGTCATGCTGGGATTCGTCGGCCACGGCGCCTACTGTTACTAAGGGCAGCTCCAGCCGCAGCGCATCGATCATATAGGTAGCCACGCCGGTCAGGCTGTGGAAGAACGCCACCGTGCAGAAGGCGGTCCCGGGAACCTCGCGCCGCGCGGCAAAACTCACTGCTAGTGCGGCCGGAACCAGAAGCTGGAGAATCGTCCCGCCCCAGAGACCCAGGGTGTCTCCTAGATAGCTAAACAGCAAATGCCCGGCTTCATGAATGGGCAGATGAGCGTTATCGAGCAGGGTCAGCTCGTGAAAGTTCAACGCCAGAAAGAAAAGCAGCAGCGCATAGAAAACGGACCAGCCGATGAACGCCAGGCGTCCGACTGGCTGCCACTTGATTTCAGGAATGCTCATCGTTCTTCATGGATATCACAGGGAGAACCTGGTTGCGGCGATCGTGAAGACTGAAAGTAACGTGATTGAAGTAACGTTACTGCCCTAAAGCATACCAAGCAGCGTTCTAAGGTCTTCGAGCGATTCGTGGAAACGGTCACAGGCCCAACAATGTTTTGCCCATGAATACGATTGTCAACAAATTTGTGCAGGCCCACGACCGGTATATGGAGTTGGACCGTATTCGCACGCAATGCGCCAGCCCGGCAGAACGCGAGTCGATCCACATTGCGATCCTCACTGCTTACCTTGAAGTCCAGTTTCATGCGCGGCAGATCGCCGGTCTGCAGTTCGCTGACGGCATGGATTTCGCCGAAGTGAACTAAGGAGAATCGGGTAATTGAGTAATTTGGTAATTGGGTAATTGCCGAGAGGCTCAGCAGCCTGGTTTTCCAATTACGCAATTACCAAATTACCCAATTACCAAATTTTCTTACTCTCTTCCTGAACAACCATTCACCCTTGACACTTCCTCTTCGAATCACTCCCTGTAGAGCCCTGCGCCGGCGAGCGTGGCCAGGATAAGCGCCGGCAGCGTCCCGATCATGAGCGGGATAACCGTACTCGGCGGGAAAATACCGAAAGAACACCAGGTGGCATCGCCCAAGCTGACGATGAACCACCATGCGAACGCCGCGATAAGTGCGGCCTTCGCGCCCGGGCCGTAGCGCGGACGGATGGCGGCGTAGAGCCACAGGATGGAGATGCCCTCGAGCAAATCGAGAACGAGATTGAAGAGAACGAAGCCGGGCGTAGGTGCGGCCAGACGGTTATGGGGCAGAGCAGCGAAGTTGCGCCCGAGCAGTGCCGTGACCGCGGTGCCAAGGATGATCCAAACGATCCCCGCCAGCAGTCCGCAGCCGAGCACGCGAGCCCAATTGATCTTGCCCATGAGTTCGGATTGATTATCTGAGAGATTGATCGAACCAGCAAGCAGGCTCTTCGATTGAGTTCGGGATGCTCCAAGTTTTGACCGCAAATGAATTGGACGTCACGACACGAAAACGCCTATCGTGAGACTTCGGCGCCGTGCAGTTCGCTGGGCGGAAATGTCAACGGCTGGAATTCGCCTCTTGCTGGCCGTATATGCCAGATATCGCGAGCATATTCGCGGACGGTGCGGTCGCTCGAAAACATTCCGGTGCGCGCCACATTGAGGATGGCTCTCTGCGCCCAGCGTACGGTTTCCCGATAGTCCTGGGCGGCGCGAGAGCTGGCTTCCAGGTACGACGGCAAGTCAGCCATATGGAAGTAACGGTCGCCGCGATCCAGGATTTCATCCACAATCCACCGAAACAGGCCGCGCTCGTCAGGAGAGAAACGGTCAGAGGCCAGGCTGTCCATCACGCGGCGCAGTGACGGGTTGGCCTGGTACAGGTCGCGCGGGCGGTAGTCGCCCTGGCGCTGGCGAAGAGTGACTTCACGCGGGCTGAGCCCGAAGGCGTAGAAGTTCTCGGCCCCCACGGCATCGAGGATTTCGATATTGGCGCCGTCGAGCGTGCCCAGGGTCAGCGCGCCGTTCATGGCCAGTTTCATGTTGCCGGTGCCGGAAGCTTCCATGCCGGCCGTGGAAATCTGCTGGCTCAAGTCGGCCGCGGGCATGATGATCTCTGCCAGCGAGACGCGGTAGTCCGGCACGAAGACGACCTTGAGGCGGCCTTCCACGCGCGGATCGGCGTTCACTACCTGCGCCACGTTGTTGATGAGCTTGATAATCTGCTTGGCTGCCCAGTAACCTGGCGCGGCTTTGCCGGCAAAGATGTAAGTTCGCGGCGAGGGCGGCGTGGCGCCGTCCTCCACCACAGCCAGATACTCATGGATGATCCGCATCACGTTCAGCAACTGCCGCTTGTATTCGTGAATTCGTTTCACGTGGACGTCAAACATGGAGCCGGGGTCCACGCTCACCGCTGTGGTGCGAAGGATCTCCTCGGACAGCTTCTCCTTGTTGCGCCGCTTGATGGCCAAAAACTCCTCTTGGAACGCGCTGTCGCCGGAGTAGCGCTCGATGCCGCGGACCTGTTCCAGGTCAGTGATCCAGCCTTCGCCCACGGTGCGCGTGAGGAGTGCGGCCAAGCCGGGATTGGCCTTCATGATCCAGCGCCGCGGCGCCACCCCGTTGGTCTTGTTGCTGAATCGCTGCGGCCACAGGCTGGCGAAGTCCGGGGCTAGGAGATTTTTGAGCAGTTCTGTGTGCAGCATAGAAACGCCGTTAATCGCGTGGCTGCCGGTGATCGCCAAGTGCGCCATGCGCACCTGCTTCTCCGGGCCCTCCTCGATGATGGACATGCGGCGCTGCCGTTCGAAGTCCAGGGGCCAGCGCCGACCGACTTCACGCAACAACTGGTGATTGATGCCGAAAATGATGTCCGTGTGCCGCGGCAGAATGTGCTCCATCAGCGACAGCGGCCATTTTTCCAGTGCTTCCGGCAGCAACGTATGGTTGGTGTAGCCAAGCGTGGCTTGCGTGATCTCCCAGGCGCGGTCCCAATCCACGTCGTGATCGTCTACCAGCAGACGCATCAGCTCGGCCACCGCCAGGCTGGGATGCGTATCGTTCATCTGCACCGCGACCTTGGCGGGGAAATCGTCAAAGCTACCGTGCCCCGCCAGGTAGCGGCGCAAGATGTCCTGAAGCGAGCATGCCACCAGAAAATATTCCTGGGTCAGGCGCAGCTCTTTGCCCGAGAGCACGGAGTCGGAAGGATACAGCACGCGGGAAATGTTCTCGGAAGCGATTTTCTGCTCTACGGCGCGGATGTAATCGCCACGGTTGAAAATCTCGATGTCAAAGTCCTGCGACGACCGTGCCGTAAACAGGCGCAGGTAATTCACCGTCTGGCCGTTGAGTCCGGCCACGGGCATGTCGTCAGGCACGCCGACTACAACTTTGGCGTCCACCCAACGCTGGCGGCGGTTGCCTTGCGAATCACGGGTGCTTTCCACCCGTCCGTACAAAGGGACAGCGCAGGCTTCCTGGGCGCGTTCGATGAAAAACGGTGTGCCTTCCGCTTTCCAGTTGTCCGGCTTCTCCCTTTGATGTCCAGCTACGATCTCCTGCTTGAAGAGACCGTATTGGTAGTCAATCCCATAGCCGAAGCCGGGCATGTCCATGGTGGCCAGCGACTCGAGAAAGCACGCGGCCAGCCGTCCCAGACCCCCGTTGCCCAGCCCGGCGTCCGGTTCGGCCTCCAGCACGTCTTCCAGCCGGATGTTGAGCTCGGCCAGTACGGCGCGGCACTGGTCTTCCAGACGCAAGTTAGAGAGATTGTCACTCAGCCAGCGCCCCATCAGGAATTCCATGGAGAGGTAGTACAGACGCTTGGCGTCCTGCTGGCGGTACCGCTGCTCCGTAGTGAGCAGCCGGTCGATCATGCAGTCGCGAATGGCCAGTGACACCGGCTTGAGCATCTCGCGGGGTAAAAAATGGTTCGAAGGACGTGCCAGTGTGTAGCGGATGTGCCGCAGAATCGACTGCCGGAGCGAGTCCGGAGCGCAGGTTGGTTCGTTAGGCGAATCGGCGGCCATTACAAAATAGCAAAAACTGCAACTCGGGTTAGTATGACACACATCCCGCCTAAGTCACACTGAGTCAAACACCTGACTACTCCTGGGTGAGGGCAGCGAATCCGCGAATCAGTGGGTAGGTCCCGTAAGGTTCTCATTCATCTGCGAACTCTCCATTTCTCCCGGCAGGATTTCGCTTAGGGCCCACTGGATGCGCTGGACCGAGTCCTGAATCAGCGGGATTTGCCTTGCCTGCTCCGCGTACGGTGCGTAAGTGATGGATTGCAAAGCATTGCGCACATGGTGGTTCATGGCGGCGATCACCGCGATCTTCTTCAGCACTTCCCGGTGCTGACGCTGCTCGTAGGCAAACACCACCAGTCCGGTAATGACTCCGACGACCACGTCATCGAGCGAGGCGAGACTGAGAGGCGAAGTACCCTGGACGAAATACTCTAACAGCAAGCCTGCGGCGGCAACCGCTAAGCCCAAACCGATGCTGGTAGAAACCCGACGAAGAAGCGAGTAGCCTCTGGGAACTTGGCGCATAACCGATTATCCCACCGGCGGCGCTTAGCTTCAGCGGGAACCGCGGTCCGGAAGCGTCTAGAGTTGAGGACGCTGCCGGTGCCATTGCGTGTGACCCTGATAGAGCCGCGCTGCCTGCACTACTCTGGCGTCTTCGAGCACGCGGCCGATGAACTGCAAGCCGATCGGCAGACCGTCCTTGCCGAAACCACATGGCACGCTGATGGCCGGCAGGCCGCACACGTTGCCGATGCCGCCGATCGGATCGGCAAAAGACAACGCTAAATCCAGGTTCGCGTCCAGTTTGCTGGCCGTAACCGGCAGCGAAGTCGAAACAAGAACGTCGACGCCGTCAAAGATTTCGTCCATCTTCTTTTGTAGGATGCTGCGTATGCGCTGGGCCAGGATGAAATCCGAAGCGCTGATCTCCTCGTTCATGTAAGCCCCAATCCTGCCCAGCGGATCGCTTAGCTCGGCCACCTGACCGGATTGCACCATCGAGCGGAAGGCGGCCGCTCCTTCCACGGAGACGATTACTCCCGCCGCGGCTTCCCACGGGCCGTCAGGCAGGCTGATGTCTTTCATGGGCTTGGACACAGCCTGCTCCAGTACTTTGCGCGCCGCTGTGGCTGCTGTCTTCACCTCAGGCGCTGTATCCTTTTCCTTCCACTGGTTGGCCAGCCAACCCATTCGCAGCGGCGCCGCCGCGGTGGAAGCGCCTTCGTACTTTGCCGAGGCTTCAGGCAACGACCCAGCATCGGCCGGGTCGTGTCCAGAGATGACTTTCAAAACCAAGTCGCAGTCGTCGGCCGTGCGGCACATGGGCCCGATCTTGTCCATGGAGTAGGAAAGGGCCATCGCGCCGGCTCGGCTCACGCGTCCAAACGTCGGGCGCAGCCCGCTGACGCCGCAGAATCCCGACGGACAAATAATCGAGCCCCAAGTCTCCGTGCCGATGGCCAACGCCGCCAGTCCCGCCGCCATGACGGCGCCCGAGCCGCTCGAAGAGCCGCAGGTCCAGTAATCCGTGTTCCACGGATTCTTGGCCGGACCAGTGCACGAGGCCGAGGCGTAGCGGTAGCCCATGCCACCTGCCAGCTCGATCATGGCGGCTTTGCCCAGCAGCACGGCGCCGGCCTGGTTGAGCTTGCGAATCACGGTGGCGTCGTAATCAAACTTCTGAGAGGCCAAGGGTCGCGCGCCCCAGGTGGTGGGATACCCCTTCACAGCGAGCAGGTCTTTGGCAGCGTAAGGAATGCCGTGCAGGGCACCGCGGTACTTTCCTGCCGCAATCTCTTTTTCCGCAGCGCGCGCCTGCTCGAGCGCCAGCTCGGGCGTGAGCGTGGCATACGCGTTCAACCGTGGACCAATTTTGCGGCTGCGCTCCAGATAGCTCTCCGTGAGTTCAACCGGAGAAAGCTGCCGCCCGCGGACGCGCTTGGCTAACTCTCCAACGGGAAGAAAAAGAACATCTTCATTCACCATTATTTCTTCCCATCCTTCCTGTAGATCTGGAACACGGTGGCCGGCTGTTCAGAATTCTCTACAACGAAGGCGCGCATCTTTTCCAGACCCTCCTGGCCTTCGGCCATCACTTTGCGGATGTCCGCCTTCTGGGCGGCGCTGAGTTTGTCTCCGTACTTGCGGAAGATCTCCGCGATCTTCATCTCGACTTCCGCCCGGCCCTGCGGAGAAAGCTTGGCGAGGGCGGCTTGCGTCTGTTCTTCCAGACTGCCCGGCGTGGGGGTCTGGCTTTGCGCCGGCGCTGAAGCCGGCGTCGCGTTTTGACTGAGCGCCTGGTCAGGACGAAGGATTGCGGTGGTGGCTGCGGCGGCCGCGGCGATCGTAAACCGCCGGCGGTTCATGGAGAATTCGCGCATCGAACACTCTCCTTGCGATGAAAAGGATGGAAGCCGGAGAGTACCCGAAGCGGCGGGGGAAAATCAAACCCTTCTCACGGATACGAGCTACCGCTACAACGCGGGCTTCGGGGCGACAAGGAAAAGCTAGAACGTGAACGCGACGCCGCCGCGCAGAGAACGCGCCGACTGCACCAGATAAACCAGGCGGCCATCGGGGCCCATCACCGGCAGATATCCTTGTGCCAGCAGGTTACGCAGGTCCACCAGGGCATCCATCTTGGCAGGGATCAGAGACGTAGCCGGGAGCGGCTGGCGGATGAAGAGGCTGAGGTAAGGATCGGTTTGCCCCGGCGAGGCATTGAAGGCATCGACTACGGAAACGGTGTTGCCGCTGGTCCATTTATAGGAAGCGATCCAGCGAGTGCCGGAAGCGGGAACGTAGCCGGCCAGTTTGGCGCCGAGAGATTGCTGGCGGCGTGTCACTAGCGTCTGGGCCAGGTTCTGCCAGGTCCCAGGCACCGACTCCGCGGTTACCGCACCGCCGCTTGAATAGTCGAGAGTGGCAGCCAGATCGTCGAGAATCTTGCGCTCAAGCACCACGCGTGCGCCCGTCGTGTTCAGCGCGCCAGCGAACGCGTAAGAGAACGTGCCCGAGTAAATGTCGGGTAGCACGTCATCGGAGTAGGCGGAAGGATCGCCGGCGCCGGTGAGTACGGCGTTGCGGACGTGGTCAAGATAACAGGCCACCTGGAGGCTGGTCTTGCCGAAACGCCGCGACACGGAAACTTCTTGATGCTGGGCTTGTTCGATGTTGGGCTCCCCGTTGGCCAGCGCCATGCGAGGCCCTGATTCACTCAAATCGGCCGGCGCAGTATCAAAACCTTTCGCGGCACGGGTGTTTGGTTCCGAAGTGGAGTAGCGATATTCCACCACAAAGCTGGGTGTCAGGTGCACGGTGACCGCGCCGTAGGGCCGCAGCGCCGTGATCCGCTTGGCAAATTCCATGGATTGAATGGCGGCGCCATATTGGAGTTCGACGAAGTCGCCCACCGTCATGCGGTCTGAGCTGTTCAATTCGACGGCAGCCACCGGAGAATTCCCTACAAAGGTGCCCGGGGCGGCGAAGCGGCGATAAATCAAGGCAAATACCGGGTGCTGTGATGTGCCGAAATCTTGCGAATAAGAAGCACGCAGCACGCCGGCAGGATCGCCTGAGGAAGCACCGATGTTGCCGTCAAAAGAAAACGTGCCCGAACCGAACAGGGACTTCTCCAAGGCGAACGCCGTGGTCATGTCCCCAGCGCTGCCGAACCCTCCAGCTTCAGACCCGGCAAAAAAGGCGACGCGCGCTTTCAGGCTGTGATCGTCCGTCTGCTCTGCTGCTGCGGAGGCAGGGTCCCCGGCATTGTTGTCCTGGTCCACGGCGCGCAGCACAGGACGGTTGGCGGAAGAACGCAGCACCCAATGCCAGTCATCGGGTTCGGTGGCGACTGAACGCCGTGCGGGCAGCGCCTGCGTGGCGCTCGCCATGGCATTCAACGTCACATTCACCAGCACTCTCGCCCCAGCGCGCAGGCCTACATTCTCGCGTAAAGCGGGCAGGAAGGAAACGGCGCTGACTCTGACGTAGTAGGTTCCCGGAGCAAGGTTTTCCGCGGTATAAAACCCGCGGCTGTCGGTGAAGACGGTAGCGCCCAAAGCGGCAGCGGAGGTAAAAATCTCCACCACGGCTCCCATTTGCGGCGTGCCCGTGCTGTCTTTGACGGTCCCGGAAATGGCGCCCACATCCGCCGCGAACGCGGATGTGCCCCCCACCAGGACCAGCAACAAACATGCGAGTTTACGGGCCATCGTGCACCACCGAACGTGGACGTCACTTACCGACTACTGGACCGCGAATTTTGCCGTTGGCGAAATGGTTTGCTTGGAAACCTGGTCGCTCACCTTGATCGTAACCTGATATACGCCGGGCTCCAGCTTGGCCAGCGGCAAGGTCCTTGCCAAGGTCACATGCTCACCGACGTTGCCCATTTGCGCCGTTGATTCAGTAAAGTTTAGCACGGGTTGATTCGTGACCGTATTAATAACTTGATATTCAACCGTCGCCGAAGGCCTTTTCGTCTTCTCGTCCAGACCTAGGTTATAGACCTGCATCCAGAAGCTTACTTTCTCGCTCTGCTTGAAGGCCACCGGCTTGCCGTCACCCGGCTGTACCCGCGGCCGCACCTTGTTGGTGCCGATCACAAAATTGCCCGTCCCCACTTCATTGGAGGGTACGTTGGTCAGCCAGTCGGCAAGAATCAGCGTAGAGGCCGACAGCTTTTCTTCGTTACTGAAATCGGGCACCTGGTAGCTGCGGCTGAAGATGCCGACCTTGTCCCCGTTCACGTCTTTGGCCACTACATCCAGTCGGTACAAGCCGGGCTTCATGGGCAGCGCTTTCCAGTACAGTGACGTGTTGTTGATTTCCTTTTCCAGCAATTCAGCCGGGATGTCTTTGCGCAAACTGTCTTCAAACGTCTGGACAATTTTCCCGGAGAGCGTTTGCAGTTGCCCGTACACGTTGACCACCGCGCGCTGCACCCCGTCTTTGTTGTTCCAGGTGAGCGCACGCAGCGGCACTTGCAGGGTAATCGGCATCAGCACCGTCTGCGGGTCAAGCCGCACGAAATCCACACGCACGTCAAAGGGCAGCGGGTTGGTGCGGATGCGATGGCTAACCAGTTCGCCGCGCAATTCTCCGTACTTGACGTCGGGTGCACGGTTCAGCTTGGCAAACGTTTCCAGGCGGTCAAATTCTTTGGTGTTGTTGTTTTTGTTGAAAAAGCCTTCGCCCAGGCTTTCGATACCGCGGAAGCGATCGGCTTTGTTGGCCATGCCCATGGACTCCATGTCCGTCAGCCCGGCATTGGGCACGTGCAGCAGTGCATCCTTGCGCGAGCGGTCCATGGTCATTTCGTAGGCGCCGCAGTTGCAGTCATCCACGAATTCAATCTCGATTTCCTGGCCGACGCCTTCCAGGTAGCGGTAACGCCAGATTTCGAACGGATAAGTCGATGTGCTCCCTCCGCCTTCTTCCGGCGTGCGCTGGTAAGGACCGCCCATGGGATGGGAATCAATGCTGTCGGGCTTCCCGTACATGATGTAGATGCGCCCGCGGTCTGTCTTCCATCCCGGCATACCTGCAGCAAAATGCTCGTTGGCGTACTGGATACGCCGGTAATGTTCGTCCTTGTATTCGTTCTCCGCAGTGTCCGGTGTGGGATCACGACGCAGCCAGAACTGCTCGATAAACTGGTCGCGCTCTGTGTTGTTGCTCAGCTTCTTGAACGCCCCCAACTCTTCGTCGGTGATGATCCAACGCACGTCTTCGTCGAGCCACTTTTTGTAAACTCCGCCGAGTTTCTCTTTGATGGCTCCCTTGTCGTCAGTCTTGCGCTGCCGCTTCAGCGGATCTGCATCCTGATCCTGCTGCGTGGAGGACGATTTCTTCTTGGCGGACTTGTCGTTGGATTGAGTTGGGGATTGCGCTGTCTGACTGGGTTCCTGCGCGAGCAGTACGAAACAACCAAGAATAAGGACAACACTAGCGGTAAAAAAATGTCGAAACCGGGATAAAACCACCGGAGCCTCCTTGCAGGCAAAAGAGTACAGGTGCTTAGAATTTTAAGTCTTTTAAACTTCTGAGGCAAGAACCGGGAGCCACTTTTGGGACCTTAGAAGGTCCTTAACAATATCAAACTAAGGGACTTGACATCAAACGAGGGTGCTTGACCCACGGCTATTGCTTACGCCGAGGGCCGATTTCAGACCGCTGGGTCTCCTCGCCATCCTTGTATATAATCGAGGACGGTCCCGCCACCATGGAAAAAAGATAGTAAACCTGCCTCAGAGGGGAACTCTTGTCGCGCGAGCGGCGTATTTAGGAATGTACATCTCCGTGGTGAGCACTCCGGAAGGATCCATGAAGACAAAGTGGAAGGTGTTAATCGTCATCGTTATCATTCTTGGGGTCGGTTTGCTGGTCGGCCTCACGGTGACCCAGACGCAGAAAAGCATCGTGACGGTGCAAACCGGCAAGGTGGTCAAACAGGACATTGCGTCTTTGGTGACTGCGTCCGGCGAAATCAAACCTATGACCTATGTCAATGTGGGCGCCAACGCAATGGGACGGATCGTGCGTCTGCACGTGAAGGAAGGGGACAAGGTCAAGAAGGGACAGTTGCTGGCCCAACTTGAAAATGTCCAGTCAGCGGCCGACGTTCACGGTATGCAGGCCACGCTGGCAGCCAGCCAGACTGACGCCGTCGCTGCTGAGGCCGCGTTGAATACGGCTCTCGCCCAGCAAAATAGCAGCAAGGCGACCCTAGCCCAGTCAAAGCTTGATTTTGAGCGAAGCTCCGGTCTTTACAAGGACCAATTGATTTCCAAAGCGGATTTCGACGCAAAAAAAGCGGCCTACGAAGTGGCTCAGGCTGTGAGTGCGCAAGATCAAGCTCGCGTGGCCCAGGCCAAAGCCAATGTGGATTCCGCACGCGGCCGCGTGAATCAGTCGCGTGCCCAGCTTACTCGTGTCAGCGACGTCCTGAGCAAGACGGTTTACACCGCGCCGTTTGACGGCGTGGTCACCAACCTTCCCGTGCACGAAGGCGAGACCGTGGTTATGGGCATCCAGAACGCCCCGGGCAGCACGCTGATGACGGTGGCTGATATGAACGTCATCACTGCGGAAGTTCGCGTGGATGAAACTGACATTGTCAACGTGAAAATTGATCAGCCTGCTGAAGTGACGATTGACGCCATTCCGGGGAAAACTTTTAAAGGGAAAGTTACCCAGATTGGCGACAATGCCATCATCCGTTCGACCGGTGTTTCTACCTCACAGAGCACAGCAAGCAGCCAGGAAGCCAAGGATTTCAAAGTGGTCATCACCCTGGAGAACCCGCCGGACAAGTTGCGTCCTGGGCTCTCTGCGACGGCCAAGATCACTACCGGCTCTGAGCACGGCGTGCTGACCATTCCCATCCAGGCCCTTACCATGCGTGACAAGAATTCCCTGGAGGCTGATTCTGATAAGAAAAAAGCGGCCAAGCCGGCGGCCACGCCGACCCAGCAGGCCAAGAAGGAAACCCAGGATATTCAGGGCGTTTTCGTGATCACCTCCGCGAAAAAAGCGGAGTTTCGCCAGGTGGAAACCGGCCTGACCGGGACCACTGACATTCAGGTGAAAAGCGGCCTGAAGGAAAACGACGAGATCATCACCGGCAGCTACAAAGTGCTGCGTACCTTGAAAAACGGTACGGGAGTGAAAGTAGATAATTCCACCGGCAACAAGGGAGAATCGTAAACGCCGGACGCCGTGACGCGTCTAATACTAGAGAGAGGACTTTCTTTCGCGTGGGCCCCAACCAGGAGAACAACATGGCAACTCAAGTCGCCGCCGTTACCGAGAACGCCCTGAAAACTCCGCCGCAGAACTGCATGATCTGCACCGAAGACTTGTGGAAGACCTACGAGATGGGTGCGGAACAGGTGCACGCCCTGCGCGGCGTGAACCTGAGCATCAATCGCGGCGAGTATGTGGCTATTATGGGCCCTTCCGGGTCGGGAAAATCCACGCTGATGAACCTCATCGGCTGCCTGGACACGCCGACGAAAGGCCGCTATTGGCTCAACAGCAGCCTGGTCAGCGAGCTTGACGATGACGAACTGGCCCGCATCCGCAATAAGGAAATCGGCTTCGTTTTCCAGACCTTCAACCTGCTCGCCCGCGCCACGGCTCTGCACAACGTGGAACTGCCGCTCATATACAGCGGCACGGCTGCGGAAGAAAGAATCGCGCGCGCCAAAGAGGCCCTGACTGCGGTGGATTTAGCCGACCGCATGAGCCACAAGCCCAACGAGCTTTCCGGCGGCCAGCGCCAGCGCGTGGCCATTGCCCGCGCCCTGGTCAACCACCCCTCCATCATTCTGGCTGACGAGCCCACCGGCAACCTGGATTCACAAACTGGCCAGGAAATCATGGGGCTGTTCGCAGAACTGCACAAGAAAGGCAATACCATCGTGCTGGTGACGCACGAAGCCGACATCGCGCAGCACGCACACCGGGTGATCCACATCAGGGACGGTGTGATCGCCAGCGACGAGCGCGTGAGCCGTTAGGAATCAAGTCCATCCGCCACATGATTTCGAGCGGTGAGCGGGCGGCGAGATCGTCCCTCCCAAAGTGCCAGGCATTGGCTGTGTGAATCCGGCCTGCCTTCCCTTACACTAGCTTGCATGTCCGCAGCCAAGCCGAAAGAAAAAACTTTCGACGCCCTGCTCGAACACGGTTCCAACAACCTGGGCTGGACCATTATCCGCGTACCCTTTGACGTGGCTCAGGTGTGGGGCAAGCGGGGTCACCTCAGAGTCAAAGGCGAGATCAACGGGTTCGCCTTCCGCACTGCACTGTTCCCTACGCGCCTTGGCCAGCACATGCTGCTGGTCAACAAGAAGATGCAGAAGGGGGCAAACGCCCGGGTGGGCGTCAAGGCTCGATTCCGCATGGAACCGGATACAGCGCCGCGCCCGGTGATCGTGCCTCAGGAGTTGGTGGCAGTGCTGCGCCAGTCGCAGCGGGTGAAGAAGTTTTACGAGTCGCTCAATCCATCGACCCGCCGCGATATCGCCCGGTCGATCGCCGACATGAAGTCGAGCGACGCCCGAAACCGTCGTGCCGAGCGTCTGGCCGAGCATTTGATGGAAACCATAGAAGCCGAGCGGCAGCTGCCTCCGCTGATCGAGCGCTCGCTGGCGCAGAATCCTCTGGCCCGCGAAGGATGGAAGCTCATGCCACCCCGCCAACGCCGGTGGCACTTGCTGGGAATCTTGGGCTACCGCAGTCCGGAGTCACGCGACCGACGCCTCGAGAAAGCTGTGCAGGAGATGGTCAAGTACGCAGAGAAACACGCCAGCCGGCGATCGTGAAGCGCGGCGCTTCCCCACACTCCGGCAAACGCAGGTTGGCTTCACGAGATAGCGCGGGGCCCTCGCTGGACAACACTGGGACCGGACTCAGGTGCCTTCGCTGCATCCATTCCCACCGGATATTTGGGGAGCACTTCTCGCAGCGCCCATTCCACGCGTTCCACGGATGCGTTGATGAGCTGGAGTTGGTCATCCCCGATGCTCGCGGGCCGCGGGCCAACGCCCACCGCCTTGATGACCTGCAGAGCGTTCCGGATGTGATGATTCATATCGGCAATCGTTGTCATCCGGGCGCGCATCATCTCGCGCTCCGCTCGCTCGTGTCTGGCCATCTGATAGGAGAGGACGCCGGCTACGATTCCGGTCAAGGTGTTGGTCAGCAGCAGCATGGTGCTGTGGGGTATTCCCTGCAACATCAAAAACCCATCGAGCAGGTAGCCCAGGGCCGAGACCAGCACAACAACTGCGAAAGCCATCCAGGCCGAGTGTCTTGTCCGGAAAGACTCGAATTGAATAGGCTTCTTCTGCACAAGCCCATTCTAGTCGCGCTGATACCGGCGTTAATGAAGCAAGTGTCAAGAATTGCTAAGTCGAGGCGCTTAGCAGGCGTCTGAACCTGCTCTGAGATCCTGCTCCGCGAAGGAACTTGCTTCCCGAATGTGTGCCTACCCGGGACGTGTCCTTACTCTACGGTGACCGACTTGGCGAGATTACGTGGCTGGTCCACATCGCAGCCGCGGCGCACCGCGATGTGGTAAGCCAGTAGTTGCAGTGGCACTACTTCCAGAATCGGCAACAGCAGCTCCGGCGCGGGCGGCACGTAGAGCACGTGATCCACATGCTCTCTGATTTCCGAATCACCTTCGACCGCCACCGCGATGACCTGGCCTTCGCGGGCTTTCACTTCTTTCACATTGGACATGGTCTTCTCATAGCGCAACACGGAGTTAGGATCGTTCGGATCGTACGTGGCAACGATGACCACCGGCAGATTTTCGTCAATCAGCGCGTTCGGTCCATGCTTCATTTCGCCTGCGGGATAACCTTCCGCATGGATGTAGGAGATTTCCTTGAGCTTGAGTGCGCCTTCCAAAGCAATGGGGTAATGAATGCCTCGGCCGAGGAACAGAAAGTCCTGCGATTTGGCGTATTGACGCGCAAGGTCTTCAACATTCTGGTCGTGACTGAGCAGGTGTTCCAGTTTGCCGGGAATTTTCAACAACTCGTCAATGTAACGCTTGGCTTGCTCGCGCGACGTGGTGCCCCGAACTTCCCCCAAGTACAGCGCCAGCAGGAACAGCGCGGTTAGTTGCGCGGTGAAAGCCTTGGTGGAAGCCACGCCGATCTCTGGCCCGGCATGGGTGTATACCGTGCCCGCGGCCTCGCGCGCAATCATGGCGCCGACCACGTTGCAGATGGCCAGCGTCTTCGATCCCTTCTGCTTCGCTTCACGCTGCGCGGCGATGGTGTCCGCCGTTTCGCCGGACTGCGTGATCAGCAGCGTAATCTCTTTGTTCGAAGTGATGGGATCGCGGTAGCGGAATTCGCTCGAGTAGTCCACTTCCACCGGGATGCGAGCCAGCCGCTCGAGCATGAACTTGCCGGCAAGGCCGGCGTGCCAGCTGGTGCCGCACGCCGCGATGTTGATTTTTTCGAGGTTACGGAATTCCTGTTCCGTGATCTCCATCTCTTCCAGGAAAACTTGGCCGGTATCGGGCGAGATGCGTCCCAGGGCGGTATCGCGGACAGCGCGCGGCTGCTCGTGGATTTCCTTGAGCATAAAGTGCTTGTAGCCGCCCTTTTCCGCCATGATGGGGTCCCAGGTCACGTGCTGTACTTCCCGCACCACGGATTTGCCGTCGAAGTCGGTGAGCTGCACGCCAGCCGGCGTGACCACCGCCAGGTCGCCGTCATGCAGGAAGAACAGGTCGCGCGTATGGTTGAGGATGGGCGGCACGTCAGACGCAAGAAAGTATTCGCCGTCGCCAAGTCCGATCACCGCCGGCGGGCCGTTGCGCGCGGCCACAATCTTGTTGGGCTCTTCCTCGGAGATCACCCCCAGCGCAAATACCCCGGTGAGTTGCTTCACCGTCTTGCGCACAGCTTCTTCCAGGCTCGGACGGTGGCCGTTGGCGCTATGGAGAAAATGTTTCTCCACCAGGTGGGCAATGACTTCCGTGTCCGTGTCGGTGGTAAATTTATGGCCTTCTTCGATCAACTTTTTCTTGAGCGAGAGGTAGTTCTCAACAATGCCGTTGTGGACCACCACGATCTTGCCGGTGCAGTCGCGATGCGGATGGGCGTTTTCCTCCGTGGGGCGCCCGTGGGTGGCCCAGCGCGTGTGGCCGATGCCATAGGTGCCGTCGAGCGGCTTCAACCGGATAGCTTCTTCTAGGTTGCGCAGCTTGCCTTCGGCGCGCCGTACCTGGAGTTCGCCCCCGGTTCCGTTGCCAGCCACGGCGATCCCGGCGGAGTCGTATCCGCGGTATTCCAGCTTCTTAAGTCCATCAAGGATGACCGGAACTACCCGTTTTTTGCCGACATAACCGACGATGCCACACATGTTGAAGACCCTCGGGAGCCTCGATCCATCATCTTCCGTTCACGCCAGTCGCCAGCCTGACGCCACTATTAGACTCGCGCTTTTGAACGGGAGATTCTCATTCATTGTACTCCGGAAATCTGCCCTGCCATGGTTACCTCCGGCGGCGGGACGATGAAAGTCCTTGTTCTCCGGCCCGAAAACAAGACACGGAGATAGCTGCAACGGAATCGCAGGCAGGAAAGAATCCTGCCGAGAATTTCGATCCAAGAAATCAGGCCGACTGAGCAGACGGTTTTTTCTGTGCCATAAAAGCACGGATCACACGTATTCCATCCAAGCCGAAGCTGCTGCATGCACTGACCGCAAGGCACAGGAGGAGAAGTTCACAGAGGTTGGCGCCGTTCAATGCGGAAACCAGACCACTGAAGCGCATTCCGCCCAGAAGGACAACGAACGTAATTACAAAGAAGGCAAAAAACCGCGGCGCAGTTTGCGCCGCGACGCTCTTGGGACGCAACGCGGCCATACACAGCTGCCGCAGGTTCCGGGCCACCCGGCTCAGCTGTTCTCCCACGGCTCTAAAATCTGCGGGTTCTTGGCCAGTAAGCCGCGCGAAGCCCGGGGCAACATCCTGAAGGCGTAGTCCGGTGCTCAGAAAAAGTTGTTCCGCGCGTTCGAGCTCCACCAGTGAGTCAGCAGTTGCCCCGCCGCTGAGGGCCTTTTGCAGCACGGAAGCATAGATTGTCTGTGCTTGCGTCCATCCCTCCAGTCCTGTCGTCATACCCTTCATCAACTTGGTAACTTCGCTTTCCTGACCGACGGCGTTGAAACTTTCCAGGACACTGGTGAACTTCGCCGAGGCTTCCTGGAAGTAAGCGGCGGCGGCGTCCAACTCCATCCGCGACTGCGCCGAAGCAGCCTGGGTAAGCAATTGCAACGCGTCAAAGTAGGTTAAGAAGCCTTTCATGGTTACGCGGTCAAGGGATGCGGAATCCGAGGACTGCGCTATCTGCCGCATACCATCACGCTGCTGGTCTTCGATGGACTTCAGCTCCGCTGAGATCTCCTGCTGTTCGAGTCTAAGCAGTTTGGATCGTGCCTGTAGAATCTGCTGGTTCACGCCGGCTTGCCACTCTGCGGACGTGGAGAGCTCTCCGCCACGGCATTTTTCAAGCCGATCGAGGATTGTCTGCAATTCCTCTTTTGAATTGCTGCCAAGCAGCAGGAACACGCTATCAAGGAACTCCAGGATTGTGGCCGCAACCGCAGCCAACGCCGGCTCAGTCTGTTTCGATTCCTTGATGAGCTCTTTCAACTCGCGCATAGGCTGTTCGGCCTGCTGCCGGTTGAGGTCGCGCATTGCCTGCGAGAGTCGTTTTGATACGCGGTCAAAACGATCTGACAACGATTCTGGAAGGTTAGGGCCCGACGCTGGACTAGATGACGCCACGGGGTCCTCCTAAGCTTTAAAACGGCTCAAAGCGCGAAGAACTATACCACGCTTCCGTACGGCCTAGAGGAAGGCCGCTTTATTCGTCAATCCGGTAGCTGAACTCTTCAATCACGGGATTGGTCAGGACTTCCTTGGCGATGCGTTCCACTTCAGCCTTGGCAGCAGCCTTGTCCAAACCGCCGTCCAGTGCGATCTCAAAAAACTTGCCCTGGCGCACGCCATCCACTCCTTTGTATCCCATCTTTTTCAGAGCTCCCTGGATGGTCTTGCCCTGAGGATCGAGCACCGTGTTCTTCAGCATGACCGTGACGTAAGCCTTCATGGTTGAATTCGATTATAACCAACCTGGGATAACCTTTTGCCCGCTGGAAGGTCCAAGACTTGGCTACGAGGTGCGCTTATGCTCAGGAATTTACAGAAATCGGTTCAGGTGCTGCTCGCCGTTATCGCGATGACGCCAGGCTTGTTGATCGCGCAGAACAACACCGGCAAGAAGGCCGCTTCTGTGAACGATGAATCGGTTTTGGTCGGCGATTGGCGCGGCGATTCCATCTGCCAGGTCCATCCCAGCGCGTGCCACGACGAAGACTCGTTGTATCACTTCAGCAAAGTTGCCGGGAAACCGGGGGCTTATTCCCTGAAAGCCGACAAGATCGTCAACGGCCAGGCAGAGACCATGGGAACTCTTGATTGCAGTTACGATGCGAAAGCTCAGGCGCTCGAGTGCACCATCCCCGAGCGAGCTATCCTTCGCTTTACCTGGGAAGGTACTGAGATGCATGGCACCATGACGCTGACCGATAAAACCTTTTGGCGCAAGATCAGCCTCAAGAAAGTCGAAACCAAGAAGACTTCATAAGCAGGCCGCTTCCCCGGCTCTTGATAGACTGTCCTCGTGCCTTCCAACCAAAAGCTGGGCCTGATCGCCGGCAACGGCAGCTTTCCCCTGCTGATGCTTGATGCGGCGCGCGCCCAGGGCGCCGAAGTCGTCGTCGCCGCCATCAAGGAAGAAACCTCGCCGCAGATCGAGCAGCGCGGAGCCGCCGCGGTCTATTGGATGTCGCTGGGCGAGCTGGGCAAGCTCATTGACACGTTCAAAAAAGAAGGCGTGCATACCGCGGTGATGGCCGGGCAGGTCAAGCACAAGCAGATCTTCTCCGCCATCCGGCCGGACTGGCGTTTGGCGAAGGTTCTGCTTTCTCTCGGCACGCGCAATACCGATTCGCTCATCGGCGCGGTGGCCAAGGTCCTTGAGGACGAAGGCATCCATCTCATCAGCTCGACTTCGTATCTGGAGCCGCTGCTGGCCAAGCCGGGCGTGCTTACACGCCGCGCGCCGACCGACGCCGAGTACAAGAACGTCGCCTACGGACGCCAAGTCGCGCGGCATTTAGCGCAATACGATATCGGCCAGACCGTGGTGATTGCTGAATCGGCCTGCGTGGCGGTTGAAGCCATGGAAGGCACGGACGCCACGATCCTGCGCGCCGGCGAGATCATGAGAAGTTCCGCTCACGCCCACGATGACGCGCCGGTGCTCAGTCGCGCGCTCACCGTGGTGAAGGTAGCCAAACCCAATCAGGATATGCGTTTTGACGTTCCTGTGGTGGGCGTGAAAACCATGGAAACCATGGCTCAGGCCGGCGCGACTTGCCTGGCGATCGATGCCGGCAAGTGCCTGTTCCTTGACGGCGACCGCGTCGTCCAGGCCGCCGACCAGGCAGGCATCACTATCGTCGCGGGCGAAGTTTAGCTCTCATTTCGCCGATTCCGCGCGTTTCGCAATCGCGCGCAGCCACATGCGGCGGATCAATGCGCTTCCAGGATAGATCACGCGCCAATAAGCGGCGAAGCGCCGGCGCGCCGAGGCGTCGGTAGCGAAGACACGGGTCTCGGTGGTGACAATCGTTACGCCCGGCTCACTCTCGGCATCTTCAAGCCGGAAATTCATTGCGGCCAAGGCAAAGCCGGGTGCTCGCAGGGCCTTGAATTTTTCCGGCGTCCCCTTGCCGTTGGGCCGCCAGCCTTCCGGCGCACCCACCAGAGTACCTACAACAATCTCGCGATCAGGTTCTTCAGCCAGGACAATAAAACTGGTTCGCGTGGCAACATCCAGCAGTGGCTGGCCCTGCGGCGGATTGAGAATGCTTTCCGGGCCGGGACGCCCCAGACGGCGTATCCATACCAGCGTGTGAAAAAGAGTAATCTCATCGGCAGTGACCGCTTTGATGGCGCGATACGCCTCTTCCCGCGATGCTTTTACCCGCGTAGAGTGGAACTCGTTGAACTGGTAAACAGGAACAAATTCGTCCAGGTGTGTGCGCGGGTCAGCCACGCGCTGGTCCGCCGCGGGCAGCAAAGCGCCAATCAGGACGACAAGAATCCCTGCCGCCACGATCAGCAGAGCGAGCCTCCGCGAGCGGATTGCCAAGAATGACAATGGTCGCAGGAGAGAGACAACTCCCAGGAACGCAGCGCCCAAGCCGAAGTAGACCACCACCGTGCCGAGCACGGCCCCTATCCTACTCCATGAAAGAACACCTTATGTTCTGACCAATCCTGGCTCCGGCAGATCCCAACCGCCACAACCCGCAACCGTCCGCCCTGGCCGGACTGGGACTGCCCCGGTCCTACTTTGCGGTAGTTTTCGGCGATCCAAACTTGGCTTGAATCACTAGACCCAGGGTCAGCTTGTTGTCTATCAGCTTGAACGCCGGCGGCTCGCTGCCGTACTCATGGCCGAAAGAAATGCCGAGCCAGTCCTTCATCATAAAATTGATCTTCGACGTGACCCGGTCCTTGGGGGCTGTCCCGACGCTGGTCAGGTGGAGAACGTCCTTGGAATCCGTCCGGTATCCGAGTTCGGTCTCGAGCGGCCAGCGGCGCACGTAGTCGGAAGTAATTGAGATCGCCTGCAAGTGCGGAACCTTGGTGAAGGCCAGAGCGAAAGAAACGCCGGCCAACGGACGCGCCCTGCCCGTGCCATCCACCGTCGCCAGCGGCGCCTCGATGTTCCTGCCGGCCTCAACCCCCACAAAAGGCTCGAGGTATCCCCGCCGGTTCTTTCTAGCGCTGGCCAGTGTAGGAAGCTCGAACGTAAAACGAGTTTCGGAAATGAAGTTGCGATCCGAGAAGTCGCGGGTCGTTTCCATGCGCAAGTCTTCCTTGGCGAACATGCCTTTGAAACGGCCGTGGATGCCGATCAGGCGCGCGCTCCATTGCACGCCGTATTTCAGACTGTCGGGGTCGGCACTGGGATCGTTGCTGCTCTGCAGAGTCAGTGACGGGCCGAACTGATGATCGAATCGCGTGTTCCCAACAGAAAACGGCCTTTGTATTTTCAGGTCCACGGAGCCCGCCCAGCTCCAGTCCTGGCCGCCCACCGCCCAGATCGTCCCGGAAAAGTACAGATCGGCTTTCTCTTTCGAGTCCGCTCCCTGCACATTGGCGATGACGCTTTCGAGCGCGCTTGCCTGTTTTGTCGCGGAAGCAGCGCCTGTTTTCCCAGCGTCCGCCGGCGTAGCGGCATGAAACGTGACTTTCCCATTCGTAACGTCCGCGGATGACTTGCCTTGCACCGTGGTTCCCATCGCAAACACCAGATAGGTCCGCTTGGGATCCAACATCTCCTGCATAGTGAGGCTGAACCCGTCGCGCGATGGGTCGGCGAGGACCGACGGAACGATGCGGCCGGCCACAGGGTCAAAGAGATAGGCCTTGAGCCGTGGGACGGAGTTTTCATCCGCGCTCGGGGAAAAAACGCACACCACTTGCCAGTGGTGGTCGGGAGTGTCGAATGCGTCGCAGCTCTTAATGCCCTGCGCGTGCACTGCAGCCGACACGAAGAGCATGGTAACGGCAGCCAGGACCCTGATCATAAAGCGCTCCAATTCTTGAGTTACGTTGTGCTTTGCCCCTACGCCGTTTCGTCCCCTGCCGGCGCGGCCTTCCTTACGACTTGGCTGGTGACGTCAGAAACCTGTGAGGTCTCGTCAAAACTGAAGTCGCCTGTGGACATGGTGTGATTCTCGCTGGGGACTCCGATTTCGGAATTAGTGGAGATCTCAATCTTGAGACTGCGCTGGCTGTTGGCGCTTTGAATCCCAACCGCTTGCAACTGGTCACCCATGTTGATGTCCCCGGAAAAATCGCTGACAAACCGAATGCAATCGCGCACAATCTTGGCTGCTTGCGAAGTTGTTAACATTCTTGCCCTCCGCTCTGTTTTCCCTCGAGAAGCTCCGCTCAAGAGTGACTTTTTGGCGTGGATGTTACCGGAGAAATTGGACCGCCCAGGAGCGCGCCCTTTTGAGCGCCGCCATCCTACCTGTGCGCGATTGCGGAAACAATATCCAGGATTGAAAGAAGAGATTTTTTGTCTTCCCGTTTTGGAACGCCGTTGGCCAAGTGGTCGCTCCGAGCTGACGTTCGCCGCCGTGTTAAGACGATATTGTCAGCGGTGCGTGCCTACCGCCTTCCGACTAGGTCGCGATTGCCGATCTTGTAAGCGGAGTTCCTTATTTCACTCCTGGCGGGCGTGACGCAAGATGGCCGGGCGACGCTTCTTACATAGCCCGGGCCCATGAAAACCATTGCCGCCGCAGTCTCTGTTGTGATTCTGTTCTGCTGCTCTTCCGTATTCGCGCAGGAGGCAAGCTCGCAACCGGCCGCGACTAGCAGCACCACGCCCGCCAGCGACGCGAACAACGCGCCGGCCAAGCAGCCCGAGCTGACCTCTGCCATTACGCCAGGCGCCGACCAGCCGCACCGCTTTTTTGACACAAAGAACACATTCGCGGCCGGTGCGTTTGCTGTCGGACTGGCCGGCGACTCCTGGTCCACGCAGCGGGCCCTTGCATATCCCAGAGCGCGCGAGGCCAACCCGCTGGCGCGTCCGTTCGTCTCCAGCTCCGCCGGCGAGGCGGTTTATTCGGCAAGCAGCCTTGGCTTCCTGCTGGGCGGGATGTACCTGGCCCACAAGACCCACCATCACAAGCTGGAAAGAGTGGTCCCCTGGGCGTTGGCGGGCTGGGAAGGCTTTCTTACCGCCTGGAACCTTCACCAGATTTCGCGACTGCGCTAGCCCGTCTATTTCGACGCGGGCGGATGGGCTTTGGCTTCCCTGTACTCCGCCAGGGCTTTCTGGTAATTCTCGCGGTCCGGGGCGATAGCGAGAGCCTTGGTTTGCAATTCAATGGCTTTGTCCACGTCGCCTAGCTGGAAATAAACGCGGGCCAGAGTGTCGAGCGCATACGCTTCCCTGCCGCCGCTCAGATCTACAGCCTTCTGCGCGTAGGGCAGGGCTTTCTGCGGGTCGCGAAGCTTCCTGTCTTCTGCGGTCACCAAGATCCAGGCGTAATTGTTGTACGCCACGTAGTGCCTATCGTTCTTAGCGATCACCTGGAGATAAGCCTCCAGCGCCTTGGATTCGTTCTTGGGCGTGCCCCGGCCGGCGTTGTACATAGTGGCCAACATGAACATGGCCGGTTCGTAATTCCTTTCCGCCGATTGCTTGACCAGGGAGAACGCGCGAGGCTCGTCGCGCTGAACACCGCGGCCGCTGGCCAGCGCCTGCCCCGCCAGGTACAAAAAGCGTTCCGATTCGAAGTGCGGCGCCCCCGCCGGCGGACTGGTGGCAAGGCGTAGCGCCGCGTAGAACGATCCATGATCGGCGGCTTTCTTGAACCAGTCCACCGACTCCTTGGGGTCCTTGTCGCCGCCCAGACCCAGCTCGTATAGCATGCCCAGCCGATATTCCGCATCGGAATCGCCATCGCTGGCTTGGGCGGCGCTTTCATACCAGTCGCGCGCGGTCTCGTAGTCCTGCTCCACGCCCCGGCCCTGGTCGTACAGAGTAGCCAAGTTGTATTCGGCTTCGTGCAGGCTTTGTTGCGACGCGATGCGGAACAGCCGCGCTGCATTGGCCTCATTCTTGGTCACGCCCTGGCCCAGTCGTAGCGCCACGCCCAGATTGTTCTGGGCCCGCGCGTCATCCGCAACGGCCGCTTTCTCGAACCAGGCCACAGCCTTCTGCATGTCCCTGGCGCCGGCCTTGCCGTCACGATAGGCTTCACCCAGCGTGAGCTGGGCGTGAGCGTTGCCTTGCGCCGCCGCTCGCTCCAACAGCTTGGTCCCTTCGCTGGGGTTCTTGTCGTCCTGGCAAGTGGAAAGATGAAACGTGCCCAAACGGTCCTGGGCATTGGCTTCGCCGGCCGCGGCACGACGGGTCAAATCTTCGCGCTCTTGCTGGGAAGGACAATTGAAAAACGAGGTGCTCCACTTGGAAACCGGCGACCAGGCTGGTACAGCCTGTCCCGACGCGCTCGCGCCGGCTGTCAGCAGGACGCTCGCCGCGAGTGCGGGTCGCAAAAAGGTTCTCTTGGACATCTTCATGTTCTATGTTCCCCGGAGGGGAAGTCGCTGGAGCTCGTGGTGCCGTGACGCAGGCGCCGTAAGAGAGAAAGAATGTTACCAGTTTTTCCCGAAGCGGTGCGACTCCCCAACTCAGCAACAGCTTGTGCGGCAAGCATGATGGTTGGTCCCTTCACCCGCCCCACCGGAAATAGAGAATGTATCCGTTCAGATCGCGAATGCCGAACTCCCGCCCTCCGTACGGAGGATTATCGATGTCGGCGACAAACTCGACCACCTGTTGCTCCTGCGGCGCACCGGCGAGAGCAGCTTGCGCGGCCGAGATCTGGCGCGCCTTGAGCTGCTGGTAGAGCTCATCGACTTTGTCGGTATAAAACCACAGGGTCACGTCGTGGGCGCCGGCCATGCCGCCCAGGTTCAGCATGAGTGCGGCTCTTCCCAATTGCACGATGCCCCAGTTTACCTGGCCCTGGTGCGCGTACCGGCCAAGTTCCTTGAACCCGATGGACACATACCAGTCGAGCGTCTGCGCGATGTCCGGGACACGGATCATGGGGATAATCTTCGTGACCGATTCCGCCATTTTGGCCATGCCTTCAATGAAAGCCGAGGGCTCTGCCGCTGGCTTGGCCCCGGGCCCAAGCATCCAGCCCTTGTTGCCTTTCGCGCCCGCCGCGTGCAGCCGGTGGATTGCCTGGCGATCGCCGCGCATCATCGCCACCGCCAGCGCCGTGTGGCCACTCAAGTCTTCGGCTTCCAGGTCCGCCCCCAGATTGATCAGGAGATCGAGAATGTCATAACGCTTCAGGCTGACGGCAAAATGCAGGGCAGTCTGCCCGCCCTCGAAGCGTGATGTCCGGCGTTCGAGCGCTTTCGGGTTCTGCTTCACCACTGTGCGTATCAGCTGCGGATCGCCGAGAGAAATCGCGGAGAAGATGTGGTGGTGAGCGCCGCATTCGACCAGGAGTGCCGCAACTTCCGGTTTATCACCATGCGCACCGCCCGGCTCATGGTAGAACGTGGCCCAGCCAATCGCGTCGAGCTCATGCACGTCGCCAATGCCTTGCGCGTCGCCGCCCGCATCCAGTAGCGCGCGCACAATCTCCACGTGCCTGTTGGCGGCAGCCCAGTGCAGCGGATAGGTGTTGTCTCCGGCCTCGCGCGCGTTGGGGTCCGCGCCGTGCCGGAGCAGCAGCTTTACCGCCTCCAGGTAGCCGCTCCGCGCTGCGGTGTGCAGGCCGGTCCAGCCCGGGTAATCTCCTTTAGGATCGCCGATACGCGTCAGGCCTGAATCATTCGCAAGCAGGGTTCTCAACGTTGCGATGTCACCTTTGGCGCAGGCTGTGAAGAAGAGCGCAGAGTTGTCTGGTCGCCCCTTATCGACCTCGGCCTTCAGTGCACGCCAGCTGGGAAAGCCGTGGTCTCGAGCGACGGCCAGCTGGGCGGCGGCCAGCTTTACGCCAGGGTCTGCGCGCCGCAGCTCCCGCAGGCGCTCCTTGGCCAGTTTTTTCAAGTATTCGAGCGAGGCACGCTCAGGGAGTTTTGCCTTTGACATAGACGCCTTCCTTCCATAGCTTGCCCGGCGTCCGCATTACTCGGGCTGGAAGTCAGGGTCTCTGACTGTTGAAGATTTGAGCGGTGGGTTCAACCCTTTACGCGGACCGTAGGCCGCCTCTCGGCCTTGTCCGGGATTATAGCGCAACGGGTGACTTTGCTTTGGATTTTGGGTGGTAGGCCAATTTGAAAAACTGACCCACCAGCAGTATCAGCGTCTAGCGATTCGCTTGCGAATCGCGCGCCTTTAGGCAGACATTCATCGCCTTCGAAGAAACCTACCGCTCTTGCTGCACTTCCATGCGCTGGTCCACGCTGAGGCTCTTGGGCATGCCCGAGCTGACGGGGCAGTTGCATGTAGCCACGATGCGGAAGCTGGAGTCGCTGACTTCAGCTGAGTAGGTGTAGGGGCCGCGGTTGTTGCGGGTCATGGTAAGCGAGCCTTGAGAACGAAGGTCGTCGAGGGAAACGTATTTGCCGTTCAGGGCGGCGTAGCTACGCTCGGCCTGGGCGATGACCAGCAAGTCCTGTCGGACACCGACCAGGTCCACAGTAGCGATCGGATCACTGGTGCCGGCCGTCATCACACCTTGCGTTTGCCGCATGTAAATGTAGGCGCCTATGCCAACCACGATGATCAAGGTAATGAAACCGAAAGCGCGCGACATATTGCAGCCTCCTTCGATCGCCCGACCTTGATGATAAGGTTTGTCGCTTCTGTCCGCCTCTGAGAGAATCAACCCGTGGCAAACGAAAGTGTAATCCGGACAGCGGTCGTTGGTGTGGGCTCATTCGGCAAGAACCACGCCCGCGTGTATCACGAACTGCAGCAGCAGGGTCACGGCGTGGAACTGGCTGCGGTAGTCGACGCGAACACTTCTTTGGCCCAATCCGTGGCCGCGCAGTTCGGCTGCCCGGCGCTGGCCGGCGTGGACGCACTCGCAGGCAAAGTTGATGCCGCGTCGGTAGCTGTGCCCACGGTTGATCACTTGAGCGTGGCGGCAAAGCTGATGGCATCGGGCGTAGACGTGCTCATCGAAAAACCGCTGGCCTCATCGCTCGACGAAGCCGACGAGCTGATCGCACTCTCCAAAAGGCACGGTCGAATCGCGCAGGTGGGGCACTTGGAGCGCTTCAATCCCGCCGTGCGTGCCACAAGTCCGCTTATCACCAAACCGATGTTTTTCGAGGTCCACCGGCTGAGCGTGTTCACGCCACGCAGCCTCGACGTAGATGTGGTCCTGGATTTGATGGTCCACGATATTGATGTCGTTCTTTCTTTCGTGAAGTCGCCCATCACCGAGATTCGCGCGGTAGGCCTGCCGGTGGTCACAGGCAAAGTGGACATCGCCAACGTGCGCATGGAGTTTGCCTCGGGCTGCGTGGCCAACCTCACTGCGAGCCGCATCAGCACGGAGCGGGTGCGCAAGCTGCGCTTCTTTCAGCCGAAGGAATACATTTCCATCGACTACGGCAGGCAGGACGTGTTGCAGATCCGCGTGACCGCGGAAGAAAAATTTCCTCTCAGCCAGCTGATCGAAATGGCATCGTCGAATTCCGGAGTGCCGATTCCTGGCGTCTCAATCAACAAACCCGCGGTCCAGGCTGAAGAGCCGCTGCATGCCGAGCTGAAGGCTTTTCTGGATGCCGTACGCGGCCGCCGCCGGCCTACGGTCTCGCTGGAAGACGGCCGGGCAGCCCTGGCGGCGGGTTTGGACATCCTCTCGGCCATCCACCAACACAGCTTACGGGCGGGCATCGATGCGCTTGAGCTTGGGTCGTAGGTCAGTTTCATCCGCGGCATCTCACCATCCGACACGTGAGTTCATCGCTAACGCGATGAACGTCTGATACCGACAATGGGCCAGTTCGGTGGAACTGGCCCACGTTCCGAGATTTTTGTAAAAAGTTGTAAAGCAAGGCCTGTAGTTTCACAAGAAACCCAAGAAAATCTATTGTTTTCGAGGTTTCTTCAAGTTATCCGCCTGCAAGGAAGTCTCGCGACTGTCGTTCTAATGAGACAATAGAAACACATACTTCTTGCTGGGCTGGTGTTGTCATTCCAGTGATGGAACCTCCAATTCGCGAAGCGCCGAAAGCCGCGGTCCCCGCACCCATCCTGGATGGCGAGTTGCACCTGCTCATCGGCGACCTGCGAGAAGATGTGGCCCGTTACCGCCGCCGGGAAGCTGTCTGGATCTCGCTCGCCGCGCACGGCCTGTTGCTCCTGGCGTTGATGTTTGTTCCCAAGTGGCTCCCCAAACCGATTGTCGTAGTTCCTCTGCCGCAGAAAGAGCAGGCTACGGACATCGTGATCAGTCCGTCGGCGCCGCCCAAGACCAAACCGCCTGAAATCTCGTCGAACCGGATCCACCAGCAGAAGCAGGCCCCGGTGCCGAGCCGCGAAGATTTGCGCCGCCTGGTGGAAGCCAGCCGGGCGCCCGGCCGCGAGACTCCTCCACCCAAACCTGCGCCGCAGCAAGCCATGCAACCGCCGCAGCAGCAGCCCCCGCAGCCACAGACGCAAGAACCCGCCGCGGCCCAGCAACGCACCTCGGAGACAGCCAAGCTCGAAATGCCTGCGCCTAAGCAGAACCCGTTTTCCATGTCCTCACCAGGCTCATCGATTGATCAGGCGATCCACTCCGCTGCCAACAATCGCACCGGCGCTGACGTAGGCGCGACTGGGGGACACACTGCCGGGGTTCGTCCGAAAGTTGACCGCATCGGCGATTTCCAAGTCCTGACCGACACGCTGGGCGTGGACTTCGGGCCTTATTGGAAGCGCGTGCAGATCAGCGTGCAGGACCATTGGGACCCGCTGGTCCCGGAAGTGGCCCGCGCCCCGATGATGAAGAAAGGCGTGGTGGTTATTGAGTTCGCCATCATGAAAAACGGTACTATCCAGGGCATGAAGCTCATCTCCACCTCCGGCGACCTGGCGCTGGACCGCGCTGCCTGGGGCGCGCTGACCTCCGCTGATCCGCTGCCTCAGCTTCCCGTGAAGTTCACTGGCGATTTTGTTCTGATTCGCGCGGCGTTTTATTACAACCCTGACAAAAGCGAATTCCAATAAGCTCTGGTCCGCCGCTCATGCGCGGCGGGCGATCATCTTCATCAGCACCCGCTGCGCGAAAGGCATATAGATCAACGCCGCGGAAGCGCCCAGCGCCAGGCCGATTCCCATGCGGTCAGCCAGCAGCAGCGGGGAAAGCGCCCAGATCATGTCCAGCACCAGAAGCGCGGGAAAAAGAATGCGGTACTTTTCACCCAGCAGATGGTAGTCGAAACTTGTGGCCGTGATCAGATACAAGCGCACGGCAACTCCGGCCATCGCCGTGACCAGGAACGTCACGAATACGGCCGTTCCTTCGCCCGGCCAGATCATGAACGAGGCCCGATGAAGTTGCTGCCAATCAAACAAGGCGGAGATGTAGAAGATCACATACATGATCTGCGCCAGCACAAACAGCACACGAGTTGTACCGCGGCGGGCGCGGGGAAGATCGCTTGCTTCAGGAGCACCGGCGCTGATGGGCGGAATGGTTCGCGGCGCGCTGGCCTCCGCAGCATGAGTCGCCGGCGGATTTGCCGTAGCGATGAGCGAAGCCGAAACCGGCGTCTGGACGATTTGGGCCTCGCCCAGAAAGCGGTAGCCGCGCTTGGCAATGGTCTCAATGTAGCGCGGGTTTCCCGCAGAATCGCCCAGCACGTCGCGCAGCTTGGCCATCGCAGTGTTTAGACCATGGTCGAAATCAACGAACGTGTCTTGCGGCCAAAGGCGTTGCCGCAACTCTTCGCGTGTGACCACGTCACGCGGGCGCTCCAGCAGCGCCACCAGAACTTGAAAAGGCTGCATCTGCAGTTTGAGGCGAATGCCGTTCCGGCGCAGCTCAGCAGCGTTGACGTCGGCTTCAAACTGGTCGAACTGGTATTTGAGCGCGGTTGGCATCCGTTTCCGGCGGTTGGCGAAGTTTCTGCTGACAGAAGTTTAACATTCTGCAATTCCGGATCAGGAGCGCAGGCGCCCTCGCCTGCGTTAGCAAACACCTCCACGCCGAGGCTGGCTGCGCTCAATCCTGTCTCCGGGTTTTGATGGTTACAATGTCTGCCATGGACGCACGACGCCAACAAGCTCTCGGCCTGGCCTTGATCGCACTGATGGCGCTGCTGTTCGTGTTGCTGCGTCGCTGGTGGAGCGCTCTGTGACCGCGCCCCTGCTGGTGATTGTCGGTCCGACGGGAAGCGGCAAGACGGCTCTTTCCCTGCATGTGGCGCAAAAGATGCGCGGCGAGATTGTGAGTTGCGATTCCGTCGCCGTCTATCGCGAGCTGGAGATCGGCACGGCCAAGCCATCGCGCGAAGAGCGGCGCATGGTGCCACACCACCTGATCGACATCGCTGAGCCCACTGAGGTGGTCACGGCCGGCGACTATTCCCGCCTGGCGCGGAAAGCCATCACGGAAATCAGCGCGCGCGGGCATTTACCCGTTGTCGTCGGAGGTACCGGCCTCTACCTGCGGGCTTTGCTGGAAGGGCTGTTTGCGGGTCCGCCCCGCTCGGAAGAGTTGCGCGCGCGTTTGCGCGAACGCGCCCGGGAACGCGGGGCGCAGTACCTTCACCGCATGCTGCGGCGTCTGGATGCGAACTCGGCAAACGCCGTCCACGCCAATGACGTCGCCAAAGTGGTCCGCGCGTTGGAAGTCTCTCTCAGTGCGCGCCGTCCTATGACCGATCTTTGGCGCCAAGGCCGCGATCCGCTGCTCGGTTACAGAATTCTGCGCCTCGGGCTGAATCCCAGCCGCGAGAATCTTTATCAACAAATCAACGAAAGAGCCGGGAAAATGTTTGCTGGCGGCTTGATAGAAGAAACCCGCGCTCTCCGCGAACGCTACGGAAGCAACGCGCGCCCGCTGGATTCGCTGGGCTACAAGCAGGCCACGCAATTTCTCCTCGGCGAGCTTTCTTTGCCGGAGACGATTGCCGCGGCCCAGCAAGCGCACAGAAATTATGCCAAGCGCCAGATCACGTGGTTCCGCCGCGAGCCTGATGTGCATTGGATGGCCGGCTTCGGCACGGATGCCGCTGTACAGAAGCGAGGCATGGAGTGGATTGGGAAACAATTGTGAACCGCACGCGCTCAAGATGTTCTTGCTCCGGCCGATCGCGAATGATTTTTGAGCTACATCTCCAAAGCGGTGAAATTATTTTAGTACTCGGCGGAGCAGCACAAAAATGACGAGCACAGTGGCCACAATTAGCACGGCGCGGACAATCATGACCAGCAGCGTACCCTAAAAACATTTCGCGTGCCGGACTTCCTGCTCCGCTTTGCCTCATTTTTTTTATTGACAACGTGCCGTGCGTATCTCAATATTTTGGGTGTGGACCTGCAAGACCGTTTGCTAGGGGATTGCGGGAGACCACAAAGGGCCTCAGCTATAGAAAAATCTTTGAGGAGGGACACGAATGGCAACGAAGAAAAAAGCAGCGAAGAAGAAAAAGAAAAAGTAACTGAGTCGCGGAGCTAAGTCTCCGTGAACGATCCAACAACAAGGGAAAATAGTTGTGACGGGTGTTCGAACAAGAACACCCTTTTTAATTTGCCGTACAAAAACAGCGATTGCGCAGCCCTGAAAAACAACCTTTTCAGTTCATCCAGACTCTAACCACTCACCTGGTTAAATCCAAAATTATCTCCGTGTTGCAGTCAATCTCGCCGCTTCACAACAAACAGTCGAGTCGCCAATGCAGCAAACAAGAACTTCGAGACATCTGGTGGTTGTTGCTCTTTTGATGATATGCGTCTCGTTACGCAGTCAAACCGGTACGAGCAGTGTTTCCGTTCCCGGAGAAGAGATCATCCCATTCCTCAACCAGAGCGTGGTCTGGCACCGCCAGCTGTCCGCCCAGCAGCAATTGGTGAGTGAGCCCAGTGACGTCCTCTTTCTGCGCGACAATCGCCAGCTTGCCGACCAGATCGTGCGTCTATCGTTTGACTTCGCAAAGGCACAAGCTCAGACGCTCGCGAATCAAGCCAATTCCGGCACGCCGGGCGCGACCACTCAACCACCTTCACAGTATCAGCGCCTCGCCGAATATTCCGCCAAAACGGAGGCCCAGGTGAAGCAGTCGCAGCAGGAACTCGATGCCCTGCGGAAGAAGCTGGAGACGGCGACCGGAAACAAGCGCCGCACGTTGTTGGCAAACATTGCGGAAACCGAAAGCGAACTCGAACTGTTTGAGGCCCGGCGCGATGCTGTGCGCAGTATGCTCCAGGTGAGCAGCACCGGCGGCAAAGGCAGCGCTGCCAGCTTACCCGCTCAAATCGACGAGCTGGCGCGCACTGTGCCTGCAGTCGAAAGTTCCAAGGAAGCGGGAGGAACCGGTAATCCATCGTCCGCCGCCTCGCCGGCCCAGGCGACTCCGGCGCCTCAGGAGCACAAGACAGCCCCTTCTGGCATTATCGCTGTGTTCTCGGAACTGTTCGCCCTGAGCCACAAGATCGACAGCCTCGACGACAATCTGCGATCGACCGATGCTCTTCAACAATCTGCCAAAGAGTTGCGCAGCCCTTTGGTGGCTCAGATCCGCGCGCTCACGCAAAAGGGTGATCAATTGGCGGCCCAGCCCAGCTCTAACGATCCAGCCGCGCTCACCCAGCAGAAGAAGGAATTGGACGCGCTGACCGCACAGTACAAGCAGCTCTCCGCCAGCCTGCTGCCGCTGGGTAAGCAATCTATCCTGCTTGATCTGTACAAACGCAGCGTCGGCAACTGGCGCGCGGCGGCGCAGAGCCAGTACTCGACTTTGCTCAAGGGATTGCTGTTACGACTCGCGGCTCTGGGCGTCATTTTGGGGATCGTACTCGGAATTTTCGAGCTGTGGCGCCGCGCCACGTTTCGTTACGTGACCGACCCGCGGCGCCGCAACCAGTTTCTGTTGCTGCGCCGGATCGCTCTATGGTGCGTGATGGCCATTATCATCTCGGTGGCTTTCGCCAGCGAACTCGGGGCCATTACAACCTTTGCCGGCCTGCTGACCATCGGCATTACTCTGGCTTTGCAGAACGTGATTCTCTCCGTGGCTGGATATTTCTTCTTGATCGGGAAGTACGGCGTGCGGGTTGGCGACCGTGTGCAGGTTGCGGGGATCACCGGCGACGTAGTCGATGTCGGGATCGTGCGCCTGCACCTGATGGAACTCACCGGCGGCACCAGCCCAAGGCCGACGGGACGCGTCGCCGTCTTCTCGAACGCGGTGGTCTTTCAGGCAGGCGCCGGCCTGTTCAAGCAGATCCCGGGAACGAATTTCTTGTGGCATGAGATCACTCTCACGCTGCGTCCGGAGCAAGATTATCTTGAGGTGGAACAGCGGTTGCTGGACGCTGTGAAGAAGGTCTTTGCCGGATATCAAGACACGCTTGAGAGACAGCGCCGCTATCTCGAGCGTAATTTGCAGGCGGTGCAAATCGGCGCCTTAGTGCCGGAGAGCCGCTTGCGACTGACAGCCTCCGGTCTCGAAGTGGTGATCCGCTATCCCGTCGAGTTAAGCAGCGCCGCGGAGACGGATGACCGCGTTACGCGCCAACTGCTTGAGGCTATCGCGCATGAACCCAAGCTCTCGCTCTTAGGGGCGCAAATTGAAGCAAAATCTGCCTGACCGCACGACACCGACCATCGTATTCTCGAGACATGCCGCCCCGGATGAGAGATAATAGTCTGCAAGTAGACCACGGGAAAAAACGGACGTATTGACGCAGAGAAAAGCGGGGTTTGAACGCCCGCGGCTTAATTGCCTTCTCTGCGTTCCGTGCAAATGGACCTGAAAACGCTGTCGCAACATGTGGAGGACCATGTGAAGACCGTGTTCGTGATCGGCGCCGGACCAGCAGGAATGTTCGCTGCGCAAAAAATCGCCCAGGGCGGGCATGAAGTCATCATCTTCAATCGCGACATCAAACCCGGCGGCCTGGCCGAGTACGGCATTTATCCCACCAAAGACAAGATGAAGGTCGGCTTGCGCAAGCAGTTCGCCAAAGTGTTGAGCTTGCCCAACGTACACTACTTCGGCCACGTGCCAGTGAGCGCGGAGTCGGCGGTCTCGATTGACGATCTGCGCCGCTTTTCACCGGCAGCCATGGTCTTCTCGGTGGGGGCGCAGGGCACCAAGAAGCTCGGTCTGCCCGGCGAGACTGCCCGGGGCGTCTATCCGGCAAAGGACTTCGTCTATTACTACAATCTGCTCCCGCCGTTCACCGCTAAGGATTTTTCCGTCGGCAAGCGCGTGGCCGTGGTGGGCATGGGCAACGTCATGGTGGACGTTGCTCACTGGCTGCTGGTGGATGATCCCAAAAAGACGACGGAGGAAGTGATCGTGGTGGCGCGGCGCGGCCCATTCGAGGCTAAGTTCGATAAAAAGGAATTCAAAGACATTGAAGAATTCCTTGATCGCGCAGCGTTTGATGCTGAACTGCAACGCATCCAGCCGCAGCTGGCCGCGGTGGGACAGGACCCCAACAAGCTGGCAGAAGAGACGTTTCCCGTCTTGGCCAAGCCGGCGCAGGAAGTCCAGGGCGGGCGGCTTCGCTTCCGCTTCCTTTGCTCGCCGCAAGCCATCCACGCCGGCGCCGACGGAAGGATCAGCCGGCTGACAGTTGTCGAAAATGTTCTGCAGCAACGCGATGACAACATTGCCTGTAAAGCTACCGACAAGACTGCAGACCTTGAGGTAGACACCATGATCTTCGCGATTGGCGACGTTGCCGATCCGGCGGTAGGCCTGCCCTATAACCGCGATTCTTATGTGACCAATCCTGCCGTTGGTGAAGACACCAAGGGCGCCCCCCACTACGAGCTGTTCGATCCTCAGACCGGCAAAGTCTTGCCGGGAATGTACGCTGTGGGCTGGGCGCGCAAAGCCAGCGAGGGACTGGTCGGCATCGCCCGGCACGACGGTGAGGTCGGCGCGGCGCACGTTCTCAAATACCTCGAGGGCGTGAGTGATGGCCAGGGCGCTTGCGCGCAGCAGGTCCGCCAGCATCTGGAGAGCAAGGGCGTGCGCGTAGTGGATAAGAGTGATCTTGAATCGCTGGGGCACGCTGAAGAAAAAATCGCTCAGGAACGCGGGCTAACGTGGTTCAAGTTCGATAAGGACGAGGACATGCTCGCGGCCATCGATGCCAACAAGGCGAAAACGGTTTCGGTCTAGCCGCGACTCATTTTTATCGCGCGGGCGGGCGGCTTCACGATGTAGAGAAAAAATGCCGGCGTGGAAAGCCCACGCCGGCAAATGTAAATTGTGGTTGGCGGTCAGAACGTAAACTTCACCGCGAGTTGGGCCTGCAGTGGATCACCTACACCCTGGCGCAGGAAACCGTCAAAATTGAACAGCCCCGGCGTGACCAGCGGGTTTACGTTGTTCTTATTGTTAAAACTGTTGAACACCTCCACCATCGGGATCAGAGCGTAACGATCGCCAAAGTGGATTGGCCTGAGTGCACGCCAATCAAAGGTGAAGAAACCGTTGTCTTTGCGAAGGTGATTGCGGCCGCAGTCGACGCCGGCAACCACCCGAGTCAGAGAGTTGTTGGGAGTGCAGGGAGTACCGGTCCCGGTTCCCAGAGGATTGTCGGTAATGGGCTGCGCGGTGTGAGCCTGGATGCGCGCGCCGAACTCAAAACCCGCGGGCAGTTTTGTGGTGGCATAAAAGTTGAATTTGTGGCGGCTGTCGCGGTCGGAAAACGTGTAGTCTTTGCGGAAATTGAAGCGATTGAAGTAGCGGAACGTGAATGGGTCGCGTTCGTTGGAATCATCATCCACATCTTCCGAAAGTACATAGTTCCCTTCAAGTTGGACGCCGTGACTCATCCGCTTCCTCACGCCTATGGTCATGCCACGATAGAGGGAATGGGCTGAACTCTGAGTATCCGTAACCGAACCGAGATTTCCGAACGGCGCCGGTCCCGAGTAAATTACGGTGTCACCGTTTGCGGGAACAGTGACGGTAGAACCGGTGTTGGGGTCGACAAACCGGGTTAAATAGACTCCCTTCGCCCAAGTGAGATCGAGATAGCCCGCCCAGTTAGGAGCAAGCTGCTGCGAGAAGCCGAAGTTGGCTACGTAGATACGGGGATTGTTGTAGTTTTTGTCAAAGACTGTGACGCCAGGCTGGAACGGAAACGTTCCAGGCGGTAGCGCCGCCGGAGTTATGGGATTAGGCCAAACGGGAGGAGGCCCGTTAGGGCTGATAAATATTCCAGGGCCCACATCCCCGGCAAACAGAGTTTGCTGCTGGACGCCGTTGGTAGTAATGGCGCCCACTTGCGTAAGCATGTTCTGCTGCGCGTTGTAGATGCCCCAACTGGCGCGAACGACCGACTTCCCGTTGCTGCGGACGTCCCACGCCAGGCCAAGCCGTGGCTGAAACATTTTAGTAGCGTTGGGAATTTTCCCCGTGGAGGGGAATCGGGGATCACTGAGATTTACACCGTAGGCAGTCTGTGCTGGAGGAATTACCGGGTCGGGGAAGATCTGCGCTTCCCAGCGCAGGCCGTAGTCCAAGGTCAGGTTCGGCCGAATCTGCCACTTATCTTGCAGGAACAGCGCATAGTTTTCGTTGCTGATGTCGGACGCACCGGCGGCATCGGTTGTAGCTCCGTTGGTCCCTGCATGCTGCAGATACAGGAGGAGCGGACTGAAGGGTGTAGCGGACGATCCCGCCGCCGTGCATTGAGCAGGCGTGCCGTACACACCATTTGCACAGAGACGCACTGAAGGGCCGTCCGTGGCGTAGTGCAGGAAGCCCAGCACCGAATCAAAGATGAAGCGGCCGGTGAAGAACCCGCGGAACACCTGCGTATTGTTGCTGTGCAGCCACTCCCCTCCGAACTTGATGGTGTGCTTGCCCGCCAGGATCGAAAAATTGTCCCTCACCTGGACGCGTTTAAACACTTCGTCAATCTTAGGTTCTAAGAAGAAGGGCGCGCCAAAGCGGAAGGTGGTAGCGAATCCCATGGCGGTATCAGCGGGCACATTGGATGTGACTGCCGAGCGCGGACGGTCTTCGCGCCCGAAGCCGACATGGCCTTCGTTCACCTTCTTCGCCGACACCGTGGTGAACATGTTGAAGTTGACGGCGTTAATCTTGGAGGGCCCTTCAATCCCGTTGGCTGAATTGCCATAGGTGGGAACATCGAACGTCTGATTCGTGTTGTTGGAACGGTCAAAATTGTAGGAGGCGCTTACCTTGTTGGCCTCATTGACATTCCAATCGAACTTTCCCAGGATCGCGGTGTTGCGGATAGGGTGCTCGATCGGCAGGCCTTCCTGCTGATTGCGATTGGTCTGGAAGAAGTTGATCAGGGCCAGGCGCTGGCAATCCGCATTACTTGCGATCAGAGCCGAGTTTGCCGCGACCGTTGGCGTCGGCACAGGGCAAGCCGTTTTTCCTTGTTGCACGCTGAGATTAGGCCTGATCAGATGTTCGAAAATCTGCTCGACTGCTCCGAAGACGAACATCTTCTGCCTCACGATTGGGCCGCCGATCGTGCCGCCGAACTGCTCGCGATGAAAGTCCTGCAGCGGTTTATCGTCTGAAGTATTGGCGGTGAGCGCTTCCATGCGTTGGAAGTGGAAGAGGCTGCCGTGCACTTGGTCGGTGCCCGATTTGGTGATAACGTTCACCACCCCACCGGCGGTGCGACCGAACTCTGCTGTGGCGCCACTGGCCACCACCTGGAATTCCTTGACTGCATCCAGGGTGATGTCAATGGCTGCGCGCTGCCCGCCGGCCTGCTCACCGAAGAAGCCGTTGTTGTAGTCGCCGCCATCAAGGCTCACGTTGTTGAAGATGCCTCGCTGGCCCGCGAAGCTGATTTCGTCGCCGTCCGGGCCCTGTACAACGCTCACTCCCGGTGTGAGCGTGAGCAAATCTTCAAATTTTCTTCCCAGGACCGGTGTCGCGCTGACCGCAATCTCATTCAGCGTCGTGCTGGATACGCTCTCGGTGGGCTCAATCGTCGGACTCTCCGTGACCACGACGGTCTCGGCGACGGCTGAAACCTTGAGAGTGAGCTTGAGAGAAATTGCTTGGCCCACCGTGAGGTCCAGATCTTTTTGAATCACCTTAGAGAAACCGCCTTTGGAAGCAGTGACCGAGTACCGCCCCGGCCTCAATGAAAGGAAGACAAACCGGCCATCTCCGTCAGTCTTCTGCGCGGTTTCAGTTTGTGTGTCCAGGTTCCTAGCGGTTACATCGGCGCCAACGATCACGGCGCCGGATTGGTCCAGAGTAGTTCCCTGGATGACTCCGGTTGTGATTTGCGTTTGAGCGACCGCAAGGCCGGTTAGAGAGAAAGCGAAAAAGAGACAAATAAGACAACACCGTAGCCTCACCATACTGATGCCTCCTCCAGAAGCGGCGGCATTCTAGTCCAATTTCACAACAATTGAAATTGAAATCTCGGGGAAGCAATCCCCTCCCCGTCGCGTGTTGGTGTCTGCTGGAATGTCGGCCCTCGCGGACTGCAAGATCTGGCAGGCAATTCGCTCAGAGCGGGGCCTATCCGACGATCGCCGTGAGATAGAGAACCCTCTCGCCCAGACTTCGGTTTCCACGGATGTCTATCTGCTCGCGAGCTAGATCTCGATCGATGCCCTTTGTAAAAAGCCGCCAAGCCAGTTCCTGCGGTATCACGACCTGGGCTGCGAAGTCTCCGGACGATGGTTTTGCGAGACTCCATCCCGTCGACCCCTTGGACAAATACCAGGACCCGCCGCACTCGCCGGTAATCTCCACGAGAAGCGCTGTGCCGGCCGGCGCCTCGATATCTCGGAAGTGATGCGGCATTCCCCTCATAAAACAATCCAGGACTGGGTGGTAGAGGTCCGGCGTCATAAGGCCAGGACGATTCGTGGCCAATCGAATCTGCTGCTGGTGATGCCAGCGTTCGGTCAATTCGGGAGCCGTGTCAAACCAGTTCAGAGAGGTTACTTCCCCCGCCCAGCTGACAGAGAATGCTGCAGGAGCGAACGGATCAAGAGATTCGTGAAAGCTGGCGCTCTGTTGACAGGCTATTTTCATCATGTCGATGAGAATCGGTGGGCTCAGACGCCGGTAAACGCTCACTCCTTCCCGGTTCAGATGATTCACCAGCGTGACTACATTTTGAGGCAAACTGATTTCGCCAGATTCCACATGCCATTTGTCCCGCACCAGGGAAAGTTTGCGAAGCGTCGTATCGAGCAGGTGGGCTGCGACGTCGCGGACCTTCCGCAATGGCGCGACGGTTTGGAGGTCCCATTCGCTCGCGGTAAGCGAACGCAACAGGTCAATCAACTTTTCGTCCACTTGGCGGAGCAGATGAGCACAGAGGATGGGCGCCGGGCCGGGGTCCCCAGACTGGGCCGGTTTTGCCCTGGCCGGGGCAGAGGGGTCGCCGGATTGGCCATTCATGCCATCAAGCTAACATAGGGGTGGCGCCTCGTGGCAAAACGCCCGTGTTTCTTCGCTTGATCCCGTCCGCATGCAACCGTTAGATTCTCAGTTAATGCCCGATTGGGACGCTAAACTCTATGTGAGGTTTTCCAGCCAGCGGGCGCGTCCTGCAACCGACCTGATCGCGCAAGTAGAACTTGAGAATCCGCGGCGCCTCATGGATTTGGGTTGTGGCACCGGCAACAGCACCGAACAGTTGCACGCGCGCTGGCCACAAGCTGAAATCACCGGCCTGGACAACTCGGCGGAAATGTTGGCCCAGGCGCGGGCTAATCATCCCGATTGGAGATGGATTGCATCCAGCGTAGAGGCTTGGAAGCCTGATTCGGCTCTTGATCTGATCTTCTCCAACGCCTGTCTGCACTGGGTGGCGCACCACGCAAAGCTGTTTCCGCGTCTGCTGAACTACGTTGCCCCGGGCGGCGCGCTGGCCGTGCAGATGCCCAACAGCTACCATGTTCCGGCCCATACACTCATGAAAGATGTCGCGCTCGCGCCGGGCATGCCCTGGACCGGCAAGCTGCCCCCGGCTTCGAAAAGTTACACCGTTCAGCCCGTCGCGTTTTATTACCACGCGCTGCGCAAACTGACCCGCCGCCTGAACATTTGGGAAACTGAATACCAGCAAATTATGGAAGGACCGCGCGCAGTGCTTGACTGGGTGCGCAGCACGGCCATGCGCCCGTATCTGGAGCGCTTGCCGAGCGACGACCAGCGCCGTCTGTTTGAGCAGCGCTGTCTGGAACGGTTTGAAGAAGCGTATCCTGCCAACGACCAGGGACAAACACTGTTTCCCTACCGCCGGATGTTCATCATCGCCTATCGATGAGTGCCGAAGCTTTGTTACCATGACCATCCCATGCTGCAGAACTGTCTGCAAAGGATCGCGTTCGTGCTGGTGGGAGTGTCAGGCGCTTCGGCTTCCGTGCAGAAGATCGCGCCCGACCTTTACGCCTACATCTCTGAAAATGACTCCAGCGCCAACGCCACGTTTTTGATCAGCGACAAAGGCATCCTGGTTGTGGACACCGGCCTCAATCTGCCGGAAGGCCGTAAGCTGCTGGAAGAGATCAGGAAGATTTCTCCGCTGCCGGTGCGCTGGATCGTCAATACCCACTACCATCCCGACCATCGTGGCGGCAACAGCGTGGTGGGACCGGATGCGGTCATCATCAGCACGCACTACACACGCAGTCGCGTGCGGCGAGCTCTAGAGGAGCAGGCGGTCCAGAATGGCCAGCGCCCGCCGCCGGAGTACGAGTTGAATGAGGTCATCGACAGGATGATTGTTCTTCATCTGGGAAGTCATGAGGTTCGCATTTACCACCCGGGCCCGGCGCACACCATGGGTGACCTTGTCGTTTATTTCGCTGACCAGCATGCCATCGCCACCGGCGACCTGTTTCTCACCAATTCCTGCCCGGCGATGGACGAGGGTGATCTGGAAAACTGGGTCCACGCTCTCGACCAAATACTCCATCTTCCGGTGGAGCACATTGTTCCCGGCCATTTTGCGCTGGCAACCAAGAAGGAACTGCGCCACTTCCGCGACTACTTGGCCGAGCTGCGCGATCAGGTAGACCGCATGTATAGCAAAGGCCTTAAACTCCCCCAGGTGCAGCAAGGCTTGAAGCTCACGGGGTATGAAGATCTTCGTCAGTTCCCGAAATATGAAGCCACATTCGCTGATAATGCCGCCGCGTATTACGGTCAGCTCCAGCGCAAAGCCCCGTGACTCGGAAACGGACGGTGGCGAACTTTGGTTACACCCTAAGTGTCCCCGGTGAAAACTACAATACATCCATGTCAGAGCCTTCCGCAGCGCCGGCTCGAAAGCCAGAGTTCATGAATCGGACCACCCAAGGCATCATCGCGGGACTCCTGGGGGGTGTGCTCTGTGTTCTCGGGCTGGGCCTGATTGCCAGCCGGGCGGAATCCGGTCTGCTGGCGAAGTTGTGGTCGGCCATGACTGGCCGCAGCACTCGCGTCGCCAGCCAAGGCAG